>JAFSYM010000123.1 GCA_017450005.1 Clostridia bacterium
AAAGCCTACGAAACATCTTGTGCTTCATAGGCTTTTGGCGGAGAGCAAGGGATTCGAACCCTCGAAGCCGCTTTGACGGCTTACACGATTTCCAGTCGTGCTCCTTCGACCAACTCGGACAACTCTCCGTTTGCTCAACGGCAGTATTATACACTATCAGCCGCCGAGTGTCAAGTGTTTTTTGCTATTTATTTTCCGGCTTCGGCGAGCTTATGCGCGCGCGTCTTTTCAACCGGCTTCGGTTGGATCTCGCCGGCTTGTGTGAGCGACCATTTCGTCAGCAGGGGGCCGACCAGTTCATAGATCAGCACGCCGAACAGCACTATATTGCGGATCAGCGATCCGATGCCCGGGAGACTTTCGGCGGTCACGGACATGCCGAGCGCAACGCCGGCCTGCGGCAACAGCGTGATGCCCAGATGTGTGCAGACGTTTTTGTCGCATCGCATGAGTTTTGCGCTGCCGAGCGCACCGAGGTATTTGCCTGCTGAGCGGAACAGGATATAGACGATGCCGACGCCAACGATTGTCCAATCCGCAAAGACGTTCAGTTCAAGTTCCGCGCCGCTGAGCGCAAAGAACAATACAAACAGGGGAGCCGTCCATTTGTCGACACGTCCCATGATTTCCTCGGAAAAGTCGCAAACGTTGCAGAATACGGTTGCCAGCATCATGCAAACGAGCAGTGTGGAAAAGCCGATATGGACGCTGCCGATATGGAACTCCAACTTGGAGAGCGCGACAGTCAGGATTACAAACGTAATGGACATGCTCAACCGCTTGCTGTTGGAGTCAAAGAATTTTTCCGCAGCGGAGAACAGCAGCCCCATCACGAAGCCCAGTGCAAGAGAAAGAACGATCTCGAGCAGGGGATTGACGAAAATCGAAATCAGATCGAATTTTCCGCCAAGCATCGCTTTGGCAATGCCGAACGAAACGGCAAACACGATCAAACCGACTGCATCGTCAAGTGCAACGATCGGCAGCAGCAGACGTGTCAGGGGGCCATCTGCTTTGTACTGGCGGACAACCATGAGCGTTGCGGCCGGAGCCGTAGCGGTCGCGACGGCACCCAGAATCAGCACCATCGGCAGGGGAAGACGGTCGCCGAGCCACAAGTGCAGAAGATACAGCGCAAGATCCACGAACAGCGTCGCGGTCAGCGCCTGTACGATAGCGATCACTGTGGCCTGCTTGCCGGTCTTTTTCAGGGCGGACAGGCGGAATTCGTTGCCGATGGCGAACGCGATAAAGCCGAGCGCGACGTCGGAAATCATACCGAGCGCTTTAACTTCGTCCATGGATGCGAAACCGAGACCGGGTATGCCCACACGACCGAGGACATACGGGCCGATCAGCATACCGGCCACAAGATAGGCCGTGACGGACGGCAGGCCAAGCCGTTTGGAAAGACGCGACATCATCAGGCCGGCGGCGAGTGTGATTGCGATTTGCAGTAAGACTTGCATTTTGATCCCTTCATTTCGTGAAATTGCCAAAAGAATAGTATCACTTTTTGGTGGAAATGTCCATAGCTTTTGTAAAAAAAGACCTCGCATTTCTGCGAGGCCGATGTACCTACGTGTTACTTTACGTTGCTGATGCGGTCGATAATCAACGGAATCGGTTTCGGTTCGACGTCGGAAACCTCGAACGCGTCGGCGAGCAGTTCCACAGCGCCGTCAAATACGTCGTCGCGCTCTGCAAAGAGCGTGGCGATCCGGTCGCCGGAATGAATCTCGGAGCCGGGTTTGACATCCAGTACGATCCCCGCTGCCGGGTCGATTTCATCATCTTTGGTGGTGCGGCCGGCGCCAAGACGCATGGCGGCAAGTCCGCATTTCTCGGCGTCGATGCGGCGTATAAAGCCGTCCGAACGCGCCTTGACTGTGCGGAAACACCGGGACTTGCGGAATAGCGTTGTATCGGTGATCACACTACTGTCGCCTCCCTGTGCGCTGACCATCCAGATCAGGCGTTCGAGCGCAAGACCGCTGTAAAGCGCGTGCTGCGCCATTTCCATACATTCGTCCTGTGTTCCCTTGCCCGCGAGATACAGCATCTGTGCGGCAAGATGCAGGCAAAGCTGCGTCAGATCCTCAGGGCCGATACCCTGCAGTGTCTGTACCGCTTCAATCACCTCAAGCGTGTTGCCGATTGCATAACCGAGCGGCGCATCCATGTTGGTGATGAGCGCCGTTACGCGCAGACCTTCGTGCGTGCCGATATCGACCATGGCTTTGGCCAGTGATTTCGCGTCGGCGCTGCGTTTCATAAAAGCGCCGCTTCCGGTTTTGACGTCCAGAACAAGGTTCTGCGCGCCGGCGGCGAATTTCTTGCTCATGATGCTGGCAGCGATCAGCGGGATGCTGTCGACCGTAGCGGTTACATCACGCAGTGCGTACAGCTTCTTATCCGCGGGAGCGAGTTCCTTTGAGCTTCCGGCAATGCACAAACCGCACGTTTGCACGATAGATTCAATTTCCTTCATGGAAAGATCGGTGCGAAAACCGGGAATAGCGGAGAGCTTATCCGTAGTGCCGCCGGTGTGACCCAGTCCACGGCCGGACATTTTGGGCACTTTTACGCCGCAGGCCGCGACAATCGGCGCAACAATCAGCGTCGTTTTGTCGCCTACGCCGCCGGTGGAGTGCTTATCGGCGCGGACGCCCATTTCCGGCATTGTCAGTCGGTCGCCGGAATTCGCCATCGCCATCGTCAGCGCAGCTGTTTCCTTCGCATCCATACCGCGAAAATAGATCGCCATTGCGAGTGCGGAGGCCTGATAGTCCGGAATGCTGCCTTCGGTATATCCCTGCACGAATGCAAGGATTTCTTCTTCGGTCAATTTGTTTCCGTCACGTTTTTTACGGATTAAGTCGTTCATGTGCATTATGTCACCCTCTTTATGCTTTCTCGTACATTTCTTTGTAATAATTCTGATATGCGCCGCTGACAACGTGTTCGACCCATGCGGTGTTGTTTAGATACCATTGCACAGTATCTGCCATGCCTTGCTCAAAGGTGTATTTCGGAGTCCAGCCGAGCTCGGTCGTGATCTTGGTGTTGTCGATCGCATAGCGTCGGTCGTGACCGGGTCTGTCCTTGACATAGCGGATCAGGCTTTCATCCTTGCCTGTGGCGTGCAGAATCAGCCGGACAATCTCAATGTTGGCCTTTTCGTTGTTGCCGCCGATGTTGTACACTTCGCCTATGCGTCCCTTTTGCAGAACGGTGTCGATGGCACTGCAGTGATCGGATACGTGCAGCCAGTCGCGAATCTGCATGCCGTCTCCATACACAGGCAGCGGTATGTTCTGCACACAGTTGTGAATCATCAGCGGAATGAGCTTTTCGGGGAACTGATACGGGCCGTAGTTGTTGGAACAGCGTGTGATATTGACCGGCAGACCGTATGTCTCGCCGTATGCGCGCACAATGAGATCTGCGGAAGTCTTGGACGCGGAATAGGGACTGTTGGGCGAGAGGGGAGAGGTCTCCGTGAACATACCTGTTTTGCCCAGCGCGCCGTAGACTTCGTCTGTAGAAACCTGCAGATACTTTACACCGTCTTGGTATTCGCGGCAGTATTTGTCGTCCGGACGCAGACTCCAGTGTCGTTTTGCGCTGTCAAGCAGCACGCCGGTGCCGAGTATGTTGGTCGAAAGAAAAACCTCCGGATGTGTGATGCTGCGGTCCACGTGGCTTTCGGCAGCAAAATGCACAACTGTATCGATGCCGTAATTTTCAAATATACGGTCTACCGTTTCTTTGTCGCGCACGTCACCTTTGACAAAAACATAGTGGGCGTCCGACTCGACGTCGCGCAGATTCTCTAAATTGCCCGCATACGTCAGTGCGTCCAGATTGACGATGCGTATGTCAGGATAGGTATTGAGCATGTAATGTACAAAGTTGGAGCCGATGAATCCGGCACCGCCTGTGACGAGTATCGTATGCATTCGATCACCTCTATGGGCTATTATACTTGTTTTTGTGGAATCTGTCAATTTCTCATTGCAATTTCAGGAAAATTCCCGTATACTATATGTAGAATTAAGGGGTGATTGGCTTGATACCTATGAAAATGCTGCCGAACCGGGTTTGGCGGATCTATCTGGGCGGTCTGCTTCTGGATGCGCTTCGGGGCGATCCGGGACAGGACGGCTATTTTCCGGAGGACTGGCTGGCTTCTGTGGTCGAGGCGAACAATCCGCCGCGGGAAGATACGCCGGATCGGGAGGGCTTGAGCCGTGTGCAAACGCAAGACGGGATCGCATACCTCAAGGATTTGATTGAGGCCGATCCGCAGGGGTATCTCGGCGCGGATCATATTGCCGCACACGGTGTGCATTTTGGTGTGCTGACCAAGTTCCTCGATTCTGCCGAGCGGCTGCCGATTCAGGTGCATCCCGACAAGGATGCGGCAAAGACGCTTTTTCATTCCGACTACGGCAAAACCGAGGCGTGGTATATTCTCGGCGGGCGTGAAATCGGCGGTGAGCAGCCGCATATTTTGCTCGGATTCAAGGAAGACGTGACAAAGCAGCAGCTTCAAGCGTTGTTTGACCGGCAGGATATCGCCGGAATGGCGGCGCTGATGCATAAAGTGCCGGTGCATCCGGGCGACGTCTTTCTGATTGAAGGCGGCACGCCGCATGCCATCGGGCCGGGCTGTTTCCTGCTTGAAATCCAGGAACCGACGGATTATACAATCAGTCTGGAAAAGTGCAATACACTCGGCGAGAAGCTGCCGGACTTCCTGTGTCACATGGGACTGGGCTTTGACAAGATGTTCGACTGCTTCCACTATGTGCGGCACACGCTGCCGGAGCTGCTGGCAAAGTTCAAACTGATTCCGCATGCGGACGAATCGGACGACGCGCACGAGACGACAACGCTGATTTCATACGAGCGCACGCCGATGTTCTCCCTGCGCAGGATCGACGTCCACGGCGTATACGAACGCTCGCCGACCGGTATCCCGTCCGCGTTCGTTGTAACGGCAGGCGAAGGCACGGTAGCGGATATTCCGGTTAAAGCGGGTGAGTGCCTGTTCGTTCCAGCCGGGGCGGATGCGTTTGCCATGCAGGGGAATATGACGGTCTTAGAGTGTCTGCCGCCGAAGAACGTTACGGAGGAGTAAGCATGGAGTATAATTGGAAAGGCTTCAAGAGCGGTACGGATATCCGCGGATTCGGCTGTGTGCAGGTTCACGATCCGTTGTACCTGTCGAATGAAGCTGTGCAGCGCATGACAAAGGGATTTGTCGATTGGCTGCGCAATAAAACAAATCAACAGACGCTGACCATTGCGGTCGGTCATGATTCGCGTATTTCATCGCCGCGCATTGACGCGGCTGTGACGGCCGCGCTGCTGGAGGCGGGCGTGTGCGTCAAGTCCTGCGGTATGGCGTCTACGCCGGCCATGTTTATGACGACGGTGATGCTGCCGTGCGACGGCGCTGTACAGATTACGGCAAGCCACCATCCGATGGATAAGAACGGTCTCAAGTTCTTTACGCCTGAAGGCGGTTTGGGGGGTGCGGATATTGCGCAGATTCTTGCGCTTGCCGAGGCGAACGGCTTTGAATCGCCGAAGACGCCCGGCTCTGTCGAAACGGTCGATTTCATGACGCGGTATGCCGCGCTGCTTCGGCAGCAGATCATCGACGGGATCGGCAGGGGAGACAAGCCTCTGACCGGCTACAGAATCGCCGTCGATGCAGGCAACGGCGTCGGCGGATTCTATGCATGTGACGTGCTCGCACCTCTCGGCGCGGATGTGTCCGGCAGTCAGTTCCTGGAGCCGGACGGTACGTTTCCGAATCATCCGGCAAATCCGGAGGATAAAACGGCTATGTGCATGGCATCGGAAGCTACGGTGCGCAGCGGAGCCGATCTCGGCATTGTGTTTGACACCGACGTCGACAGAGCGGGCTGCGTGGACGCAGCCGGCGTCGAGATTAACCGCAACCGTCTGGTTGCGCTTGCTGCCGTGATCGCCCTCGAGGACTGCCCCGGCGGGACGATTGTGACCGATTCCGTCACAAGCGACGGCCTGCATGCTTTTATTGAAGCGCACGGCGGCAAGCACTTGCGGTTTAAACGCGGGTATAAGAACGTGATTGACAAAATGATCGAGCTGAACGCAGCGGGCGAGGCGTGTCCGCTGGCGATGGAGACGTCCGGTCACGCGGCCTTCCGGCAGAACTACAACCTCGACGACGGCGCGTATCTGATGACGCAGATCGTGATACGCATGGCGCGCATAGGCAGGGACAAGCTGTCCGCAATGCTCGACAGCCTTTCGGTTCCGCTCGAGGAGCAGGAGGTGCGTTTCCGGATTCTGGAGTCGGACTTCCGTGCAGCCGGTGAACGCTTTATCCGTGACTGGACAGCGTATGCATCCGCGATCGCGGACTACACAGCCGCGCCGGATAACTATGAGGGCATTCGCTTCTCGACCGGCAAAGATGCCGGCGACGGCTGGATTCTGGCGAGATTGAGTGTGCACGATCCGGTAATCGTCATCAATGCCGAGAGCAATTCAGCAGGCGGTGTGCGGAAAATGATGGAAACCCTGTATGTCTTTTCCCGGGAAAATCCCGCACTGGATATATCGAAACTGACGGCGTTTTTAGAAAAATAAAACGATTCGGAGGGTTCGCGCATGATGAAAGAACAGATTTCTTTTACCGAGTTTGAGTACCGCCAGCGGCGCATCACAACAAGGCGTGAATTGTTCCTGCAGGAGATGGATCGCATCGTTCCATGGGCGCAGTGTGTCGCGCTCATAGAGCCTGTCTATCCGCAGAGCGGAAGGGGCAGGCAGCCGATCGGCGTTGAGACGATGCTGCGTATGTACCTGCTGCAAACGTGGTTCCGCCTGTCCGCCAAAGGGACGGAGGAAGCGATCTACGACAGCTATGCTATGAAGCAGTTCATGGCGATCCGTTTCGACGAGGAGCAGGTGCCTGACGCGACGACGCTGAGTCGGTTCAGAAGGCTGCTTCTAAAGAATAATCTGGTCGATCCAATCATGGCGCTGGTCAACGCCGCGCTCTCCGTGGCGCATAAGACGGTGCGCAGCGGCTCAATCACAGACGCTGCCGTTGTAAAGAAGCCGTCTAAGAAAAGCGGGAAGGACAAATGAAATACGTATGGATCGCGGTGATTTTGATCTGCCTGGTTGTCTTCTTCGTTTTCGCGCGTAAACGCAAAGCACGTCCGGAAGAGGATGATTCTCCCATTGATCGTGGCGCACAGCAAAAGATTGCCGCCGACAGCGAGGCGTATCTGCGCAGTCATATCAACGACCAGATGACATTTTCCGAAATGACGGATGTATTTGAGCAAATGTGCAAAACGCCTGCGCAGGGTGAGTTGATCCTGTTTGAAGCGGGTACGTATGCTTTCTTCGGAAAGCCGGAGTTTTCCGTTTCGCTGGTACGGCAGATCTTCGGCGGTGAGGACGATGAATTTCTTCAGATACATCTGGATTTGTATTTTGCGCCGGACGCTGAAAACTCCGCCATCTTCGAATCTGAATGGCTGGATGTGTCGCAGGCGGACTATTTGCAGTATGTGCGAGTGTCCGACGCCGCTGAGTATGCGGATAGCCATACGCCCATGCGCGTGGACATTCACACGGAAGAAACCTGAACTTGCTATTATTAAAACACGGGGCGGACACATTTGTGTCCGCCCCGTGTGCTGTATAGGTTACTGTTCAAATTTGATGGTCAGGATCTTCTTGCCGGTGATCTCGAAGGGGACAAATCCGTCGTCATCCATCGTCAGAACGTCCTGATCTTTTTCTTCGAGCGAGACGAGCTTGACGCTGCTCCAGCGTTTGCCGCTGTAGGCGGGCAGCTCGAATTCCGCTCTCTGCCGCTCCAGAGGAGACTGCGGCGTGTCGATCGGCGCAATGCCGCCGCCGAGAGAAACGGCGTTCTGCACCGTCTTGTCAGACGGATTGAACAGACGCACGACGTAGCCGTTGCCATCCTCGCTGCGCTTGACCGCGCTGACGTTGAGGTTTTCGTCGCGAAGCTGCAGGAACGAATACGTGAGCGGATTCTTGCCGTGGTCGGTCGGCGCGATCTGCGCGACCGTGCACCGCAGATTGAACTGCTCGGATGCTTTCCAGACGCCGCCTTCCTCCCAGTCGCCCTTATGCGGCATGAACGCATAGTGGAACGTATTTCTGCCCAGACACTGCGAACCCTTGTCCCAGCCGGAATAATCCTGCATATCGGACGTGACGCAGATGCGCAGCGGGAATGCGCGGATGAGCGAGAGATAGACCGTGCCGCACTCGTCGTCGGACGCTTCGTAGGCCTTGAGGCCTTCGTTCAGCAGTGCCGCGCCGACTGTGCCGTCTGTGACGTCGACAAAGGAATTCATCGGGTGTTCGGTCATCGGAATCTCGTCGTAGAGCGAGTAGTCGAGTTTGGCGGTCTGACGCTTTACAACGTCAAATTGACCCTGCGCATAACTGTATTCGTATGCGATCTCCGTCGGGAACGCAACTTGCAGGTAGTGGTCTTCGGACTGGTTGTCCACCGTCGTTTGAATGTCGACCCAGCGGCTGTCCTTGCGAAGGGACAGCACGGTTTCGATGCGGCAGGGATTCAGATGCGGAGAACGACGCTTCTCGTCCATGGCGCGTCCTTCCGGCAGCGCCCAGTCGAGCACGATCCTGTACGCCGTTTCCAGCTCGCCCTCATGCAGCAGCGTGATGCGTGCACGCTCGGAAAGCGTTGTAAACGTTTCGTCGCACTCCGGCACAACATGCTCCCAGGGATTACCGATCTCGCCCGTATCCTTGAAGTAGCCGAGACCCTTGTACAGCTTGCCGGTTCCTTTGTCGAGTACGTCGAAGGTGCCGTTTTCGTTGATCGAAATGCGCAGGTAGTCGTTCTCCATTGTCTGCGTTTTGCGCAACATTGTGACAGGCGTCTTTGCGCGCACGTTGTAGAGCGGATGCATTTTGTACGTCTTGTAGCCGAAACCGGGCACGTTTTCCACAAACAGCTCGATTTCGTACTGCTCGGTATGCAGTACGTTTGCCACGTCGTTGGGGTTCTGGATAATCTGTGCGTTGTTTTTATTGGTCGAAATAACCTGATAGGTCATTGCTTTGCCGTCTTCATCGAGGATCTCAAAGGAATCCGCTTTCCATTCCGCGGGTAGCTCCACACGCAGACGTATGGACTCCGTGCGCTTGAACGGTGCGGGATTGAACACGACGATAGCTGCGTCATCGCGGCTGAATGCGCGCAGGTCGATATCGCCTGCGACGTCCATGAATGCGCGTTCGAGTACGCAGGACGCGATTTCACGCGACTGTCTGTAGCGGTAAACAACGTCTTCGTATACGATGTCGCGTCCGCACGAACCGATGCTGTCGTGCCCGTGGTTCTGCAGCAGGTAGTTGTAGGACAGGTCGATGAAGTTTTGCGGATACGGTGCGCCGGCAAGCGTGGCGAAAACTGCCATCGGCTCGGCGTAATTCATAAGCTGACGCTCGGTATTGAAGTTGTCCTGCTTGATGTACGTGCGCGCGGAGAGAATCCAGCCGAACATGCCGCTGACGCTGCCCTTGGTGAACGGATCGCGCATTTCGCCGTAGAGTACGGGAGAGTCCGGATCAAATTCGTCGATGATGCCCTGCTCCATTTCGCGCAGTGTGCTGTGGAACACGTCGGCGTTCGGCAGCGCTTCATTGAGATCATGGATCATCTGCACTTCTCGTGCGTCGGGGCAGGAACTGTCGTGACCGGCAGACCAGAAACGGTGCGACGTCGTCCAGTCGTGATCCTGCTCACGGATTGCCTGCTCGGCTCTGGCTTGAATGTTTTCCTTAAAGTATTTATAGAACGGATGCGCATATTGGTAGTCAAGCTGGTAGCGCTCGCCGTCGATGAATTTAAACGTACCGTTGTTCTCGTTCCAGACCATGTCGCGGTTGTTCTCGTTCTGCTGGTTGAAATACACGGGACGCTGCACCACATACCAGATGTTGTAGCGCGGACGCTTGCCGAGGCGGGATGCATAAATGCGCGTGCCGTCCGGGCTTTCCCAGAAGAACTCGGAGCGCGGTGCGCAGTACTCATTGATGCCGCGATAGAAGGATGCAAAATGGATGTCGAATCCTGCATAGATCTGCGGCAGCTGTGAAATCTGACCCCAGCCGAAGGGGGAGTACCCCGTCTTGCTGATGCCGCCCATCTCATGTCCGATTTTATGACCGAGCAGCAAATTGCGAATCAGAGACTCGCCGCCCACGGTGAATTCATCCGGCAGGCAGAACCACGGACCGACGCCGATGCGTCCCTCGGTAATATACTTCTTCAGTTTCTCTTTCTTATCCGGATTTGCCTCAAGATAATCCTGGATCGGCATGGTCTGCGAATCCAGATGGAAATGCCGAAAGCCCGGCTCTTTGTCGAGAATATCGAGCAGCATGTCCAGCATATAGCCGAGCATGTACTGCGTTCTGCGCGCGGAGAAGCGCCACTCTCTGTCCCAGTGCGTGTTGGAGATAAAGTGGCACTGTATCTTCTTGTCTTTGTTGTCCATAGGTTCCTCCTTAGCCCTTGATAATCTTCAGAATGTCGGCAAAGCTCTGTTCAAAGTGTGTGCAGACGGCGCGAGTGCCGCTCTCTAAGATGTTGCCGCCGGCAATGCCGATGGTCGTATATCCGGCAAGGCGCACCGCACATACGCCGGCGCCGCTGTCCTCGATGCCCACGACATGGTCGCGGTCAGCGAACGCTTCTCCGAGTCCGACGATGCCTGTTTCGGCATACAGCCACGGATGCGGTTTGGGCGAGAGCTCGCCGAGCGTGCCGACAGAACCCTTGCGCAGCGGGAAACCGGCGGAAATAATCGCGTCATAGAAGTCCTTCGGATCACCCATACCGAGTGTTTTGAAGGCGGAGAGGATTTCCGGCCATGCTTTCTCATACAGACCGCTCGTCACAAGACCGATTTTAACGCCCATTGCCTTGAGCTCATACAGAAAATCCTTGACACCGACAGTGGGCGTGAACGCGCCGTCTTTGCCGCGCCCCTGCATGATTTCTTCCATTTCGCGGTGTGTGTGTTCAAAGTAGTAGCCGCGTGCTTCGTCCAGCGAGGCGCCGGGGCAGTATTTATCAATGCAGTATTGCAGGTGCTCGGAGACAGAATGACCGGAAACGAACGGAATATCGCTTTCGTCCAGCTCGAATTTCGGATTGCCGAGCAGGCTCGCGATACTCATCTGGATAATCCAGATCCAGAATTCCTCGCTGCGTACCGTGGTTCCGTCGAGATCCATCAACACAGCCTTGATCGGGTATTCCGTCTTGACGGGCAAAACGGGGTAGTACGTCGGAAACGCGATTGCAGACTTGACACAGGCAAGCGTACTGTCGCCGAAGGAGACGAATTCCACTTTTTTGTCGCCTGTCGCAACGATGTCGCAAACGCCGTTTTTGCCGACTGAGAACCGATTGTCTTCCGTACATTCGAGCACATGAAAGCCGCTGTCCGGCGTGATATCGCCAAGATCGGGAATGTGCACCGTTTTGTTTAAAAGCATAAGCAAACACCTCACTAAAAAATAACCGAACTGATTATAGCACAATGCGTTCGGTTCGTAAAGAGGAAAACAAACAAATATAATAAAAAACAACTGCCGGACGCATTGCCCGACAGTTGTTAAGATGCTGGTCAATCAGATAAACGGAATGAAATCTTTTGCGCCGAAGATCTTATACGTCACATCGCTCCACGCGTGCGTAATCTTTTCGAGGATGCGCGGCTGCTCGTAGCGTTTGTACGGCGAATCGGCAGTCTTACTCAGAAGCCCCGCCTTATACATGGCGGAATACATCTCTTTTTCGGCAGAGAGCATCTTGTCGTAATCCCAGTCCATGCTGTCCAGCTCTGCCTTGCCGTTGTCGTATGCTTTCTGAATCGCGTCAAGCCGGCCTGCGGGGATCGCTGCACGCTGTTCAGGCGTCAGCTTGTCGAAGTCGCGCATCATTTCCGTCAGCCGCTTGGTGTAGCGGTAGTTGTTGAACTGCTTATAGCCGCCGTTGTTTGTGCGCGCATCGGTGATGTCCTTGTTAACGACAAGCTGAATGCACAGCTCGATCGTGTCGTGCAGCGCGGCTTGCAGCGTCAGATGGCTCTGTCCCTTGACGAACCACGTGCGGTCAGGCAGTGCGCAGGTGCCCGCGTCCACGCGGCGGTCAGGCGAGATATAGCTCGTGTCGATGGCCGGCGTATAGTCCGCGGGAAGATCCTCGCCGTAGGGTGCGATCGTGCCGCCGATGGAAGCGGAGGCTGCCTGGATGATGTTGTCCGAGCTGTAGGCGTAGCAGCTGAGCACGGATGGCATCGGCAGGTCATAGCCGCAGATGACGAAGATTTCCATACCGGCGTCCGTCAGACGGCGGATGGTCTGCTTGGCGTTTTTCTGGATATTGTAATAGCGGTCGGTCTTTTCACGCAAAACGGGGCTCTTGATAAGCTCATCCGCCATGGCGGGGTATTCGCTGCTGGGTACAAGCGCCCACATCGACGGGCAATTGTACATCAGGTTGCCGAGTACACGATGGATCGCGTCATACGCGACGTCCGACAGGAAACCGGAGAGGAAACGCTGCGGGATGATACGCAGCACCACATTGAGCAGATAGCCGACCCACATCATATCGGAATCGACAATGCTCATCAGATCCGGCAGGATGGTCGTGTACAGCTTATCGCTGTCCAGAATCAGATCGGCGTTCATCAGACTGCTGAGCGTATAGGAACCGTCCACGGCCGCCGCAGCAAAGACGATGCGGTCGATGTCGTCCGGATTGCAGAACTCGGACAGATACGTGCTGCCGATCGTCCCGCCAAGGCTGATGAATACGATGCTGACTTTATCGTGACCGGTCTGGTCCTTGACCATCTGTACGTAATCATTCAGCCGCTCGGCAATGCTGAGCGTGTCGCCGAAGGAACTGTAGGCATAGTAGTACAGATGATCCCAGCCGGCCTTCTCGGCATAGCTGCTCACGTCGACCTGACGCATGATGAAGTCGTATTCCGTTTCATATTTTGTGGTCGGCAGGGTATTGCCGTCCTTGTCGGTGCTGTAGCCCTTGGCGTAGTTGTAGGATTTTTCGGGATGCTTCTTGCATTCCTCGAGTGAGTACCAGTATTCATCGACCTGCGCTTCATACATGCGGGTGCCGTCTTCGTTGAAGTAGTGGCTGTAGAAGCACTTGTCCAGAATCTCGCAGACGAGGTCGGTAAACTCCGCCTTGCGGCCGAGGAAGAACGCCTTCAGCAGCGGAAGGATCATCTTTTTGACGTCCTGCTTGACGGACTGCGTATCAAACATGAATGCCATATCCATGCCTTCTACGATCGGGAAGCCGTCCACCGTCAGCAGATCGCCGGTGCCTTCCTTATTTTGCACATAGACCTGTGACTGCATGATGCCCGGTACTATGATGACAGGGGAGTAGTCGCAGTCTCCGTTGCACGATGTCTTGCGGGAATGATCGACGTTTTCCGGCGCGAGCAGATCGAGCGCTTCTTCAACGGTGGAAGCGGTGTACACGTCGTCCTGCCGCGCAGCGGCAGCGGCACATGTGAGCATAGCGGCCAGCATTGACACGCACAGCAGTAGACTGACGAGCTTTCTGATTCGTTTCATTGTTATAAACCTCCGGCGTTTCCATTCAATTTAGTATGTACAGAAAAAGGCGGAACCGCGAAGTCCCGCCTTTGTCAGATCGGATTAACCCTTGCTCTTGCGAACCATGGAGATGATGATTGCAATACCAATAAGTGCAAAGCAGGCCATCAGCGCAATGAGGATGATCTTGGTCTTAGACAGAGACGTGCCGGATTCTTCTTCCTGCTGCTCGGTCGTTGTTTCGGTGATGGGTGCCATGGTGGTGAGGTATTCCGTTGTGCTCTCCCAAAGAGCCAGCAGATCGGTCGTGCTCTCCTCGACGAACTCTGTCGTCGGAACTTCAAAGTCAACCGGATATGTATTCTGCTCGTTGTAGCTGCGGGTGTATGTGGAAGTCGTTGTGACCCTTCTGGTGGTTGAGGTCTTTGTTGTGCTCGGCTTGGTGGTCGAAGGTTTGGTTGTCGTCGGTTTGGTCGTTGTGGGTTTGGTTGTGGTTGTGGTCGTCGTGGGATTGGTGTTTGTGATGGTGCCGCTGCCGCCGGAGACGCTGACAGCGTTTACTTCCGCGTCATGTCCTTTCCCGGATACGGTGACATTGGCCTTGTCGCAATCTTCCTTGAGCTTGAAGGTCAGCGTTGCGACAGTGCCGGTTCCGTTGTTGTTAGTCGTAGACAGCCCGTCTTCCCAGTTGAGCGTGTAGGAACCGCCGCCGTAGTTGGACGGAGAATTGAATCCGTTCAGTACGCCGGAATTGTTTACGCCGACAAGCTCCAACTGCTTTTCGTCGTAGTTGACGTTCAGATTCATTGCAATCACGCCGGGGTTCTGAGTCAGATCGACGTTGACCGTCACAGTATCGCCTGCTTTTCCGCTGGCGCTGCCGACCGATACGGCCGCGCTGCCTTCAGCTGCGGCGGAAAAGGGGAGCGCGCAGACAAGCAGAAGCAGAGCAAGGATGGTCATCATCGCAAGATTCGTAAAGTGTTTCATGAGAATCTCCTTTTCAAATTATTTCAAAGATACGTTTTTCCAACCTGCCACAAAGCGGCGCAGCAGAATTACGTCTGCATTGTCCACCTCAGAGTCTTTGTTGACGTCCGCTGCGTCCGTATGGATAGAGATGTTTTTCCACTTCGCAACGTAGCGCCGCAGCAGAATGACGTCCGCGTTGTCCACTTCGCCGTCCGCATTCACGTCGCCGGGCTTATCTGAGCCGATTTTCAGCGCGGAGAACCCGTCTGTATGTGCCTCGAAATATGTTTTTGCCGGCGATTTGTCCTCAACATGAATGACCAGACTGCCGCAGTTTTGCACAGCAGGCTCGACAATCGTTTTGACCGTGGCCGGAATAACGAGCTTTTTCAGATTCTTGCAGCTGTCAAAAGCGTTTGCGCCGATTGTAGTAACCTTTTCGCCGATCGTATAGCTTTCGCCGTCCATGCCGGCAGGGTAGGCGATCAGGCGAGCGCCGTCCTTGCTGAAGAGAACGCCTTTGTCCACGCTGAAAGATCCGCCGTCCGCGACTTTAAACTCCTTGATACCGGAGCAGCCGCTGAATGCCGCGCCGGAGACAGCGCTGACGCTCTTGCTGATCGTGACAGAAGCGATACCCGTGCAGTCTGCAAACGCGCCCTTGCCTACCGTCGTCACACCTTCCGGAATCGTCAGAGCCGGAATGGCGACGCATCCCTTGAAAGTGTTTTCACCGATGATGCGGATCGTAGCCGGGAAGGAGAGCGAGGAGAGCTTCTTACAGCCGCTGAATACTTCGTCCTCGATTTTGGACAGCTTTGCCGGCAGCGTCACCTGCGTGAGCGCCGCGCAATCCTTGAACGTGCCTTTCTCAATCGAAAGTGTCGCAGAGGACAGCGTGACCGTCTTCAGGTTCTTGGCGCCGCAGAAAGCATAGTTCTCAATGGTTGTAACATCCGGTACGGTGTAGCTGTCGCCGCTCTTTCCTGCGGGGTAAGCGATCAGCGTCGTGCCCAAACGATTGAACAGAACGCCGTCGCGCGATGCATAAACCAGATTGTCGGCTTCAACGTTGATGGAAGATAACGCCTTGCAGCCGTAAAAAGCAAGAGTGCCGATCGAGGCTGTAGCTTTCGGTATCTTAATTGTGCCGAGTACAGCGCAGTTTTCAAACGCCTTGCTGCCGATGGTGGAAACGCGTTTGCCCAGTTCAACAGTGCCAAGCAGTGTACAGCCGGAGAAGCACTCGCTGCCTATGGTAACCACAGTATCGGGAATCGTAACGGACAGCAGCGTGTTTTTGCCCTTGAACGCTTCGCTTTTGATGGAATCAACGGTATACCCTTCGATCACGGACGGAATGGCAAGCGTGTGTGCTGAGCCGGTATATCCGGTGATCTGCACGGTCTTCTTGGCGTTGTCGGCGATGTATTGGTAGCCGGAATCCGTCTGTTCAGCAGATACGGAAAAGAACAGCGAGGAATACCCGACTGCGGCGCATGCGGAAAACACGATAGCAAGTGCTATCGCCACGGATAAAAATTTTTGTATGCGTGTACGATTCACAGTTTGAACCTCCTTTAAACAAAATGTACAATTTTATTATACAATAAAATGTAAAAAATGCAAGTCTTTCTTGTCAGATTATATCAATAATTATTGCGATTTGTCAGCATGACGGAAGCAGAGATGCAAAATAGTTGATCCATTCCCCGGCGATCGCAGCAGGATCGTGCGTATTCCGAATCATCAATGAGGCTGATGAAAGGGAATCGGAGAGTTGCGAATTTTCCAGAATACGGCAGATTGCCGCAGACATTGCGCCTGCATCGTCCACCGGAACGAGCAGACCGTTGACGCCGTCTTCAATCAATTCTTCGGGACCCATCTCACAACGTGTAGAGACACAGGGCACGCCGGCTGCCATAGCTTCGATCAAGGCGTTCGGCATTCCCTCTGAACGGGATGAGAGTACGAAAACGGATGATGCGGCGACTTTATGAATTGCCATGGGATCGGCACCGCAAAAACGCACTGAATCGTGCAGCTGCAGCGCATCGGCTTGCTGCTGCAGCGCTTGCCGCAGTTCGCCGTCGCCGTAAATCAGCAGTTCGTATTGCGGATGACTCCGGTGCACCTGCGCAAACGCATCAAGCAGAACGTCGAAGCCTTTGTTATGATCGAGTCGGCCTAGGGCGGTAACCGTCAAATCTCTACTGTTCGGTACCGAAGTAAAATAGACTTCCGGATTGAAAACGCCGTTTTGAATAATCCGGATTTTCTTTTGTGTGCGTTTCGGAAAGAACGATCTCGCCTTTTCAGTCTGACAAACAAAGCCGCTGCATCGTTCTGCGGCAAATCTGCGCAGCATGGAATTGATGAAACATTCGTTTAAAACAAACGGATTTGAACGTTCTGTACCGACGGTAACAGTTGCAGCTGCGCCCTGGCAAAGCGCAGCATATACAGACATCATCCAGCTCATTCCGACCAGAACGTCCGGTCTGATCTGGCATACGATCCTGCGGATTATTCGGCTGCGATTCCAAAGGTCAAGCAGGCGTTTGACACCGGATTCTGCTTCTGCCGACTTCATATTCAGGTACCGAATAATTATCCCGTCTTCTACGTCGTAAAAAGATTTGCTGCCGGTCATGCAGAGAATTGTTACGGTGTGGCCGTAGCGGTGCATCTCGTTGGCCAACGAGGTTGTCGCACGTTCCGCGCCTCCGGGAGAGAGACTGCGTATCAGAAAAGCGATATGCATGTTATTGTTCCTCTTTGTATCTGAGCGATTGCGCGACAGCAAGTTTGTCGCAGCGTTCATTTTCCGGATGGCCAGCATGGCCGCGAAGCCAGACGATTGTGTATTCATGCTGCTTGAGCAGATCCAGCAGTGTCTCCCAAAGATCGGGATTGAGCGCCGGCTTTTTATCCGCTTTGCGCCAGCCATTTCTGCGCCATGACTCCGCCCAGCCGAGTGTAATTCCGTTGGCGACGTACTGGGAATCGGTATAAATTGTCACCTCGCACGGTTCCTTCAGCAAACGAAGCGCTTCAATAACGGCCATCAGCTCCATGCGGTTGTTGGTTGTATGCGCTTCGCCGCCGCTGATCTCTTTTTCGTACTTTCCGTAGCGCAGGATGCCGCCGTAGCCGCCGGCGCCGGGATTGCCGGAACATGCACCGTCCGTGAAAATGTCGACGTGTTTCATTGTCGGTTGCTCCCTTTTTCATTTTCTGCACGATTGTATCATATTTTTGCATGGCTTACAAGTTTTTTGATTATTTTTTGTCAAAGCGCCAATACTATCGTTAACATTTCAGAAGGGAGCGCATGCAATGAAAGCTGTAATACTTGCCGGAGGTCAGGGGTCGAGACTTCGTCCTTTGACTTGTGATTTACCCAAACCGCTGGCTATGCTTTGCGGCAGACCGGTACTGGAGTATTTGTTTGATTTGCTGATACGTAACGGAATTGAAGAGGCTGTTGTTACAGTCGGGTATCTGGCGCACCGCATCACGGAGCGTTACCCGAACGGAGAATACAAAACGTTGAAGCTGTCCTTTTCGGACGAGACGCATCCGCTCGGGACGGCAGGCAGCGTAAAAAAAGCGGCGGAAAACTGGGAAGAGCCTTTCTTTGTGGTGAGCGGAGACGCGGTCTGTGATTTTGAGCTGTCAAAGATTATGTCATACCATAAGGCGTGCGGTGCGACCGTGACGATTGTCGGCTATTCCGTGGAAGATCCGCGCGAGTATGGGCTGATGGAAACGGATGACGCGGGCAGGATTGTTCGTTTTCTGGAAAAGCCGTCGTGGGGACAGGCCACGACGAATCTTGCGAACACCGGCGTCTATATTATAGACCCCGCGTGCCTGGCGGAGATTCCGGACGGTCAGGCGTTTGATTTTGCGTCACAGCTCTTCCCGCTTCTCATGCATGCGCAGCGTCCGCTGTACTGCTATCACGCGCAGGGGTATTGGAACGACATCGGAGATTTGTCGTCTTATCTGCAAACGCAGCATGACCTGCTACAGGGCAGAATCCGATTCCCGCTGAAAAAAGCGAAGGACGGTATATATGTGCAGGATACGCTTCCGCAAGGCGATTACACGCTGGTTCCGCCTGTCTATATCGGCACACAGGTGCAGATCGGACATGGCGCTGTGATCGGCCCGGATTCGTCGGTCGAGTCGGGCAGCGCGGTAGGCCGCGGCGCACGTGTGCGCGGATCCCTTCTGCTGCAGCGATCTTCGGTCGGCGAGCGATGCAGTATGGAGAGTGCAATCCTGTGTGAAGGCGCACGATTGTGCGAGCGCGCAAGTATGTACGAGCGTAGTATCGCAGGCAGCCGCAGTGTGATCGGCGCAGGCGCGAGCGTGTCGCCGGATGTGCGTATCTGGCCGGGTAAACAGATTGGAACCGGGGCGCTTGTGCGGGATGACCTGCAGTTCGGTACTGATCTTGCACCTTTGTTCGGCGATGACGGTTTGGATGAAAACGTTGAGTTGACCGCTGTTGTATGCGCCTCGCTCGGCTCTGCGATCGGCAGCGTCTCGTCTTGCAGAAAAATCGGCGTTGGCTGCGACGGCACGAACAACGCAAAAGCCATGATGCGCGCGTTTGAGGGCGGTGTGCAGTCCTGCGGGGGACATGTTTGGAGCTTCGGCGAATGTTTTGAGGCGCAGTTGTCCTACAGTACGGCATTCTGCGGTTTGCCGCTGGGCGTCTTTATACGCGGCGGCAGCCATCCGCAGATACACCTGTACGGTGAGGGCGGTTTGTCGCTGCCGCGCGGAATCGAACGTGAGATCGAATCCAGACTGCGGCGTGCGGAGTACCGACACGTATTGCCGGAATCTGTGCGCGATGTAGCGGATATGCGCAGCATCCTGATGATGTATGCGCGCGAGCTGATGAAACAGGCGCCGAACGGACTGCGCAACTGCGAGGCGTCTGTGCAGAGCGCAAATGCGCAGATATCACTGCTGATGGACGATACGCTGCTTCGTCTGGGGTGTCTGCACAGCCAGTCGCTGTTGTTCTGCATTTCGGCCGACGGGATGCGCGTGCATGCGGTAACGCCGGAAGGAACTATAGAACATGAGCAGATGCTTGCAATGTGCTGCAAAGACGCTTTTGAAAGCGGGATGGACGTAGCAGTGCCATACGATGCGCCCATGGCGCTTGATACGCTGGCAAAAGAGTATGAACGCACAGTCCATCGCTATCTGTCAGCCCCGACCGATGCATCCGACGCGCCAGCGCGGCGGCTGTCCGCAAGGCAGATCTTTTTGCGTGACGGGCTGTACCTGACAGTGCGCGCGCTTGGTATTCTCCACCGGCGGCAGCTCTCCCTGCAAGCGCTGTGTGAGGAGCTTCCGACGTTTTATCTTGCACGGAAAAGCTATTCCGTTTCGTTTTCTCCCGCGAAGCTGCACGAATTGTTCGGCGCGGGAGAGAATGTATCGCCGGATGTGCGCGAGGGCATTGCGCTGCGACGGGAAAACGGAAGAATACTGATTACGCCGGATCGCGCCGGAAAATCACTGCACGTGGTGGCAGAAGCTGCCAAAATGGAAACCGCCGAAGAAATGTGCAGCGGTTTTGAGCGTCTGCTCAGCGAGATAGAGCGGGAACAGTCAGGCACTGCGGCGAAATAAAATCGCCGCATACATAGTTTGACATTTCCATATATTGTATTATTATATCTTGACAATAACGTTGTTTTGTAGTAAAATACAAAATCAGGTTAGGTTTGTCATCAAAAGGAGGATAAAATGTCAGCAAAGAAAACGGAAATTATCGATGCATCCGTTCGCGGTAAAAAAACCGCCGGCGAAAAGCACGCGCAGCACGGCTCCCAGAAGTCGTCGCAAACAGGCGCGCCGCATTCCGCACGCAAGTCTTCCGCCGCAAAGAATACGGCGGGCAAGACGTCCGCCCCGCGCAGGAAAAAGAGTACTGCGCAAAAAGCACCTAAAAAGCAGCAGAATCCGCTGCGTATCGCTTTCCTTGGCGGATTGAACGAAATCGGTAAGAATATGACGCTGTATGAATACGGCGACGACATGTTCCTTGTGGACTGCGGATTGGCGTTCCCGGACGCCGATATGTTCGGTGTGGACATGGTCATCCCGGACTTCAGCTACGTCGAGCAAAACAAACAGAAGATTCGCGGCATTGTTATCACGCACGGGCATGAGGATCATATCGGCGCGCTGCCGTATCTGCTCAAGGTGATCAACGCGCCTGTCTATGGCACAATCCTTACGATCGGGCTGATCGAATCCAAGCTGCGTGAACACGGACTGCTCAATGTGGCGGATCTGAACGTCATCGAGCCGGGAGATAAAATTTTCCTCGGCGGCTTCGAGATCGAATGCATCCACGTCAACCACTCGATCCCCGGCGCATTGGCTCTGGCGATCCGCTGTGAAGCGGGCATTGTGGTGCAGACGGGCGACTTCAAGTTTGACAGCACGCCGATCGACGGCGAAATGATTGATCTTGCGCGTTTGTCGCAGATCGGCAATGAGGGCGTTCTTGCTCTCCTGTCCGATTCGACCAATGCGGAGCGGCCGGGCTTTACGGAGTCTGAGCGCAAGGTCGGCGAGTCGTTTGAAATGCTCTTTCATCGTGCCGGCAACCGCCGGCTGATTGTGGCTACCTTTGCATCCAACGTGCATCGTGTGCAGCAGATCATGAACGTCGCGCACAAACTCGGGCGTAAAGTTGCGCTCAGCGGCCGCAGCCTTGAGAATGTCGTAGCGATCGGGGAAGAGCTCGGTGTGCTGAAGATTCCGGAAGGGCTTTTGATCAATATTGATCTCATCCGCAAATATCCAGCCGAAAAGCTGGTCATCATCACGACCGGCAGTCAGGGTGAGCCGCTCTCTGCACTTGCGCGTATGGCCGCATCGGAACACCGAAAGGTTGAAATCTGTCCGAACGACTGCGTGATCATCTCCGCAACGCCCATTCCCGGCAACGAAAAGACGGTCGGCAATGTCATCAACAGCCTGATGCGTCTGGGCGCGGAAGTGATTTATGAGAAGATGTACGACGTTCACGTTTCCGGTCACGCCTGTCAGGAAGAGCTGAAGATGGTTCTGGGCATTGTCAAGCCCCGCTACTTCATTCCTGTCCACGGCGAGCAGAAGCATCTGCGCAAGCATGCCGCGCTCGCAAAGGCGGTCGGCATCCCGGACGAGCATATTTTCGTGCCGGATATCGGCAATTTGATCGAAATGACGGCGGATAAAGCCGCTTTTGTGCAGAACGTTCCCGCAGGCCGCATTTTTGTCGACGGCTACGGCGTCGGCGACGTCGGCAATGCCGTGATGCGCGACCGCAAACGGCTTTCGCAGGACGGTATCATTATCGTGACGGCGGCCATCGACTATGTGACCGGTTTTGCCGTGTCCGGGCCGGAAGTGATCAGCCGCGGCTTTGTCTATGAGCGTGAGTCTGAGCATCTGATCGAGGATGCGGCTGCTGCGGCCACGGCGACGATCGAGGAGTATTCATCCCGCAAGGGAAAGGATATCAACGCGCTCAAGGGCAGAATCCGCGACGCGGTTTCCCGCCTGATGTATGAGCGTACCAAACGCAGCCCGATCGTGCTGCCGATTATCCTGGAGGTTTAAATGAGCTATAAGCGGTTTCGTTTTTTGTCAGCGTTCCCGCTGCTGCTTCTGGCGGCGGGGGCGTGCTTCGCTTTGCTTCAGCTTCGCGGTAACCGTGTTCTGGCGATCGTCGAACTCGGCGTGCTTTCAGCGCTTGCGATTATATATGTGCTTTGGCTCGTTATCTGCCGGCGTGATCTGACGCATCTGCTGCTGCACCTGAGCGCCAAGCTCGACATGAACAAAAAGAAATCGCTGTCTTCTTTCCCGTTCCCGGTGGCCGTTACGGACGAGGCAGGCAATCTGACGGTCTACAATAAGCACTTCGCAGATGCAATTTTGTGCGGTCAATCATTTGAAAAGGGTGATCTCAACCGATTGATTCCGGGACTGGTCTGCGACGATTTCCCGCCGACAGGCGTGAGCATTTCATACGGAGACCGGTATTTCACGGCCTACTATGACGAGACGGTACATAAAGACAAGCGCGTTCGCATTTTCTACTTTGTAGAGGATACCGAACTCAAGCGAACGGCGATCGCGTATGAGGAGAGCCGTCCTTACGTGCTGTTTCTCAGCTTCGACGGTCTGAATGAGATCCAGAAGAATTATTCCAGCAATGATTTCGGCGAAATACGCATGCAGCTTGACCGGATCGTGAGTAACTGGGCGAGCGGGTTTTCCGCCATCTACGATAAGCTCAGCTCGGAAATGTATGTTGTCATCGCCGAACGGCGCAACATAGATTCGATGAAAGACAACAAGTTTAAGATTCTTGCGCAGGTGCGCGCCCTGACCTTTCATGACCGGCATGTCGGCGTGACGCTTTCTGTCGGTGTCGGCTGCGGTGAAACGTATTCTGCGTGCGAGGACAATGCGCGCCAGGCGCTGGACATGGCGCAGAGCCGCGGCGGCGATCAGGTCGCGCTGCGCGAGGCGGACGGCAGCTATTCGTTCTACGGCGGCGTGGCCAAGGGTATTGAAAAGACCAACAAAGTGCGCACGCGCATTGTGGCCTCTTCGATTGCCGAATTGATCCGTTCGAGCAAAACAGTCCTGCTGATGGGGCACCGGTTTCCTGATCTTGACGCGATGGGCGCGGCGACTGCGATGTGTTCCGCATGCGTCGCCATGGGCGTGAGCGCCTACATCGTGACCGATCCGGAGAAGTCGCTGGCGAAGCCTTTGCTGGATCGCTTGCGTGCAGAGGGCTTTGCTTCGCGTCTTTTGCTGCCGCAGGAAGCTGCGGAAAAAGTCGGCAAAGATACGCTTCTGATTGTAGCCGATACGCATATCGGCTCTTTTACCGAAGCGCCGCAGCTTTTGGAAAAAGTCGCGCGTAAAGTGGTGATCGACCATCACCGCAAATCCGTGCAGTTCATTGATGACGCAGTGATTTTCTTCCATGATCCGGCGGCCTCCTCCGCCTGTGAAATGGTGACGGAGCTGCTGCAGTATCTGACGCCGCAGCCTGTGATCGGGCCGCTGGAAGCCGATGCGCTTTTGTCCGGCATTGCGCTCGATACGCGCAATTTCGTGCTTCGCGCCGGCGTGCGTACCTTTGAAGCGGCTGCGTATCTGAAGTCACGCGGCGCGGATACCGTGCGCGTCAAAAAGATGTTTGCCAGCTCTCTGGAGAGCTATCGCCTGCGCAACGAGATTCTATCCGCATCCGGCAGTTATCGCGGATGCGCAATTGCTGCAGCCGCCATACAGTCGCCCGAAATCCGTATCATCGCGTCCCAGGCGGCGGATGAGCTGCTCAATATCAGCGAGGTGGACGCATCGTTTGTTTTGTTCGACGCGGGCAGCTGTATCAACATTTCCGCCCGTTCGCTCGGGCATATCAACGTGCAGGTGATTATGGAGTCACTCGGCGGCGGCGGACATCAGACGATGGCGGCAGCCCAGTTACAGGAAGTGACGATCGACGAGGCGCAGGAAAAGCTGCGAAGCGCGATCGATGAATACTATGAAAGCATGAAGGAGTGATCGGATATGAAAGTGATCCTGACGCAAGACGTGAAAAGTCTCGGCAAAAAAGGCGAAATGGTCAGTGTTTCCGACGGCTATGCACGTAATTTTCTGATGCCCAGAAAGCTGGCGGTCGAAGCCAATGCGCAGGCGATGACCGAACTGCGCTCGCGCGAGCAGGCCGCAAAGCATAAGATTGAAGTGGAGACGCAGGCCGCGCGCGACGCCGCTGCGCAGCTCGACGGCAAGACAGTGCGCATTTCCGCCAAGGCGGGCGCAAACGGCAAATTATTCGGTTCTGTCACGGCAAGGGAAGTCGCCGAAGCGGTTAAAAAGCAATTCGGCGTCGAAACCGATAAGCGCAAGATCTCTATGGACGATATCAAAGCGTTCGGTACATATGAAGCGGAGATCAAGCTCTATGCCGGCATTTCCGCCAAGATCTATGTGCAGGTGAGCGAGTAAGCCTGCCGATTAGGGGTAGTGAATTTTGGAACGCAACGACACCTTTCTGAGTCTTGATTCCGTAACCATGCCGTACAGTGCAGATGCGGAACAGGCCGTTCTGGGCTGCATTCTGATGGAGCCTTCGTGCCTGACACAGGTGCAGCTTCATGTGCGTCCGGATCATTTTTATATGCCGCAGCACCGCGATATTTTCGAGGTGATGATGGCCATTGAGTCTTCCGGCGGACGGATTGACCCGCTGATGGTGCTCGAACAGCTCAAACAGCGCGGTACATTTGATGAGTCTGCCGGACGCGCCTATCTGCACCAGCTTGCCGAGAGTGTGCCGAGCATCCGGAATGTGGAGCAGTACGCGCAGATCGTGCGGGAAAAGTATTATCTGCGTACATTGATCTCGGTTTCCCGTGAGATTATTGAGGACACGGCATCTTCGGATCTGGATGCGGATCTGCTGCTGGATTCTGCCGAGCAGAAGATTTACGACATCCGTCGCGGCAAATCCAGCAATGCGCCGTCGCGACTGAGTGACATCATCATCAACGAGGTTTACGACAAGCTCAACAAGCTCAATTCACCGGAGAAGGATCAGTACAAAGGATTCCCGACCGGTTTCTCCGATCTGGATGCTGTTCTGACCGGACTGCATCGTTCTGATTTGATTCTGATCGGCGCGCGTCCCGCAATGGGTAAAACGAGCTTTGCGCTGAACCTCGCGCGAAATGTCTCGCTTCTGGGCAAAAAGAAGGTTGTTTTCTTTTCCCTGGAAATGACCAAGGAGCAGCTCGCGCAGCGTGTGCTCTGTTCCGAAGCGCGTGTGCAGAGCAACAAGATGCGCACGGGAGAACTGGACGCGGACGACTGGAACCGTCTGGGCATTGCAACCAGCGTGCTCAATGACTGCGAGCTGTATTTTGACGACACGTCCAATATCACGGTGCCGGAAATGAAAGCCAAGATCCGCCGTATGAAAAATGTGGATTGTGTCATTGTGGACTATCTCGGTCTGGTTACACCGGCTGTGCACAAGGAGAATCGCGTCAACGAGGTGGCCGAAATCACGCGCTCGCTGAAGATGATGGCCAAGGATCTTGCAATTCCGGTCGTATGCTGCGCGCAGCTTTCGAGAGGCACCGAAGGCCGCGGCAAGTCGCACAGACCGCAGCTTGCGGATCTGCGTGATTCCGGTTCCATCGAGCAGGACGCCGATATTGTCATGATGCTCTACCGCCCGGAGTACTATGCGGCGGAAAAGAAAGACGACAATCGTCCGGAAGAGCCTGCCGAAGACGCGCCGAATGCCAACGAAGTCGAGATCATTGTTGCCAAGAACCGTCACGGGCCGACCAATACGGTCAAGCTGGTATTCGATGCGGAGCACACACTATTTGTCGGCGTGGAAAGGCTGCGGCATGAGATGTAAGGCGCTCTCTGTGATTCGCCGATACGGTATGCTGCAAAGCGGGCAAGTGCTGCTCGGTCTCTCCGGCGGCGCGGATTCCATGAGTCTGCTGCATCTGCTGTGTTCGCTGCGGGAGTCGTTCGGCTTTGAACTGGAAGCGGCGCATGTCAATCACGGGCTGCGCGGCAGTGAAGCGGATCGCGACGAGCAGTTTGTGCGCTGGATTTGCAGCGAATGGCAAGTGCCGCTGCATGTGCTGCATGCAGATATCCGCGCGCAGGCATCGCAGACAGGCGAGGGGCTTGAGTCATGCGGACGTCGTGTGCGATATGCCTGGTTTGAGTCGCTGGCAAAAGGCGAGATTGCGACAGCGCATACGGCGGACGACAGTGTCGAGACTGTGCTGCTGCATCTGATCCGCGGCAGCGGAACGGACGGCCTTCGCGGGATCGCGCCGGTTCGCGGTAAAGTGATTCGTCCGCTGATCGAGTGCACGCGCGAGGATGTGGAGCGCTATTGTGCGCAGCATTCTGTTCCGTTTGTGACGGACAGCACAAACCTGACGGATGTGTTTGCGCGAAATCGTGTGCGTCGCTCGGTTTTACCGATTCTGCGCACGATCAATCCGCAGGCAAATGAAGCGATTCTGCGCTGCGCGGAGCTGTCTGCTGACGATTCGGATTATCTGCGGCAGTCTGCGCTCTCCTTACTGCGAGATGCGTCGCGGACATTCGGCTATGACGCGGCTGTACTGCGCGGTGCGCATCCGGCGGTGCGAAAACGCGCTTTGCGTGAACTGCTGTGCAGGCGGATGACAGCCCGACCGCAGATGCATCATGTGCGTTTGTGCGAGTCTCTGCTGGAAAACAGCGGCGCCGTGCAGACCGAACAGGATGTGACAGTCTGCGTTTACGGCGGCCTTCTGTATTTCCGTACCCCCTTGCGTCCGGCATGGTCGGCGCAGATTGCGCATGACGCAGCTGCACTGCCGTTCGGGCAGATTAAAATTCAAAAATTATCTGCGGATTCGATACAGAAAATTCACAAAGATACGTTGCCGAACTGTCTTTGTTGTGATACAATACAGTCCGAAGTATTTTTCAGAAGCCGAATGTCGGGCGACCGGATGACGCGTGTCGGCGGCGCCGGAAGCAAACCGCTTAAAAAACTGTTTGAGGAGTTGGGCGTGCCCGCATGCCGAAGAAACGACGTACCGATCCTGACAGACGGCAGCCGGATACTCTGGGCAGAAGGGATCGGCTGCGATGCGCAGTTTTCCCTTACACCGCAAAGCCGGCAGATATGGAAAATCGAAGTCATTCGGGAGGATGAATCATGACACAGGATATCGAACGAGTTTTGTTTTCGCCGCAGCAGCTGCACGAGACGGTGCATAAGCTCGGAGAAAAGATCAGCGCTGATTATGCCGGCAAGAATCTGCTGCTGGTCAGTGTTTTGAAAGGCGCTGTCGTCTTTATGACCGACCTGATGCGCGAGATTACGATCCCTTGCAGCATCGACTTTATGGCCGTGCACAGCTATTCCGGTACGCAGTCCACGGGCGAAGTGCAGATTCTCAAGGATCTCGGCATGCCGATCGAGGGCTATGACGTTTTGATCGTCGAGGATATTCTCGATTCCGGCAGGACGCTGCATTATATTATGAATCTGCTGCGAAGCCGGCATCCTTCCTCAATCCGGATCTGTACGCTCTTCGACAAGCCTTCGGGGCGCAAAGCGGACGTGACGGCCGATTATGTCGGCATGCTTGTGCCGGACGCCTTTATTGTTGGCTACGGTCTGGATTATAACGAAAAATACCGCAACCTGCCCTACATAGGCGTTCTGAAGTCAGAGATTTACGGCGGATAAATGACAGCCGTTTATGTATACTAAATCACAGACCGTGCAACGACGCGCGGCAAAGGAGAGTTGTTATTCTTGAGCGAAGATAAGAAGAAGTTTGACCCCAAGCGGCTGATTGCGCTCATTCCGTATATCCTGATCCCTGCGCTGATTCTGGCGGGACTGAGCTACTACTCCGGCCGCAGGGATAAAGAAAAGACGGAATACTATCAGATTGTGCAGTATTTTGACGAGGGCGCGATCACAGAGTACACGCTCAATTTCAGCAGCGGACAGCTGCAGTACACGCGCATTAACGACAAGGGCAAGGAAGTCAAGGAAACGTTCATGGTGCCCAATGTCAACATGTTTATCAACGACGTTGGCGAGACCGTACGCACGCACAACCGTGAGAACCCGGACAATCCGATCAAGGATAAATACAAGACAGGCTCTGCCGGTTCTGTGTTGTTGACGATCCTGCCGACGGCGCTGCTGGTTCTTGCAATGGTTGTCTTTGCCGTGATTATGTTCCGCAGAATGAATATGACGATCGCCGGCGAAAACAACCGTGCAATCGGCTTCGGCAAGGCGCGTGTCAAGGAACAGTCGGACGAAAAACGTAAAACGACGTTTGAACAGGTCGCCGGTGCGGACGAAGAAAAAGAAGAACTGAGCGAGATCGTGGAGTTCCTGAAGAACCCCGAACGCTTCAATGCACTCGGTGCGCGTATTCCGAAGGGCGTTCTGCTCGTCGGCCCTCCCGGTACGGGTAAAACCCTGCTGGCGCGTGCGGTCGCAGGCGAGGCGAACGTGCCGTTCTTCTCGATTTCCGGTTCCGACTTTGTGGAGATGTACGTCGGCGTCGGCGCTTCGCGTGTACGTGATCTGTTTGAAAAGGCCAAGAAAAACTCGCCTTCCATCATCTTTATCGATGAGATTGACGCGGTCGGTCGTCACAGAGGCGCCGGTATGGGCGGCGGTCACGATGAACGTGAGCAGACGCTCAACCAGCTTCTCGTTGAAATGGACGGCTTCGGCGCGAATGAAGGCGTGATTATCATTGCCGCGACAAACCGTCCCGACATCCTTGATCCCGCGCTGCTTCGTCCCGGTCGTTTCGATCGTCAGGTGACGGTAGGCTATCCGGATATCAAGGGCAGAGAAGCGATTTTGCACGTGCACGCAAAGGGCAAGCCGCTCGGACCGGATGTGGATTTGAAGGTGATTGCGCAGTCTACGGCGGGCTTTACGGGCGCTGATCTGGAGAATCTTTTGAATGAGGCGGCGCTGCTTGCTGCGCGCAAGAACAAGAAAGCGCTGACCATGCAGGAGATCGAGGAGGCAACCGTCAAAGTCGTCGTCGGTACGGAAAAGAAATCGCACAAAATCAGCGATAAGGAAAAGAAGCTGACAGCGTATCACGAAGCTGGCCATGCCGTTTCCACCTATTATCTGGAGGGGCAGGACCCCGTCCACCAGATTTCCATTATCCCGCGCGGAATGGCCGGCGGCTACACCATGTCCATCCCGACGGAGGACAAGAGCTATACCTCCAAAAATGATATGCTCGACAGCATTGTCGTGCTTATGGGCGGTCGTGTTGCGGAAGCACTCATTATGGGCGATATCTCTACAGGCGCGTCCAACGATATCGAACGCGCTTCCGAAATCGCGCGCAAGATGGTTACCAAGTACGGTATGAGCGAAAAGCTCGGTCCCGTGTCGTATTCGTCCGGCAACGACGAGGTTTTCCTCGGCCGTGATTTCAGCCACACAAAGGCGTATTCCGAAAGCATTGCCGCGCAGATCGACCAGGAGGTCAGCACGATCATATCGCATGCGTATGCGCGCACGGAGGAGATTTTGCGCGCGCACATGGATAAACTGCATCTGGTGGCTAAGGAACTGATCGAAAAAGAAAAACTGGACGGCGAAACGTTTGCCGCGCTGATGGCTGACACATCCGTACAGGAAGGAGAATCTGTATGAAACTGCGTAGAGAAGACTTCACCAAAATTATGTTCGGCGGCGTTGCGCTGATTCTGGGCGTTCTGTTTTTGCTCAGTGCTTTCGGCGCGTTCGATATTAAATCGATCTGGCCGTATTGGACGCTGTTTATCATCATCCCCACGGTCGGCAGCATGATTGCCAACGGCGTCAACGTCTGGAAAACCGCACTGCTGGCGCTGGGCATCAATGCGCTGATCGTTCAGACACAGATCGCACGCGGCGTCTGGCAGTGGAAGCAGTTCCTTGCGGCCAATGTAGCGGTGATTCTGATTCTTGCCGGCGTGCTGCTGATCTTCGGCAACCCGAAGAGCGAGGGGTTGTTCAAACGCATGGATCGCCGGAACGGACAGAATCAACAGCCGAACTACCCGCCGCCCTATGACGATCAAAGCGGTAACAGATAATCATACTTAACATAATCTGCACCCGGTTTTGCGGATGCAGATTTTGTGCGTCAATACAGTCGAACGACGTCCAACAGAAAGGAAAAACATGGCAAAGAAAAAAGAGTACGGCAACGAAAGTATCGTTTCTCTCAAGGGCGCGGATCGTGTGCGTAAACGTCCGGCTGTCATATTCGGCTCCGACGGTCTGGAGGGCTGCGAACACTCGGTGTTTGAGATCATTTCCAATTCCATTGACGAGGCGCGCGAGGGACACGGGAACCGCGTGATCGTGACGCGTTTTCAGGATAAATCCGTGGAAGTACAGGATTTCGGCCGCGGTATTCCGGTTGATTATAATGTGCATGAAAAGCGGTACAACTGGGAACTGGTGTTCTGCGAGTTGTACGCCGGCGGCAAATACAATACGAATGACGGCGGCAGCTATGAGTATTCGCTCGGTCTCAACGGTCTCGGTCTGTGCGCCACGCAGTATTCATCCGAGTATATGGAGGCCGAGATCCACACCGGCGGTTTTCGCTACTTGCTTCGCTTCAAACACGGAGAGATTGACGGCGAAATGGTCAAGGAGCCGTATGCCAAGCGCGACACGGGCACGCGCATACGCTGGCGTCCCGATCTCAAGGTGTTTACGGACATCGACATCCCGCTCGAATACTATCAGGATATTCTGAAGCGGCAGGCGATTGTCAATTCCGGCGTGACGTTTATTCTCAAAAACCAGGTTTCCGCGTCGAAATTCGACATGTATGAGTACCGCTACGAAAACGGCATTGAGGATTACGTCAAAGAATTTGCGGGCGACAAGGCGCTGACTGCTGTACAGTTCTGGCAGGCGGAGCGCGTCGGACGCGATCGCGCCGATCAGAAGGATTACCGCGTCAAAATGAGCGCAGCGCTCTGCTTTTCCAAGAGCCTGCATCTCAAAGATTATTACCACAACTCCAGCTATCTTGAGCATGGCGGCGCGCCGGAAAAAGCGTTCCGCAGTGCATTCGTCTCGCAGATTGACAGCTATCTCAAAACGAACAGCAAGTACAACAAGTCCGACCCGAAGATCAGCTATCAGGACGTGGAAGACTGTCTGATTCTCGTTGTCTCTTCGTTTTCAACCCAGACATCCTATGAGAACCAGACCAAAAAGGCGATCAATAATAAATTTATCCAAGAGGCCATGACGGAGTTTTTCCGCCATCAGCTTGAAGTCTATTTTCTTGAAAACCGACAGGATGCGGAGCGGATTGCCGAGCAGGTTTTGATCAATATGCGCAGCCGCGTCAAGGCGGATGCAACGCGTCAGAGCCTGAAACAGACGCTGCAAAAGAGCAACGATCTGACAAGCCGCGTGCAGAAGTTTGTCGACTGCCGTTCGCGCGACGTGAGCGTGCGCGAGGTCTTTATCGTGGAGGGCGACTCCGCTCTCGGCGCATGTAAACAGGCGCGCAATTCCGAATTTCAGGCGGTTATTCCCGTGCGCGGCAAGATTCTCAACTGCCTCAAGTGCGACTATGATCGCATTTTCCGCAGCGAGATCATCACCGATCTGATCAAGGTGCTCGGCTGCGGCGTCGAGGTCAAGGGCAAGCTCGCCAAGGATATGTCTTCGTTTAACCTCGACAATCTGCGTTGGAGCAAGGTCATCATCTGCACCGATGCCGATGTGGACGGCTTCCAGATTCGCACGCTTATCCTGACCATGATCTACCGCCTGATGCCGACGCTGATCGAAGCGGGCAAGGTGTTTATCGCCGAGTCGCCGCTGTACGAAATCACCTGTAAGGACGAGACGTGGTTTGCCTATACTGAAAAGGAAAAAAACGATGCGCTCGCGCAGATCGGTGACGCCAAGTATACGATCCAGCGATCCAAGGGACTCGGTGAAAACGACGCGGATATGATGAGTCTGACGACAATGAATCCCGCCACCAGAAGGTTGATTCAGATCAACATGGCAGGGGCGGAGGAAACCGCGCGTGTGTTCGAGATGCTTGAGGGCGACGACCTTGCGGCGCGCAAGCAGCATATTGCCGAAGAAGGCTATAAGTACATCGACATGACCGACGTGTCGTAACAGAAAGGCAAAGAAATGGCAAGAAAGAAAAAAGAGGAATCCGTGCAGGCGACAGAAGGTCTGCCGAATAATACACACATTCTGGGTGCGGGAGAGGTCGTGCAGCAGAGTATTACCGACACGATGGAGCTCAACTTCATGCCGTATGCGATGAGCGTGATTATGTCGCGTGCGATCCCGGAAATCGACGGCTTCAAGCCTGCACACCGCAAGCTCCTGTATACCATGTACAAGATGGGACTTCTGCATGGCGCGCGCAGCAAGAGCGCCAATATCGTGGGTCAGACGATGCGTCTGAATCCGCACGGCGATGCCGCAATCTATGACACAATGGTGCGTCTGTCCAGAGGTTACGAAGCACTGCTGCATCCGTTTGTCGATTCCAAGGGTAACTTCGGTAAGGCGTATTCCCGCGATATGGTATGGGCTGCGCCCCGCTATACGGAGGCAAAGCTCGATCCGATCTGCGCGGAGCTGTTCGGCGAGATTGACAAGGATACCGTAGATTTTGTGGACAACTATGACGCTACGATGAAGGAACCGACGCTGCTTCCCGTAACGTTTCCGAGTATCCTCGCCAATCCCACAACCGGTATCGCCGTCGGCATGGCCAGCTCGATCTGCCCGTTCAATCTGCGCGAGCTTTGTGAGACGACGATTGCGCTGATTCGTGATGAAACGGTCGACCCGATGGACACGCTCAAAGCGCCGGATTTCATCGGCGGCGGACAGCTTATCTTTGACCGACCGTCGATGGAGGAAATATATCGTACCGGTCGTGGCGGATTCAAAGTGCGTGCAAAGTATACGTACGATAAAAAGAATAATTGCATCGACGTGACCGAGATTCCGCCGACGACGACATGCGAAGCAATTATCGAAAAGATTATCGAGCGCATCAAGGCCGGTTCCATCAAGGAGATCAGCGACATCCGCGATGAGACGGACAAGTCCGGCCTGAAAATCACGATTGATCTCAAACGCGGTGTGGATGCGGACAAGCTCATGCAGAAGCTGTACCGCATGACCACGCTCGAGGACACGTTCTCCTGCAATTTCAACGTTTTGATTGCAGGCTCCCCGCAGACGCTCGGTGTTGCCGATTTGCTGCTGGAGTGGATTGCGTTCCGCACGGAATGCGTCAAGCGGCGCATTTTCTTTGATCTGACCAAGGCGAAGGAAAAGCTGCATCTGCTCAAGGGCCTGCAGAAGATTCTGCTTGATATTGACAAGGCAATCAAAATCGTTCGGGAGACCGAGGAGGAAAGTGAGGTCGTGCCGAACCTGATGATCGGTTTCGGCATAGACGAGATCCAGGCGGAGTACGTGGCGGAGATCAAACTGCGTCATCTCAACCGCGAGTATATCCTCAAACGTCTGGCAGACGTGGAAGAATTGGAGAAGAAGGTCGAAGAGCTGGATGCAATCCTGAAATCCAAAACGAAGGTGCGCCAGATCCTGATCGACGAGCTCAGACAGGTGTCCAAAAAGTACGGCAAGGATCGCCGCACGGAGATCCTGTACGACGTGGAGATTGCAGAAACGGAAACAGAGCCGGAAGTGCCGGCATACCCGGTGACGCTGTTCTTTACCGAACAGGGCTATTTCAAAAAAATCACGCCGCAGTCTCTGCGCATGAGCAGCGATCATAAGCTCAAGGAAGGCGACAGGATTATCCGCACGATTGAGACGGATAACCGCGCGGAATTGCTGTTCTTTACAAATCAGCAGCAGGTCTACAAATCCCGCGTGAGCGACTTTGACGACACGAAAGCGAGCGTTCTCGGTGATTTTGTGGCGTCTAAGCTCGAAATGGATCAGGGCGAGGTCGCGGTGTATATGGCCGTCACGTCCGATTACAGCGGGTATATGATGTATTTCTTCGAAAACGGCAAGGCGGCCAAAGTGCCGCTGTCCGTATTCCGGACGAAGACAAACCGCAAAAAACTGATCAAGGCGTATTCCGACAAATCGCCGGTGGCGGTCTTCCGCCAGATTCCGGAAGATACAGAACTCGTTGTCGTGTCATCTGCGGGACGTATGCTGTTGTTGTCGACCGGCGCCATTGCGCCGAAGACCACGAAAGATACGGCGGGCGTCGGCGTAATGACGCTGAAAAAGGGACAGCGCGTGATCGAGGTGCGCGATTACGTACAGGGCATGTTCCAAAAACCCTACCGTTATCGCACGAAGAATCTGCCGGCTGCGGGTATGCTTCTGGCTGCGGAGGACACAGGCGAGCAGATGAGTCTGCTGTAAAAAAAGAGCCGAAGCGCAACGCTTCGACTCCGGCAGATCCTTTCACAAACGCTCGAAAGACAATCTGCGCGTTCTTATAATGCCCGAATTGCGCAGAATCATGCGTTTGTTTCAGAAAAAGTTAAAAAAATCTCAAAAAGCACTTGCATTTTGTTTTGAACTATGGTAGTATTTTCAGGTACAATAAGATGGAGGTTATGTGAATATGCAACCGCTTGAAATCATTCTCGGCATTTTGATTTTGTTGACATCTCTTTTGATCGTTATTTTGGTTCTGCTGCAGGAAGGCAAGCAGCAGGGTCTGTCCGGCGCGATCGCGGGCGGCGCAGAGACGTTCTTCGGCAAGTCCAAGGGACGTACCATGGAGCAGAAACTTGTCAAGATCACGCGTGTGCTGGCAGTCGTTTTCTTTGTTCTGACGATGGCGACTACGCTTGTGCTTCTGTTCCTTCGCTGAGTCAAGGCAATGGATACCGCAGAGTTTTCGGACTCTGCGGTTTTGCTTTTCTTATAGTATATTCTCAATCGACGGATACAGCGAATCCCGGATTCCGGACAGCAGATGCAGACTTCGGATGCATGCGGCGCGGTAAATGGGCGGATCGGATATCAGATCCGGCAGGCTTTCCAGCGCGGCGCGCAGTTCGGTCAGATCACTGTGCAGCAGATAAATCTGCGTGACGCCCGCGCAGTTTTTCCAGCTGGTTCCGATCTGCCGGCAGGAATCCTCTGCCGGCATATCAGTATAAATGGCGTTATGCAGCGCCTCGCCCAAAGCGGAGAAGCGGCTTTGCAGCGTCATAAAGCTGAACACAGAAAGGCTCAGCGCAAGGATCAATAAAGCCAGGGACAGCAGAACACGCTTACGCATGGTTGTCCTCCTTCGGAATATAGTGTACATGACCTTCAGTGTCGACTGTCAGCAGAAAAATATCCTCTGCCCGAACGCCGCTTTGCGACAGGATCGCCTGCAGTTTTTCGTCCGACATGCCGCAGTATCGGAAATGATCCGGCTGTATCTTGCCGTCATAAATGATCGGGCATGGGATGCCCTTCGGCAGCGCCTGAATGTGCATCAACTGCGGCGTCACGGGCTGCAGGTTCGGTTTTAATTGTACGGTAAGTCTGCCGTTGGATTCCAGAATCGCGCACTGCACGTCTGTAATGCAAAACACGTCCTTTTCTCGCAGCGCTTCCAACAGATCCTCAATGGTCAGCCGCAGCTTTTTCAGTGTCGTCTGGATCGGTTTCCCGTCCCAGATGACCGGCAGGGGATTGCCTTGCAAGAGACGACGCGCCTTGTCGGATTTCAGGTTCAGCACAGACAGCAGGACTTCCAGCGCCGTCAGCGTGACGATGGCAGTCACTGCATTGAGCAGGGGAATATCCGTGTTTTCCAGCGGTATGGAGGCTATTTCGCTCAGCAGCATAGTGATCACCAGTTCCGATGGCTGCAGCTCGCCGATCTGCCGCCTGCCCATCAACCGCATGCAGCCGACAATCAGGACGTACAGGATCAATAACCGGATCAGTGTAACAATCAAGACCTACGTCACCTCTCTTCATCTTAGTATGCGCCAAAGACGTGCCAGTACGCATTGAGGCTTGACTTTTTTATGTTAATGTGGTAATATATTTGTGCAGTAATAACACGGAGGCTATTATGTACGACAGCAAGATTAAAAGCCCGGAGACCGAAGCTCTGTTTCATGCGATACTTTCTCTCAAGACCGAGGAGGATTGCTACCGCTTTTTTGAGGATATTTGTACGATCAAGGAGATTCGCGACATTGCGCAGCGACTGGAAGTGGCGCGGCTGCTTCGTTCAGGTGATACGGTTGCGTCCATTGCGCAGCGTACGGGCGCATCCACCACGACAGTTTCGCGCGTCAACCGCTGCCTGCATTACGGCGCGGGCGGATATGAACTGGTACTCGGCGGCGATCCGAAATAATTGCGCAATTGTATAATTATTTGTGCGTTTCCTCTTGATTTTTCAGCCTGAATCGTGTATACTATGCACGTTCATTTGCCGGTGTGATGGAATTGGCAGACGTGCTGGACTCAAAATCCAGTGGTGGCGACACCGTGCGGGTTCGACCCCCGCCACCGGCACCATGTCGCCGCAAGCTGTATATTGCTTGCGGCGCTGTTTTTGTTTATGACTATTTTGAGGCATTTAATAATACTTACATATTGAATTCAATAAGCTGAATTTGGAGGCGATCGGGATGCATAAATGTATACGAAGGGCAATTGCGCTGCTGCTTTCCGTCTGTATTGCGGCTTGCCCGTTGTCTATGGCAGTCTGGGCTGCCGAGGAGCCGTTGCTGCTGACAGTGGCCGCCGATACGCATTATCAGTGCGCCGCGGATTTATCGGAACCGAGCGACAAATATACGGAGTATATGCTTGACAAAGAAACGTTCGGCTATGCATCCACACAGGGGCAGATGCCCTATGAGTCCGACGTCATTCTGCGTCAAATGCTCTCGGAGTTTATCGCGTCCGATTCCGAGTATTTATTGATTGCGGGCGATCTGACATGCGGCAAGCGGCAGTCGCATCTTGCTTTTGCGGCGCATCTAAGACAGGCGGAGCAGCGAAGCGGTAAACACATATATGTAATTATCGGCAACCATGACTGCTATGCGCAAAGCGATGAGACGCACATTTCCATGCAGGAATTCCGCGAGATCTACGCCGACTTCGGCTATAACGAAGCGCTCGTGTGCGATACCGATTCTGCGTCGTATGCGGTCGATCTGAACGACCGGTATCGTTTATTGGCCATCGACTCGTGTATATACGGCGAAGACGAGGGAAGAATCACTCAAAGTGTTTTCCGTTTTATCCGCGGGCAGGTAAAGCGGGCGGCAGCGGACGGTAAAGAACTGATTGCGATGATGCATCACAGCCTGCTGCCGCATTATGCGCTGCAGCCGATGATTCCTTCCTGGCGCTTTTATGCCGGATGGTTTGCGGCTAACGGCATTCAAACCGTACTGACCGGCCACATTCACGCAAATGACATTGCGTCGTCCGTTTTTGCGGGCAAAACGATTTACGATATCCAGACCGGGGCGCTGATTTCTTCGCCCAATACATACCGCACACTGACGCTGTACCCGGATAAAACGCAGGTCGAGAGCCATTTTATCACGCGCATTGACACGGATCTGCTGCCCGAATACCTGACCGAAACGCAAAAGGCGATGCTGCAAGAGGACTTCGCATCCTACGCGAAAGCATATTTTGAAAGCGGCGTGTGCAAATGGATGAACCGCAATCTTGGCTCTGTCGACCGTCTTGTCCGATGGTTCAAGCTCAAAGAAGGCACGACGGCATACGACGCTGCACAGCGGCTGATGACGCGCCTCGGCGCGGCTGTCGGACAGGATATTTATGATACGGGTTCCGGCCGCAGTATCGAAGAAACGCTGCGGCGCTATGCCATTCCCATTGAAAAGAGCGCGTATACAAAGCCCTATCAGATCGCGGCAAAGATCATGTACGGATTCTTCCACGGCGACGAAGACGCAATCGGCAATGAAGCGGATACGCGCCTTTTGCTGCGTTGTGTAGAGGGTGCGCTGCTGTCTGCGATGCAGTCCGAGTCCGACCCGACTGCGCTCGATGCGCTGATCGGCTCTGTTGTGGAAAACGCAGCCGCAATGCCGCCATCCGTTGCCATGCGTCAATGCGCAGAAAAAACAGCGTTTGCACTTGTGCAAACGCTGGCAGACGGGTTTACAGAGGATTACAGTGCGCCGGAGGATCTGCAAGTTGTACTCACATACAACGAGAAACTGCATACAACGCCGTTATCGCTGCTCGTTACCATAGTTCGCGCGGTATATACATTCTTTGTCAGATTGATCCGAAGTGTTTGGTAACAGGTGATACGATGCGTTTGTTTATTGCTATTCCGTTTGATACACAGACAACCGACGCGCTCGCCGCCGTGCAGCGTGCATGCAGGGCAGAGGGTATTACCGGCAACTACACGCGCCGGGAGAACCTGCACCTGACGGTTGCGTTTTTGGGCGAGGTGCGCGATCCGCGTCCGGTCGTTTCCGTGCTGCAAAGTGTCCCGCTGCCCGCGCTTACGCTGTCATTCCGGAAGCCTTCGCTGTTTCGTGACATTCTGGTTGCGGAGCTTGCGCGCGATGCTTCGCTCGAACAGTATACAAAATCGCTGCGTCATGCGCTCGGCAGCGCCGGAATCGACTATGACCGCAAACCGTTCTGCCCGCACGTCACGCTGATTCGCCGTGCGAATATTCCGCAGACGGCAGATCTGTCTGCATTGTTCTCGCAGCTGTGTTCATCGCCGGTAAACTGTACGCGCTCCCAGCTCATGCGTACCAACTTTATCGACGGGCGCCCAACGTATACATGCCTTGCCGTGCAGGAAAGCGAATAATTATCAGAGGGCTGCGCTTCGGCAGCCCTCAATTTCTTTACATATGATCTTTGAAAAACGTTGACATCTCTTGTGTTACAAATTGACTCTCCGCATAGTCCGGGTGATGCACCGGGAAACAGTGCGGGAGTTTTTTGTTTTGTATGGCAGGATAATAGCGGAATCGGTTCTCGACGCCGCGACGGTTGAGCAGATGATGCAGCTCAACGCTTTGGCTGCGAAAGAAGTCGTCCTCGGAGCTGACAAGGTATACGGGCGGGAGATTGGTGCCTGTTTTGAGAATCTGTGAGACGGACGAGCAGTAGCGCAGCGGAGAGTTCGCGTAATCGCCTCCAAACAGTCGTGCGCGGAGTTTTCGCTGTACGGGCAGGATGCTGTCCGCAAAGAAATGCAGCTCGGTCACGGGCGACACAAGGCCGAATGCTTTGACTTCCGCATCCAGCGCATTCGCGCCGTAGATCAGACGAAGTGTCTCTGAATGCCCGACGATATACGCCAGCAGCGCCAGATGCGCACCGGCGGAATCACCGCAAAGAAACAGCTTGTCCCGATCGAGACCAAATTCAGCGGCATGGTTTCGGATTGAATGAATTGCGGCGATCACGTCACATACCTGATTGGGCAGATCGCCTTTTTCGGCCGGTGCATAATTGACGGTAAACACGCCGAATCCGCGGGACGCAAGAGCGGACGCATAGGCGCGGTTGATCTCCTTGCTGCCGTAGATCCAGCCGCCGCCGTGCACGTCGACGATCACGGGCAGCGGGCCGTCCGCCTGCTGCGGCAGATGCAGGTCGGCCAGTAAAACGCTTCCGTCTGCGCGCAGATACGGCAAATCCGCAAGCATGCGTGTGCCGCTTGTCATCGGCGCGGGAACATACTGCGTATGGCCGCTGTATTGCAGGTATTGCTCAAAGATTGTTTCGTTTTCTTTGCGGTTCGGCATGGCTTGCTCACCTCGCGTCAGACTTCAATCCATATCGGCGTATGGCCGGTTTCCGGCAGGAACTTTTCCAGCAGATCCTTTGTCGGCAGCTTCATATAGCCCGTGGTTGTCGAGTCGCTGCACCCGTACCATTCCGCCTCAAAAGCCTGCTTGTCCAGAACCAACTGCACGTGCATCTGCGGGTCGTGCAGGAGACTGAGCACTGACGCAGAACCGACTTTTGTGCCGAGCATGGATTCGAGTTGTTCGCCGGATGCGAAAGAGACACGCGAGATTTCCATGGCACGGCTGAAATTCTTTGTTGAGAAAGGTTTTTCGGATGTTGTGACGAACAGATAGAAATTGGTTTGCTGACGATTGCACAGCAGAAGCGTCTTGACGATCGGTGTTTGCAGCCGCTCTGCAATAGCAATGCAGTCATCCATGGTGATCGCGTCGTCCGTATCGACCCGCACAAACGGGATTGACAGCCGCACAAGCGTTTCGTATACCTGACGGTGCAGGTCGTTGCGGTATTGCGCCGGAGTGTCGGTAAAGGGTTCGCTGACGTAGATCATAAACTCTGCTCCCTGATATGCTGTACTGTATTCTGAACGAGTGACTCTATTTCGACCGTGCCGACGTCTTGAATCTGTGTATGCAGTTTGCCGTGCAGCGGTTCGATCCAGTATGGATCGATGCAGTCCATGCCGCCGCGCATGCCCAGAACAGAGCCGACCGTCGCGCCGTTGCAGTCCGTGTCGAACGCTGCCTGCACAGCAAGACAGATCGACCTGCCGAAATCGCCTTCACCGTAGAGCAGCGAAGCGGCGACTATCATCGCGTTGGAAATCGTATGGCACCAGCCGTAGCCGGTGTGTTCATCATAAAGAGAATGGATGCGGTCAAAGCATGCCTGTGCATCCACGCCGTTTGCATATCCGTCCAGCACCTCAAAGATACGCGCGTGCAGACGCGACTTTGCCGGAATCTGTCCCAAACCGCAGCGAATGATTTCGCACAGATCATCTGTCACAGCGGCGGCGGCAATCATGGCGCTGATGAACATCTCTCCGTAAATGCCGTTTTTAACATGTGAGATTCGCGCGTCTCGCCAGGCCAGAGCAGCGGCTGTTTCCGGATCTCCCGCACAGATGTAGCCGAAATAATCACCGCGGATCTGTGCGCCGATCCATTCGCGGAACGGATTCTTGACTGTTGCGGTATAGGGCGGCAGCAGACCGGCGACACGGTTGCGGTAGGCAACCTGCTCGGCGGTAAAATAAGCGCACGCCGGCTGTGCGTGAAGCCACATTTCCAGCACGTCCGCACTGGTGAAATTAAAGCCGTATCGCGCAATCAGCCGCTGTGCGAGTACGGTATAGTTGGTGTCGTCGTCGGCAGGCGCGCAATCCAACTGATCGGCAAACTGTTTATTTCGCAGATCAAATTTGTATGCGGCGCAAATTTCGTCCGTTATTTCGCTGCGCAGCGGATACCGATACATTGGGTAGTTTCCGGTCTGCCGCAGCAATGGTATCAGTTCTTCCGAACGTATGCCTTCCAGCGGCTTCCCCAGCAGACAGCCGCAGATGCGTCCGTACCATGCGCCGCGGATTTTCTGCGACAGCGTGTGTACATCCGGAATGATCGGATTGTTTAAAGGAAACGGTTCGCGTTCTGCGCGAATCGCATCCAGATCGTTTGGCTCGTAGTAGGCATAATCTTGCACCTGTGGTGCATACGAAACTGCCGTAAACAGCGCATCGGCGATCTGCGTTTTGACTTGACCGGCCGGCAGAGCTGCTGCCGAATGAAACAGAGTTTTAAATGCGCAGATATCAAGCCCTTCATCAACACACTGTGTGTATTCATTTTGCAGCTCTTCAGCGTACAGATCTGCGTCACGTACGCGAAAAGTGTCCGGTATGGTCATTTTACAGCCTCCTTGTTTTGCAGGATGGATTCGTCGCTGCCGCGGAACGGCTCCATTGTTGCGCTGGTTTCGCTGGAAATCCCCTCATGACGCATTACGCCGCGGATGGTTTTCAGGACAATAGATATATCCAAAGTGAGTGAAACATTTTCCACGTATTCCACGTCCAGATCGAAACGTTCCTCCCATGTGAGCAGATTTCGCCCGCTGCATTGTGCCAATCCGGACAGACCCGGACGCACCGCGTGGCGGCGACGCTGCTTTTCGTTATACAGCGGGAGATAGCTGACGAGAAGGGGACGAGGCCCGATGAGGCTCATGTCGCCGCGCAGCACGTTAAAAAACTCCGGCAGTTCGTCGAGACTGGCTGCGCGGAGAAACCGGCCGAACTTCGTCAGCCGGACTTCATCCGGCAGCAGATTGCCGGACTCATCTCGTTCGTTTGTCATGGTGCGGAATTTGTACAGACGAAAAATCTTTTCATCCTTGCCCGGCCGCTCTTGTGTAAACAGAACGGGACTGCCGAGCTTGATGCGCACAAGAAGCGCCAGAACCAGCATCGGCAGACTCAGTATAATCAGGGCAAAAAAAGAAATGCATATATCCAGAAACCGTTTTCCGAATCGGGCATAAAATGTCTTTTTCACCGGAAACCCCTCATTCATCCATTCTCTCATAATCAATTATACGACACACGGCGGATGCTGTCAAGGATGCGTAAAAGATTTCCGGTAAAAGGAGCGGCTATTGCTGATAAAAAAGGTCTTCCTCCACTGATTTCGGAAGAAGACCCTATTATACGCTTTTACATAATTTGAATTAAACCATTTTTTCCTGTTTCACTTTTTTGTCGATCACATGGCGGGAAGCGAGCTCCTGTGTTACATCGTCTACGGTGATGCCCATTTCCGCCATCAGTACCATGACGTGGTAGGCAAGATCGGCGATCTCGTAAATCGTTTCTTTTTTGTCGTCGTTCTTGGCGGCGACGATAACTTCTGTGGATTCTTCACCGACTTTTTTGAGAATCTTATCCATGCCCTTTTCAAACAGGTACGTTGTATAGGAACCCTCTTTCTTTTCAGTTTTGCGGCCGAGAATCAACTGCATCAGTCCGTCGTAGGAGAAAGCAGGGGAGAGCTCGTCGTTTTCAAAGACCTCATTAAAGAAGCAGCTTTCGTTGCCGGTATGGCAAGCAGGGCCTTCCTTCTGCACATACACAGCCAGCGCATCACCGTCGCAATCGGCGACAATGCGGCGGATATGCTGTACGTTGCCGGACGTCTCGCCTTTGCGCCAGAGCGTCTGACGGGAGCGCGACCAGAAACAGGTGCGCTTTTCACGCAGACTGATTTCAAGGCTTTCACGGTTCATGTACGCGAGTGTCAGAATCTGCCCGGTCATATCGTCGATCACGACAGCCGGGATCAAACCTTTATCGTCGAATTTCAGTGTAGAAATGTCCATAGTTTCCTCCTAAATCCGCATGGGTATATTGTGCGATGCCAGAAGTTTTTTCAGGTCTTCGATCCGCACTTCGCCGAAGTGGAAAATCGAAGCGGCGAGACCTGCATCTACGCCGGGGATGGACTGGAACAGCTTCACAAAGTCTTCTGCGCAGCCGGCGCCGCCCGATGCAATGACAGGCACATCCGCAATCTCACAGACGGCCCGGAGCATCGGAAGGTCAAATCCGCCCTTGACGCCGTCGGTGTCGATGCTGTTGATGACCAGCTCGCCCGCGCCTTCGGCAAGTCCGAAGCGAATCCATTCGAGCGCGTCCTTTCCCGTGTCTTCGCGTCCGCCCTTGGCAAATACGTGGAATGTGCCGTCGACGCGTTTGATGTCCACGGACAGCACAACACACTGGCTGCCGTAGCGTTTGGCGGCTTCCCCGATCAGGGAAGGGTTGCGGATTGCGCCGGAGTTGACGCTCACCTTATCCGCGCCGCATTTGAGTACGCGGTCGAAATCGGCAAGCGTGTTGATGCCGCCGCCAACTGTCAACGGAATAAACACGGTCGAAGCCGTTTCAACCAGAATATCCGTGAAAAGTTTGCGTCCGTCGCTCGAAGCGGTGATGTCGTAAAAGACCAGTTCGTCCGCGCCGTTTTCGCTGTAGTAGCGCGCAAGATCAACAGGAGACGATACGTCGCGCAGTCCGAGGAAATTTGTGCCCTTGACGACGCGTCCGTCACGCACGTCCAGACAGGGGATGATACGTTTTGTTATCATGGCCGGTTCACCCTCGCCAGCTTCACGGCGTCCCCTAAATCCAGATCTCCCGTATAGATTGCCTTACCCAGAATCGCGCCGTAGAGATTCATTTCCCGCAGCGCAATAATATCTTCCAGCGTCGAAACGCCGCCGGATGCAATGATCTGCATGTCGTACGCTTCAGACAAATGCTTGTAAAGAGAGAGATTGGTGCCGGACAGCGAACCGTCTTTGGCAATATCGGTGCAGATCACCGTGACAACGCCGATCTGCTGCAGCCGCTCGAAGAACGCGTCGCACTGTACCTCGGACTGTTCTGTCCAGCCTTTTATAGCGACAAACCCGTCCTTGACGTCGACGCCGACGGCGATACGATCCGTATACCGGTCGACCATCTTCTGCAAAAAGATCGGATCGGTCACGGCGCTTGTGCCGAGGATTACGCGTTCCACGCCCATATCAATGTAAGTGCGGATCGCATCTTCCGTGCGGATACCGCCGCCGATTTCTACGCTCATGCCGCTCTTTTCGACGAGCTTTTCGACCACATGTCGGTTCGGCATGGTGCCGTCACGCGCGCCTTCCAGGTCGACAACGTGCAGAAATACCGCGCCGCAGGCAGCAAACTCGCGCGCAATGTGTAAAGGCTTATCACTATACACCGTCATCTGTGCATAGTCGCCCTTGTAAAGTCGAACTACTTTACCATCATACAGATCCGTTGCAGGTAAAATATACATGGCTTACCTCCTTAACCGAGCGCACAGAACGAGCGCAGAATCTTCAGACCGACCGTTCCGCTTTTTTCCGGATGGAACTGGGTGCCGAATACATTGCCGGATTCCGCGGCTGCTGTCAACTCGATTCCGTATTCCGTCGTGGCCGAAACACTGTCCGCGCAATCCGTTGCGTAGAAAGAGTGTACGAAGTAAACACAGTCGCCCTCATGCACATCTCGGAACAGCGGACCCTTTGGTTTATCCTGCGGGAAGTGCAGGGCATTCCAGCCGATCTGCGGAATTTTAAGCGTATGGTTCTGATCCGGGATCGGCACGATCTTGCCTTTCAGAAGACCGAGACCGGCATAATCTCCAAATTCATAGCTGCGCTCAAACAGAAGCTGCATGCCGAGACAGATGCCAAGTAAAGGCTTTCCGCTTGACGCGGCTTCCAGTACAAAAGCATCCAATCCGCTCTCGCGCAGCTTGTCGGCTGCGTCTGCGAAGGCGCCTACGCCGGGCAACAGGATGCGCTCGCATGCGGACAGCTCGTCCCGATCACCGGAAACAATGGCTCTCTCGCCGATGAACGCAAAAGAACTGCACAAAGAAAAGAGATTGCCGACGCCGTAATCAATAATTCCTGTCATGCGAGCACACCTTTCGTAGAGGGAATGGCGTCGCCGACGACGGTGGTCGCCTTGGCGAGCGTGCGCGCGAGCGCCTTGAATACGCCTTCAATGATATGATGCGTATTGCGTCCGGCGAGCTGCCGGATGTGCAGCGTAATGCCTGCGTTGCGGACAAAGGAGAGCAAAAACTCTTCGCAAAGCTCTGTGTCAAATGTACCGACTTTTTGCGCGGGCAGATCCAGATCAAGACACAGTACCGCTCTGCCGGAAATGTCGACGGCACATTGTATCAGTGCCTCATCCATCGGCAGCAGAATATCGCCATAACGCGCAATGCCTTTTTTGTCACCGATCGCTTCGGCAAAGGCAAGGCCGAGGCATATGCCGATGTCTTCCACACTGTGGTGATCGTCCACCTGTGTGTCGCCGGTACAGCGCAGCGTCAGGTTATATCCGCTGTGCGCGGCAAAAAGTGTGAGCATGTGATCCAGAAAACCGACGCCGGACAGTACGTCCGCTTTTCCGCTTCCGTCCAGATTGAGTGTGAGCGTAACATCGGTTTCCGCTGTTTTTCGGGCAATGGTCGAGGTGCGCATATCAGTTTCCTCCTTGGGACAGAATCAATCGGACGGCATCGACAAGCGTCTGCATTTGCGCGAGCGTGCCGATGGTGATGCGAACGAAATCAGAGATTTCCGGCCGCGAGAAATGGCGGACAAGAATGCCTTTTTCTTTCAGCGACAGGTACAGTTCGTTTCCGCCGATCGCGCTGTGACGCGCAAAGATGAAGTTCGCTTTGGACGGCAGAACCTCAAAGCCGAGCGCACGCAGCGCTTCGGTCGTGTAGTCGCGGTTGTCCATAATCGTGCGGCAGTTCGCGTCGTAGTAGCTCTGAGACCGAAGCGCGGCTTCTCCGGCGGCAAGCGTTTCGCGGTTAATGTTGTAAGGGTTCGTCGAATACTTCACGCGGTTGAGATCCGCAATAATCTCCGGCTGCGCAAATCCGAATCCGAGACGCGCACCGGCAAGCGAACGTGATTTGGAAAACGTCTGCACCACCAACAGATTATCATATTCCGCAATCAAAGGCAAGCAGCTTTTTCCGCCGAAGTCGATGTACGCCTCGTCAATGATGACAAGGTTGCTGCGGTTGTTGTCCAGAATGGCGCGAATCTGTTCAATGCCCAACAGCAGACCGGTCGGCGCGTTGGGATTGGCAATGACGATATTTTTATTCAATCCGAAGTAGTCAGCCGGGTCGATCGTGAAGTTCCCGCACAGCGGGACGGCCGTACAGTCAAGACCGTACAAATCTCCGAATACGGGGTAGAACCCGTAACTGATCGCAGGGAATGCCATTCCTTTTGATTCATCGCAGAATGCCATGAATGCAAAATTCAAAACTTCGTCCGATCCGTTGCCGCAGAAGATGTTCTCCGGCTGCAATCCGAACTGTTCGGCGGCCGTCTGCCGCAGCGCGGTGCATTCCGGGTCGGAATACAGCTGCAATGACGCTGCCTCCGCAGCCACGGCATCCAGAACCTCCCGCGACGGCGGGAACGGCGATTCGTTGGTGTTCAGTTTGATGTATTTCTTATCACGCGGCTGTTCGCCGGGTACATATACGTCCAGCGTTTCAAACGCCTTGCGTAAAAAACGGCTCATGATTTCTCCTTATTGTTCAAATCGGATTGTGGCGGATTTCGCGTGCGCGGTCAGACCCTCCTGCGTGGCGAAATACGCTACCTTGTCTTTGACGGCACAGAGCGCATCCGGAGTGAAATAGGTGAACTGCATGCGTTTGACAAAATCGTAGACGGACAGGGGACTGGAAAAACGCGCGGTACCGCTTGTGGGCAGCGTGTGGTTCGGTCCTGCGAAATAATCGCCAAGAGGTTCGGGGCAATTCTTACCGAGAAAGACAGAACCGGCGTTCTGAACAAGATTGAGGTAATCGAAGGGCTTATCCATGCACAGCTCCAGATGTTCCGGCGCGATGCGGTTGGAAACCTCAATGGCCTGTTCGATGCTGTCCACCTGTATGATTGCACCGTAGTGCTCGATGGAATATCCCGCGATTTCGCTGCGAAGAAGCTGCGGAATCTGGATCTCCAGTTCTTTTGCCACTGAATCAGCGAGAGCTTCGCTGTCGGTGAGCAGTACAGCGCTGGCCAGCTTGTCGTGCTCTGCCTGCGAGAGCAGATCTGCGGCCACAAAGCGCGGATTGCACGTGCCGTCGGCCACGATCAGGATTTCACTCGGTCCCGCAATCATGTCGATGTCGACAGCGCCGAACACCTGCTTTTTGGCTTCCGCAACAAAGCGGTTGCCGGGTCCGACGATCTTATCTACCTTCGGGATGGATTCCGTACCGTAGGCCAGTGCGGCGACAGCTTGTGCGCCGCCGACTTTGAAGATGCGGCCGACGCCGGCGACTTTTGCGGCGGCGAGGATCACGGGATTGACGCTCCCGTCTGCGGAAGGGGGCGTGACCATCACGATCTCGCCGCAGCCTGCAAGCACTGCCGGAACGCAGTTCATCAGAACGGAAGACGGATAAGCCGCCGTACCGCCGGGAACATACAGACCGACTTTCTCAAGCGGCAGCACGCGCTGTCCGAGGATCACGCCGTTTTTGTCGTGGACGGTGAAACCGTTTTCGATCTGGTGGCGGTGAAACGCCTCGATGTTCGCTTTCGCTTCGCGCAGAATAGAGATGAATTGACTGTCGACTGTGTCGAAGGCGGCGTCGATTTCCGCCTGTGTGACTTCCAGCGCGGACAGCTCCGCGTGGTCAAACTTGCGGCTGTAAGCATAAAGCGCGCTGTCGCCGTTGTCCTGCACGTCCCGGATGATATCACGCACGATGGCGGTTACGTCCGTGTTGTCGGTGCGCTTGAGAAAAGAAAGATCTTCGGGTGAAGTATATCGGATGGTACGGATCATGACTGCCGGCTCCCTTCTGCCTGGATACGCTCGCAGATCGAGCGAATCGCATCATATTGAAATTTATAACTGGCTTTGTTGGCGATCAGCCGCGCGCTGATGGGCACGATTGTCTCATAAGGCTCCAGGTCGTTTTCATACAATGTAGTCCCGGTTTCAACGATATCGACGATCACGTCCGATAAACCGAGCAGCGGCGCTATCTCGATAGAGCCGTTGAGGCGGATGATTTCAATCTCGCGGCTTTGTGCGGCGTAGTAACTGCGGGCGATATTCGGAAATTTTGTGGCGACGCGCAGTGTTTTGTCAGCAGACGGACGGCGCCCTTTCGGACCGGCTACAGCCATGCGGCATTTGCCCATGCCCAGATCGAGCAGCTCATACACGTCCGAGCCGAGTTCGAGCAGGATATCTTTGCCGACAATGCCGATGTCGGCGGCGCCGCGCTCAACGTAAACCGAAACGTCTGACGGCTTTGCCCAGAAGTAGCACACGCCGTTTTCTTCGTTTGTGAAAATCAGCTTGCGGTTATCCTGTTCGATCTCCGGACAGCCATAGCCGAGACTTTTAAAAATCCGGTAGGCTTTCTCACCAAGCCGACCTTTCGGAAGTGCAATATGAATCATGCTTCGTGCAGCCTCCCATCGCTGAAAATAAGCGTCTTTTCGTAGGTTACACCGGCGGTTCGTTTATTCTGCGCACGCACGCGAACGCCGTTTTTCTGCAACTGCTGTATGGCTGCGGCCAGACCTTGCGCATCCTGCGGGTTATAGAGGATCAGCACATCTGCGGCACTGTCATTTCCGCTGCGGCTATAGGGGAGCAGGTCGAGATACACGGCAAATCCGATCGCGCCGCTCTGACGGCCGAATTGGCGCAGCAGCTCGTCATACCGGCCTCCGGAAAGCACGCTTTTCGGCGTTCCGTCCACAAAGCCCTGGAATGTGATGCCGTTGTAGTAATGCATGTCGTTTGCCACGGAGAAGTCGATGCGCACACAATCACTGTGTCCCGTCTCGCACAGAGAGGCATACACGTCGCGCAGCTCCTGCACGGCGGAGGAGGTTTTGTCGTTGACGATCATAGAGCTGAGCGTATCGAAACAGTCCTCAGGCTTGCCGAAGACGGTCGAAAGCGCGCACAGCTTTTGCTCGATCGCGTCGTCGGTACCAAGCTCGCGGCACAGATCGCGCAGCTCATGCGCAGCCTTGTTGCGGATGCATTCGAGCGCCTGCAGACGATGATCGAGCGTAAAACCCGCTTCATCCAGCAGACCGCGCACCAGACCCATGTGCGAAAGACCGAGCAGATACCGATCGCTGACCGTGGCGAGACTTTCGATAGCCAGACGAATGACTTCGCTTGTCGCGTACGCGTCGACAAGACCGATGTATTCCACGCCGGCCTGCGGGATTTCGCGGATATCGTTGGCGTCGTCCGAGGCGCGGTAAACGTTTTCGGTGTAGTACACCTTGCACGGCGCGTTCTCGTCCTGCGCATTTTTGACAATAGACAGCGTGACGTCCTGCTTGAGCGCAAGCAGACGTCCGTCGGGTCCGTTGAATGTGATGATGTTGCCGCCTTTGAGAAAGTCCTTGTTTTGCAGATACAGTGCGTAATCTTCAAATTTGCTCATGCGGAACTTGTCGTAGCCGTAGCGCGCATAGAGCTTCTGGAGACGGAGCAGGTCGCTTTCTTCATCACGCGGAAGGGATTGAAACAGATCCATAAATACCTCCGTGAAAAATACTGGACACAATATAACACATTTTACTGTGTTAGTCAAGTAAAATGTTATTGATTTTCAAAGAATTTCTGTATTTTTTCGTTGACACATTATGATGAATTTGGTATCATGACTAACGAGAATGAAAAGGGGGCGGCGCCTGTTGAAAAAGATTACGCTTCTGGGTGACTCGATACGGCAGATCGGCTACGGTCTCAAGGCGTCCGAAGCGTTCGGCGAGGGGTATACAATCTTTCAGCCTGCGGATAACTGCCGCTTTGCGTCGTATATGCTGCGCATGATTTATGACTGCCGACGTGAAATCGAATCGAGCGACGCCGTGCAGTTCAACTGTGGTTCCTGGGATGCTTGCGACCTGTTCGGCGACGGCGCATTCACACCGCTGGACGAATATCTCGCCACGATGATGCGCATCACGAAGCTGCTGCAGGGGATGTGCCCGAACGTGTTTTTTGCCACGACCACGCCGGTGCTCGAAGGCAAAACAGATCAGCGCAATGATCTAATCATTGCGGAAAACGAGGCGATTGTGCCGCTGATGCGTGAACGCGGCGTCGTCATCAACGATCTGTATGCGCTGGTGCAGTCCGACATACAGCGCTATATCCGTGCGGATGACCGCGTACATCTGACCGACGCAGGCATTGCGGCCTGTGCGCAGCAGACAGCAGAGATTATTAAAAAAGAATTGGAGAAATGAAAATGGATATTCGTGAAATTTTGGCCAAAGTCGATCATACCGTGCTCTCGCAGACGGCAACGTGGGAAGATATCCGCGCCCTTTGTGACGACGGTATCCGCTACGGCACCGCATCTGTGTGCATTCCGGCATGCTATGTGCAAAAGGCGGCGCAGTACAGTGCGGGGCGACTGCCGATTTGTACCGTGATCGGTTTCCCGAACGGATACAGCACCACGAAAACAAAGGCGTTTGAGACGCGGGACGCGGTGGAGAACGGCGCAGACGAGATTGACATGGTCATTGCGGTCGGCGCGCTGAAGGCGGGCGACGCGGATTATGTGCGGCGCGATATTGAAGCTGTACGTGCGGCATGCAGCGGCAAAGTGCTCAAGGTGATTATCGAGACCTGTTTGCTGAGCGACGAGGAAAAGATGCGCATGTGCGAAATTGTGTCAAAGTCCGGCGCTGATTTCATCAAAACTTCCACCGGCTTTTCCAAGGGCGGCGCAACGTTTGATGATATCCGTTTGTTTAAAGAACACTGTGCACCGCATCTGAAAATCAAGGCGGCGGGCGGCATTTCGTCTGTAGCGGATGCAGAGGAGTTTATCCGTCTGGGCGCAGACAGGCTCGGAACCAGCCGCATCGTCAAAATTGTGAAGGAGCAGAACCTCCTGTAACTTCATTCGGGACAAAGTTAAACCGCATCTCGGCTTCATTCCGGGATGCGGTCGTTATTTTTGTTAAATCACATCCTGCTCAATGAGCGGCTTGTATTTCTTTAACAGCTCTGCGGCGACGTCGAGCGTTTCTTCCTCGGAGACCGGTGTAGGTTTACACGAAGTGATCCATTCACGCTCAATACGGTCGAGCTGCTTGTAATACTTGTTGCCGCATGAGGGGTTGCGCCCGTCGATCTGTTCGCGGCAAACGGTGGAAATGGTCTTACGCTTACTGAAATTTTCGGCAAGGTATGTAAAGAAACTGTGCCAGCGTTTCGCGTAGTATTCGCCGACCAGACCGGACCACTCGCGCCAACGCAGATCATACTGTTCAGGCTCTCTCGGCGGGCCGAAGATCGTGTGCGCAACGAGCAGCGCGACCTCGAAGTTTTGTCGATCCGTCTTTCCCTCGGATCGCGCGCCTGCGGCGTAGAGATTGTGCGCAAGATTGTATTCCGCGCGCGTACAGAGTAGTCTGTCCATATCGGACAGAACACGCATAAACGCGTTTGTGGCCGTTTCAAATAAGCGGCTGTCGCGCTTTTGGTATCCATCGATCACAGCGACATACAGCCTGCGCGCATAATTGGACAGCATTTGCCGCGTAACGTCGCAGACGTCGAACGTATACCCGTCCGTATAGTCTCCCTCGGATGAGAGCATCTGCTCAAGCACCCGGCAAAGGACGGCGTTGTCATAGTGCAGTGCAAGCGTATCGCCCGGCGCGGTATGCGAAAGCTCCGTAGACGGACGCGCAGCCGGGATAGAGCCGACCGGATCAGCGGGAGAATCACCGTTATAGCACGAATCAAACAGCAGCTTTGCCGTGTCCCGAAGACAGTCTTCGTCGCTGCCCCATCGGCGCACAGCCTCTCGGATAAAGGTACTCTGCGCGTCTGCTGCGTCTTCGGTCAGACGGCGGAAAGCGAGCGCAGCATACAGCGGATTGACCGCCAAAGAGTCGGGGAGGATCGCAAGTCCGGCAGCGCCTTCGGGAACTGTATCGGACAGCAGCTTCCCGACATTTCCGCAAAGAACGGTATGACCTTCCGGATTCAATACGGTGCACGCCAGATACGGCTGGCCGAACTCGGCAAATACCGGATCGCCGATTGTATTCAGGATCAGAGCACTGTCAGCGGGGAGATTGCGCAGAAGCTGCGGCGTAAAACTGCAGCCGGTCTGTACCCATACGGCGCGCTCGTTCGTTTTGCGGATCTCGCGCAGGATCGCTTCGCCGGTTTGCTCGATCAGATTTGCGTCGCGCACGCGCGGCGTCACAAGCAGGAACGGGTCAGCCAGATAATACTTTGCCGTGCCGAAGTATTCAGTCTGCTTTTCGCGCAGCGCTTCGGCGATCGCGGCAAAGAGCGGATCGTCCGGATAGACGCGATACGTAAACGGGTATTGTCCCCACGGCGTGACAAAATACAGATTGGACTGCTTGAAATATCCTTTGATGTACTTCGGTACATGGCCGGTGAAGGCCGGCAAAATCGGTTCTATGCCCACCTCGCGCATACGCTCGATGATGTGCTTGCCAAGCGCAATCTGCGCCTTGAGATAGTTGGTATCGGTCAGAGGAAGGAACGTGTCCAGTTTTCCGGCAAGCTGCAGCGGATAATAGCTCGGACTCGAGAGAAATTCCATGGCGTCCTCGCGGTTGATACCCAGCTTCAGCGCGGCATAGTACCACACGTACTCGTTGCCTACCGGCATGAACATGACGTTGACGCCCTGCATGGCAAGGTAGTCGATCATGAAATCCCACCGATCCTGATCCCAGAGGTAGGCGTCGTTTTCATAAATGCCGTAAGAGAATGCGCAGCGGATATCATGCGCCAGAATCCGGACAAGCTTCTTTTGGGGCACGCGGGGTTTGCCGGAAGCGTAAACCTCCGTGTTGCCGCAGGGGGAAAGATCCATGTCGCAGAAGTCGCGCAGATACCGGTAATACGCGGCACAGAGCGCAGATTTGCTTGTGCCGCGAAGATGAATTTTATCCTGAACCGACTCGATTTCATATCGCTCGTGTCCGTCGGTTCTTTCGATGATTTCGGTCGTAAAACGATCCGCAAGATGCGGCGTCGTCCGCTCGATCAGGGCAGTCATACGGAGGCACCCGCATCGTCCGGACGAATGATTTTTTCGCCGTCAAAGAAGAAGATGCCCCAGCCGTGGCCAGTCTTCTGACCGGACTCCAGCCGTTCGGCAAACGCGCGGCGCAGGGACGTGTCGCGCGGCAGGTCAGCCGGTTCCGCATCCTTATATTTGCCGAATACACGCCACTTGTCGCTGAATTCTTCACTGTCGGACCACTCCACGATGTCGAAGCAATCCATGAACTTGAGTATGTTCGATTTGGCCGGCAGGAAGTCATAGTGCGGCGGGTACAGAAGCCAGGAGCCGCAGCAGAACGGCATCCAGTCGGTACCCGGTACGCGCACGTCGGCGAACAGCGGGAAGTTATATGCGCGCTTGAACGCGTCCATCATCAGATCCACGGTCAGCGGGCCGAGCGAGGGAATGTGCATATTGATTAAAGTATCGCCCTTGGAAACGCTGTGGCCGCAGCATGTGTAGGGTTCTTCGCGCGAATACTCCGTCCACTCAAACTGCAGACGTCCGAGCGCAAAGCGCGTCAGTTCAAAGAAACCGTGGAACCACGAGGCCACAAAGGAGCCGTTCACGCCGTACACGTCGCGGCACTCTATGAGCTTTGCGCGCAGGTCGGTCATGCTGTCCCAATAGATCTGTTCAGGCAGTCCTTTTTCTTTGTAAGCCTCGCGCAGAAACCATGCCTGATACATAAAAATAAACAGATCGCCTGTGTACTTATGGAACCCAAGAGACTCGCTCAGTTCGTCCAGCGGCGGAAAAAACGGCGTCGGATCGTCGCTCTCGTACAGCTCGACTACGCTGTCAAACGCCGCGCGCGATGCTTCACCGGCCAGAAGAGCACGGTTATACGCGCGGAATGTGTCGCGGGAATCCTCCGGAAAACCGGTTTTTTCCATAAACAGTTCGAGAAATTCGGTCAAATCTTTCATAATTCAGTACCACCTGTCATAGTATTCTCTTCAGAGAGGATGATTGATTGGATGCGATGGGTCAAAAAGGCCGTCACGGCCGGTTTACTGTGTTTGTGCCTTGCGGGCTGTCAGCGCGATGCACCGATCGATCCGGTTTTGTTCTGCAGGGATTTCAACGCGCGCTCAGGCGCGGTGCAGCTTCGGGAAGAGGACGCATATCTGCGCACGGAAGGGGAAGTCGTTCTGTTCGCCGATGCGGGGCTTGTGCGATTGCAAACGGATGAAAACGGGGCTGTGCATACTGCGGTTGTGACCGGAAACCGGTCGGATGCGCTGTATCGTTTCGCAACGGATGCTTTTGCGGTATTGGCAAAACCCCTATCCGAAGACGTTCCGCAGGCGTTCAGGGACGCGCTCGTGCGGGATGATCGGTCTGTGCAATCGGTTGAAACTAAGCGTTTTCAGTATTATATCTATGCGTCGGACGGGATCGTTACGGCTGTGCAGTCGAATCGGCTGTCTGTTTCGCTTCCCGTTCTGCCTTCTTTGCGTCCTGAATGATTTTGATTGTATCGGCAACTTTATCTGTTGCGATGGCGGTCACACCGTAGGAACGCAGTTCGGCCACGTCGTCTGCAGAAACGTCCGAGAGAACGATCGCAAGACCGAGATTGCGCGTATAGTGAATAAACTTTTCGGAGGCGAACTGACTGTTCGCTTTTTCATAGATGACGCCGTACGGCAGGCCTTCTGTCACTGTATCGGACCGGCTGTCGCGCAGCAGCGCCTTGGCCTCGTCATTTGTCGCGGCGCGGATTAAATCGGGACAAGCCTTGTCTGCGGCGGCAGCGTCCGCATCGCCCAGCGGGCAATAGACGACCTTATCGAGCATCGCGCTTTGCTCCACTGCATTGTAGACGTTCGTAAGCGCTTCTTCGGCCTGCGGAATCTGCGCCTCATCGAGAAAGCGCAGATAGATTCTCGCTGTGATCCGGTTCGGTGCGGAGAAATACTGCAGCGCTTCTTCAAGCGTCACCACGCTGACGGAAGGAATCTCATCTTCTGCAGCACCTGCATAGATCTGCACGCCGTCCTCGTCGGTAAAGCCGTACATCAGGTTGACTTTCTGTAACTGCTCGAGCGTCAGATCGGACACCTGAATCCCTTTGCCGTACAGAACTTCTGCATTGCTCATGCCGGGCAGCGGTTCGGACAGAATAATATACTTTCCGTCCTTGGTACGCTGCAGGATCATTTCCATACCGTTGCCGCCGGTGTGATGCTCGCGCCAGTAGTATTCCAATCCGATCGGCGTTTCAAAAACGGCCAGATCCGTATAGGGCGCCTGTCCGACAACATATACCGTGCTGTAGTTGATCGGATTCTCGCGCAGCTTTTCATGATTTAATTCGGGCACCTTGTTCCTGTGTGCAGAAAAAACAAAATACAGGCCTATTACAGCCGCTGTAACGACAATGAGCGCGCACACAATAATCAGAATGATTTTTTTGGCTTTCATGGTTTGTCCTGCCTTTCTAACAAATCGCTTTATTATTATACCTGAGTTTCATCAATAATGCAAGATAAAACAAAAAAGAAAGACCGCATAAAACAAAAAGAAAGACCGCACCCTTTCGGATGCGGCGGAAAGGAATCAGAAGGAGTCGCGCAGCGGAATTCGGAACGTGCCGTCCGCGACAATTTGTATTTCGGAATGCGGCGCGTGACCGATCATGTAAGCCGTGCCGTCGCTGTCGGCCATCCAGAGCGGGATTTGCGGATTTTGTTCATGCAGATCCAGCAGGAAGTGCGTGCTGTTCTTGCCGGGAAAACCCGTCAGAAGCGCGCATGCGCCGCAGGACTGCGCCATGGCACATACGCTTGCGGCGGCGTTGTCCGAGAATGTGACGGTCATATCGGCGCCGAATTCGCGCGCGTAGTCGTTCAGGCTTTCGAGTGCAGCGAGGTCGGGCGCGACAGATTGGCGCAGCGGCAGTACGCTGACAATGCGCAGATCGGCGCCCTGTTCCTCGGCAAGACGCTGCCCGAAGGCGATCAGATGACGACAGGAATGCTGCGGAGTGACGCAGACAAGGATGCAGTTTTTTGCCATTTTCGCTCCCTCACTTTCACATTTATTATACCAGTCAAATGTGAACGATTCAGCCAAACGAGGTTACGAATCGGTAAAAAATGATGACAAAAAGGGCTGCCGCACGTTTGTATGCAGCAGCCCCGAAAGAAATACGATCTTATTTCTGCAGGGATTCGTAGATGTCTTTTGTATCTCTGGCGATTACCAGCTCTTCGTTGGTCGGCAGGACGAAAACGCGAACCTTGGACTTGTCCGTGGAGATTTCGCCTTCGGCGCCCTTGACAAGCGTAGCGTTGAACGCTTCGTCGATCTCGATGCCGAGGAAGGAGAGGTTGTTGCACACGTTGGCGCGCATATCGACAGCGTTTTCGCCCACGCCGCCGGTGAATACGATCGCGTCCACACCGTCCATGGCGGCAACATAGGAGCCGATGAACTTGCGGATCTGATAGTGCTGCATCTTGCGTGCAAGCGCTGCGCGGTGATTGCCTTCGTTCGTCGCGGCAATCAGGTCGCGGTCGTCGCTGGATACGCCGGAGATGCCGAATGCGCCGGACTTCTTGTTGAGCACCGTGTCGGTTTCGGCAGGCGTCCAGCCTTCCTTCTGCTGCAGATAGATGATGGCCGAGGGGTCAACGCCGCCGGAGCGCGTGCCCATCATAAAGCCGTCGAGCGGGGTAAGACCCATGGATGTGTCGATGACCTTGCCGCCCTTGACTGCTGTGATGGACGAGCCGTTGCCGATGTGGCAGGTGACGATCTTCAGTTCCTCGATCGGCTTGCCCATGACCTCGGCGCAGCGTGCGCTGACATAGCGGTGGGACGTGCCGTGGAAACCGTAGCGGCGCACCTGATACTTTTCATAATACTCATAGGGGATCGCAAACATATAGGCTTCTTCCGGCATGGTGGAGTGGAACGCATTGTCAAAAACAACAACCTCGGGCACATCTGCGCCAAAGACGTCCATGCACGCACGGATGCCCTGAATATGCGCTGCGTTATGCAGCGGCGCAAGATCGATCAGGCTTTCGATACCGGCGATGACTTCCTCGGTGACAAGCATGCTCTTGTTGAACAGCGCACCGCCCTGCACGATACGATGGCCGACAGCCGCGATCTCATCGAGGCTCTCGATAACCTTGCATTCGCCGCTCGTCAGATTCCTCTTCACTTCCATGAATGCAGCCGTGTGGTTCGGCAGTTCCACGGTATACTCGACTTTGCGGCCGTCCGCGGTCTTGGCCGTCACTTCGCCCGGCTCGCCGGAGGCGCTTGCGATACGCTCGCAGATGCCCTTGGCGACCATGGATTCGGTGCTCATGTCGATGAGCTGATACTTCAGAGAAGAGCTGCCTGCATTGATGACGAGAATTTTCACAATAATATCCTCCAAATCTTCAAAATTTTCTTGAAAAAACCAGATAGCTGTACTATTATATAAGTAATGTATCTGTTTTTCAAGTGCTTTTTTGAAAAATACTGATTTTAGAAATAATCCGGGTTTGTTTAATCTTTGTTCATATATTTGATATAAAATATTTGAAAAAACGGAAGACAGGAGGAATTGAATTGATTGAGGTCAGAAACCTTGTGAAGAAATACGGCGATCATGCCGCAGTCGACGACTTGACCTTCACGGTGGAGCAGGGGCAGATATACGGCTTCCTTGGTCCGAACGGTGCGGGTAAATCGACGACGATGAACATCATCACGGGTTGTCTTGCGGCGACGTCGGGCGAGGTGCGAATCGACGGACACGACATTTTCAAAGAGCCGCGCGCGGCCAAAGCGCTGATCGGTTACCTGCCGGAGCAGCCGCCGCTGTACCCGGACATGACGCCGCGCGAGTATCTTGATTTTGTGGCGCAGGTTAAAGGCGTCGGCAAAAAGCAGCAGCGCGCCGAGGCTGTTCTTTCCGTGATGGAAAAGACGGGCATTGTCGATGTGCAAGATCGTCTGATTAAGAATCTCTCCAAGGGATACAAACAGCGTGTCGGTCTTGCGCAGGCCATTCTGGGCGATCCGCAGGTTATTATCCTGGACGAGCCGACCGTCGGTCTGGACCCGGCGCAGATTGTGGAGATTCGCGGTGTTATCAAGTCGCTTGCAGAGGATCACACAGTGATTTTCAGCAGCCACATTCTGTCCGAGGTCAGCGAAATCTGTTCGCGTATTCTGATTATTTCCGGCGGAAAACTGGTCGCGGAGGACACGCCCGAAGCACTCGAAAGCCGCTTCGTTTCCGCGCCGGTTCTGTATGCTACGGTTAAGGGCGATCCCGACAGCATTGAAAGTGCGCTGCGCTCCGTAGAGGGCGTTACAGACGTTGAGCTTTCCGCCGCAAAAGAGGACGGTACGACGGACGTGACGGTACAGTGCGCGAGCGGCGCCGAAGTTCTGGAAGCCATCTCGCTCGCGCTGCTGCAAAACGGCTGCCTGCTGCTTCGCATGGAGGAAGGACGCGCCAGTCTCGAGGACGTGTTTATGGAGTTGATTGCGCAGGAACCTGCGCCGCAGGCACCGCAGGATACGGACGCGACGCCGGAATTTGACGCGGACGCGCTTTTGAATGGAACGGTTGAGAGTGCATACGCGCAGCATTCGCCGTTCGATTCGCCTACCGAGCCGGATGAAGAGGCTCCCGCAGCCGAAGACAGTCCGGTAAACGATACAACGGAAACCATTGACGACGCACAGGAAGGAGGCGAGGCAGATGACAGCGATCTTTAAACGGGAGCTGCGCTCCTATTTCCGCGGGATGACGGGTTATGTCTTCATTGCGCTGTTTCTTGCCGTTCTTGGCATCTACGTGAGCGCAATCTGCCTGAACTATCATTCTCCGAAGTTTGAGTATATCTATTTTAACACGACGTTTATTTTCCTGATCGCCGTTCCGGTATTGTCGATGCGTTCAATTGCTGAGGAGCGCCGGCAAAAAACCGACCAGCTTCTGTACTCACTGCCGATCTCCACGGCGGAAATCGTACTGGGCAAGTATTTCGCCATGCTTTGTGTATTTGCGATTCCGGTACTCGTTTCCTGCCTGTTCCCGCTGATTCTTCTCCCGTTCGATCCGTCCGGGCTTCTGTCTCTGGCGACGATCTACAGCTCCGCACTGGCGTATTTTTTGCTGGGTGCTGCGCTGATTTCGATCGGCTTGTTTATGTCCTCTCTGACAGAGAATCAGATTATTGCCGCATTGGTCAGCTTTGTGGCCATGCTGATTTGCTACCTGATGGGGCAGCTCAAGGATATGCTGCCGTCCACAGCTGCGGCAACAGCGATCGTATTCGCTTTTCTGTCTGCGCTGCTTTCCCTGCTTGTGTTCTTCGTGACCAAGAGCCGCACGGCCGGATGGCTCATCTTTATTGTGCTGGAGGCGCCGATCATCGTCATCAGCTTTGCCAAAACGACCCTTCTGGAAGGACTGCTCCCGAAAGTTTTCGGCGTGCTGTCCGTATTTGATCGGTTTTATACGTTCGCTGACGGCCTGTTTGACGGGACGTCGATCATCTATTTCCTGTCTGTTGCGGCGCTGTTTGTGGTGTTCACCGTGCAGTCCATGGAGAAACGGAGGTGGAGCTGATGCGCAAGGATAAAAAGAATATGCGCCAATTATTTGCTTCCAAAAGTCTGAAGGCGGGCAGCTACTCTCTGGCTGTCTGTGCGGTTGCGCTGGTGATTGTGATTGTGTTAAATCTGATTGCCGGCACTTTGCCGTCCAAGATCATGCAGCTCGATCTGAGCGCAAACGGTCTGTATACGCTTTCCGATCATTCTGTCCGGGTGGCGAAGGAGCTCAAGCAGGATGTGACGATCTATCATCTGACCACATCTTCCGCGCGTGACGAGCGCCTGTCCAAGCTGCTCGAACGGTACGCCGATCTGAGCCGGCATATCAAAATCGAGGAGCGCGATCCGCAGATTTCGCAGATTGCATCGCAGTATACGAAAGACGAGCTGACTGAAAACAGTCTGATCTTCGTCAGCGACAAGCGCAACAAGGTCGTGGATTATAACAGCATTATGACGTACAGCGAGCAGATGCAGATGTACGCCTACTATGGCCAGAACGTTTCTCCCGACGAATTCAACGGCGAGCGCGAGATTACCAGCGCGCTGGATTTCGTGACGAAGGATACGCTGCCGAAGGTCTACACGCTGACCGGACATGGAGAATTATCTCTGGATACTTCTGTATCGTCTCAGGTCGCCTATGAAAATATTGAGGTGAACACGCTGGATCTGGCTAAGGAAAAAGCGGTACCGGACGATTGCGCGTGCCTGATGATCCTGTCGCCGGATTCCGATATGCTGCAGGAAGAGCTGGACGCGATCCGCGACTATTTCGGCAAAGGCGGCAATCTGCTGGTCTCTTCCCTTGTGCCGATCGGCCTGAAGGGCAAGACGCCAAATTTTGACGCGCTGGTGTCGGAGCTCGGCATAGAGAATGGAGAGGGTATGGTCATCGAGGAAGATGAGTCCGCGATCTTCTCGCGCCGTGCCGACTACCTGATTCCGCAGATGGAATCGCACGAGATTATGGATCCGATCATCGAAAGCGACTATCATGTATACTTCCCGTATGTGCGGCAGATGCGCATTGCCGATTCTCTGCGCAGCACGCTGGATGTCAAGGTTATGATGCACACGTCGGATTCTTCGTTTGCGCGCACGGATATGACGGTTGAAACGCCGACGAAGTCGGCAGGCGACATAGCAGGGCCGTTCGACGTGGCGTTTGCCGTAACGGAAACGCTCGACGATGTGACGGCGCATGCGGTCGTGCTGGCAACGTCTTACTTCCTGGACCCCGGACTGTCTTCGTATCCGGGCAACATCAGCCTGCTGATCAACTCCCTGAAGTGGATGTGCGATCTCGAGGAAACGATGGACGTGATCGAGACCAAGTCCCTGCAGGATGCCGGTTCACTTGAGATTGCTAATGCAGCCTCTCTGCCGCTCAGCGCGATCCTGACTGTGATTGTGCCGCTTATTGTGCTTGTTGTCGGCGTTGTGATCTTCGTCAGGAGGAAGAAGCGCTGATGAACAAGGGTAAAAAAATGCTGATCCTTGTACTGGTACTTGCAGTGCTGGTCGGCGGTTACTTTGCTGCGCGGCATTTTCTGGCGGACAAAGACGATGACGAGCAGTCCGTCGGCACCGAGTCTGTCCCTCTGCAGGTGATGAAGGCAGAGGATATACGGCAGATCGAGTATCTTTTCGGCGATGAAAAGATTACGCTTGTGAAACAGGACAACACATGGAAGCTTTCCGACGATCCGGCTTTTCCGGTCGATCAGTCACTGGCTGCGGCTATGGCGTCGGATTCGGCCGAATTGTCTGCACTGCGGCTTGTGAGCGAGAATCCAGATGATCTTGCCGAGTATGGACTTGCCGAGCCGGAAACGGCATATATTTTCATGTTGCAGAACGGCACGCAGGTGACGTACTTCCTCGGCAATTACAACAACTTCGGCGGCGCATACTATATGAATGTTGCTGGGACGGATCAGATTTATCTGATTGCCGGCGATTATGTGGAAACGTTCGATCACGGTCTGAGCGATCTGGCTGACGTGCCTGAGATGGATAAGGTGACGACGGAGGATGTGCACGACCTTTCGATCACGCTTGACGGAAAGACAACAAAGATTTTCCAGAATGCGGATGGTTTGCCGACCGTCTACAGCGATAAGTTTACGTGGTTTTTCGACGAGAAGACGCCTGCCGATTCGGTGGCGGCGCATGATCTCGTCGGAAAGGCTGTGAGTTTTACCGCAAACGGTTGTGCATCCTACAAGGCGGACGCGGCGCAGTTGTCCTCTTTCGGTTTTGACGAGCCTATGCTGACTGCCGTGTTTGACTACACTGTATCCGAGGAGATTGACACCGGCAAGAAGGACGAAGACGATCAGCCGATTACGAAGACCAAAACGCATGAAGAGACGCTGACTTTGTTCGTCGGCGGGAAGGCAAAGGACGGCAGCTGCTATGCAAAGACCGACCGTTCGGATATTGTTTATCTGCTTGCGCCGGACTATTTGCAGACGCTGATCGACTTTGATTACGCTTCTCTGCGCGTCGCGGACGTCTGCGCGGTACAGTCTACGGACGTTGTTTCCATGGACGTGTCGATTGACGGGAAGACGTCGACAATCACAGTGACAAACAGCAAACCGGATACCGGTTCGGATGAGATTGTGTACGCGCTCGACGATAAGCAGATCACACCGACGAAGTTCAACGATTTCTTTACGTCCGTTCAGACCATGATGGCCGAGGACTATACGACGCAGGAAACGTCGATGGACGACGCGCCGATCGTGATCGTATATCATACATCGCGTAAAGGCTTTGAGACAATGACGCTACGCCTCAAGCCGGCAGACGGCAGTTTTTATGTCGCGGATCTGAACGGCGACGGCGGCAAGCTGGTCAACAAACGCGCCGTGGAAAAACTCATACGCACATTTGAAGCGTTAGGGGAGAGCTGACGATGCGCACCGCTGCGATCGTTGCAGAATACAATCCGTTTCATAACGGCCACGCCCACCACCTGCGGATGACGCGGGAGGCGGGCTTTGACGCCGTTTTTGCCGTCATGAGCGGCAATTTTGTGCAGCGCGGCGAACCGGCGGCTTTTTCAAAATGGGCACGCGCCGAGGCAGCCGTGCGATGCGGCGTTGATCTTGTACTGGAACTGCCTGTATACTGGGCTGCTTCGTCCGCGCAGCAGTTTGCGCGCGGCGCTGTTTCGATCATCCGGCATACAGGCGTTGCGGATGTGCTGTCCTTCGGCAGTGAATGCGGCGATGCGGACAGGATTCGCAAAACGGCGGATCTGCTGCGATCTCTGTTGATTTCGCCGCAGCTGCTGCGAAGCGGAAGCTCTTTTGCGGCGGCGCGGGAAGCCGCAGTCAGAGTAATGGACAATGACGCGGCAGAACTTCTGCGCACACCGAACGATACGCTTGCGGTTGAGTACGTACAGGCGGCAAGGCATTGCGGACTGGATGCCGCATTGCTCGCAGTGCCGCGTATCGGCGCGCATGACGGTGATCCGTTTGACGCTTTTTCATCTGCGTCATACATCCGATCGAACTTGTCGAGACAGATAATCGAAAACTATTGTCCGCAGACGAGCGCGCAGATTCTGCTGCGGGAAATTGCGGCAGGAAAAGCGCCTGCTGATCTTCGGCTGCTTGAGCGTGAGATTCTTCTGCGGCTGCGAACGATAAGCGCAGAGCAGCTTGCGTCTGTTCCGGATATTTCGGAAGGGCTCGAAAACCGCATTCTTGCCTGTGCGCGTTCTGCGTCTTCGCTGGAAGAATTGGCTGACTCGATCAAAACAAAGCGGTATCCGCTCGCAAGGATTCGCCGCATTCTGCTCGGTGTACTGCTGGGGACGGATCGCGCGCAGATCCCGCCGGACGTGCCGTATCTGCGTGTTCTGGCAATCGGCCGACGCGGTGCAGAGCTTCTTCGTGCAATGAAGAAAAAAGCCGATCTGCCGATCGTCAGCAAAATGACGCAAATTGAATCATTGGGCGAGGCGGCCGTGCACACATTCCGCGCCGAGTGTCTTGCCGGAGAGGTTTATGCACTGCTGCAGCCGCAGGCGCACCCGGCAGGCGCCGAATGGACAAGTCCGATTACCGTGTTGTGAAAGAGGAGAATGCAAATGCGAATTGCGATTTGCGATGATGAACAAACTGCTTTGGACGAATTGTCTTCGTTGACGGAAGACTTCATTCTTGAAAACCGCGTCGATCTGATTTATGAAACATTTAATTCATACGAGGCGCTTTGCGGCAGACTCGACGACTTCGATATCTTTATACTTGATTACAAGATGTCCGGTATGGACGGAATGTCCTTTGCGCGACTTCTTCGGCAGTCCCATCCTGAAAAAACGATCCTGTTCGTAACGGCGTATGACGAGATCGTGTTTGATGCCTTTACGGTGCAGACACATCGCTTTCTGATGAAACCGGTGCAGCGTGATAAATTCTTTGAAGCGCTTGACAGCGTTGTGCGCGCGCGTCAGATGAACGGGCAGCTTCTTGTCAAAAAGGGACGCACGACCGATGTGCTGGATTTGCAGAGCATTTTTTACATCCAGGTCGTGCGCAAGGATCTTTACATATTTACCAAGGACACGCATTTCGTGTATCGAGGCACGATTGCCGCTCTGCAGCAGGAGCTGAAATCGTATGGATTTTTTCGCGTGCACAGATCGTTTTTGGTGAACTTACGGAATATTGTACGTTTTGACAGGCTGAGTGCGCAGTTCCCCAACGGAGAAAGCGTTCCGATCGGTACGCGGCAGTATGCGTCGTTCTTGCGGGAATATCTGCGCCTGCGCTGAATACGGCATGATGCGAGAGATATGGAGTCTGATCCCTTCCGCAATCTGTGCACCGGCCATGATTCTGGGTATGCTCGGATCGCTTTTCGCGTACCCGAATCGTAAAAAGTGGGTGGTGTCGGTCGGGATCGTCTGGACTGTTTCTTTGATTGCACAGATTTCTCTGCTTTTGCTTGTCCGCGGGCAGGAAGCGAAACGCTTATCGACCGATATTTGTTTTACGGTCTCGTGTATCGTACTGCCGTATCTGATGCTGCAGCCGCAGAGAAAGAGGACGTTTGCGTGGTTTACGCTTTTGATCTGCGCATGCGCCGATTATATCGAGTGGCTGATTGCGCAGGTCTTGCCTGTACGCGGGTTCGCTGCGGAGCAGTGGATCTATGCGGCGGTCTATACGATTGGCGCGGTAATTGTTTGGAGCATAATCCTTTCGGGTCGTTTCCGTATGGTGCCGGCATTTCCGGAGCAAGTCCCGATCACACAGAATATTGTTTTATTCCTGGCTCTGTTTTTGGTTTATTATGAAGCGCAGTTTCGCGTGGAATTTCCCGAAATGGCGCGCCTTGCCGATGCGATGCGCATGCTCTCCGTCATCCTGTTTATCGGGTCGCTTGCATTCGTGTTTGTGCTCTACAGCAAAGTGCTGCATCGTGAGCGGGAAACGCAGGCGCAACATGCGCTCGAATTGCGGCGGTACGAAGAATTGATGGCGCAGGATAACGAGGTGCGCGCATTCCGTCACGACTTCAAGAACAACCTGCTGGCAGTTTCCTCTCTGCTGCAAAGCGGAGAAACACAGCAGGCGCAGAAATACGTAGACGATCTTTCCGGTACGCTCGCGCAAACGCGAAGCCGCTTTCTGACCGGCAATCTGCTTGCGGATGCCATTCTTTCGGAAAAGGCTGCACACGCTGCCGAGCGGGAGATTGATATTCGCTTTGAAGGCAGTATTCTGGCGTCAGGAATCGTAAACCGTGATCTGTGTACGATACTGACCAATGCGCTCGACAACGCGGTCGAAGGGTGCGCAGTCTGTGCGCCGTGCGCGGTGGAGATAACCTCGTCGCGGAAGCCGGGCGCATGGCTTTTGCGTATAAAGAATCCTGTGCGTGAACGTGTTGTGATTCGGAACGGCCGTATTGCGACACACAAGTCGGACGCCAAAGACCACGGCTTCGGCCTGTTAAATATGCGCAGAGCGGTGCAGCCGTACGGGGGATACGTGGATATCGCCTGCACAGACAGCTTTTTTACGACCGAGATCGGTCTATCCGTCAAGGAGGAATGAAAATGATAAAGAAAGTGCTTGCTGTTCTGCTGAGTGTGCTTGTGCTGCTGTCGGCTGCAACGATGTCTGTCAGTGCGGAAAACCTCAGCGGCAAATGCGGGGAGGGCGTGCAGTGGTCGCTGAACACCATTCGGGGAGATCTGACTGTCTATGGACATGGTGCGATGGACGATTATTTTACGCACGATCAGCCTTGGGGCAGTAACGCGAAGAGTATTGTGTCGGTAGAAATCGGTGAGGGTGTTACACATATCGGCGATTATGCTTTCTCCGATACGGAAACCGCATGGGTTCAGCTTCCGCAAAGCCTGCGCACGATCGGTAATTATGCGTTCAGAAGCTGCGACAAGCTGAAATCCGTCTCAATTCCGGACGGGGTCAGAACGCTCTATCTGAATGCTTTTGATGCGTGCACATCGCTGTCAAGTATACATATCTCCCGCTATACGCAAACCATTATAGGTGGCATAGATACGAAAGTGACAATCTGTTCCACGTCGGCCGATTGTGCGGCAGCTTTGTACGCGGCTGAAAAAGGGTATTCCTTTGAAGTGTGCACGCATGCGGAGCATACGCATGAATATGCAGATACGGTGACAATGCCCACATGTGAGCAGAAGGGGGGAACGGCGCATACCTGCGCAATCTGCGGCGACAGCTACACGGACAGCGAAACAGACGCGCTCGGCCACGATTGGCAGGAAACGAGCCGCACAGAGGCAAAATGCGAGCAGGACGGCAGTATTCGGTACGTCTGTTCACACGACGCATCACATACGAGAACGGAGAAGATCCCGGCAACAGGACATGCATACACGGATGCGGTCACGCCGCCGGCGTGTGAAAGCAAGGGCTATACAACGCATACCTGCACAAACTGCGGCGACAGCTACACGGACAGCGAAACGGACGCGCTCGGCCACGATTGGCAGAAAACGAGCCGTACAGAGGCAAAATGCGGGCAGGACGGTTCGATTCAGTACGTCTGTTCGCACGACGCATCGCACACGAAAACAGAGACGATTACGGCGGCAGGGCATTCCTACACAGATACAGTCACGCCACCGACGTGCGAAAGCAAGGGCTATACAACGCACACCTGCACAAACTGCGGCGACAGCTACACGGACAGCAAAACGGACGCGCTCGGCCACGACTGGCAGGAAACGAGCCGCACAGAGGCAAAATGCGAGCAGGACGGCAGTATTCGGTATACTTGTACGCGCAACGCATCGCACACGAAAACAGAGACAATCCCGGCAACAGGACACACGTACTCTGCATCGGTCACGCTGCCGACATGCACCGCGGGCGGTTATACGACATATACATGTTCATCTTGCGGCGATCAATATACGGATGATTTCACCTTTGCCGACGGCCATTCTTACCGGGACGGCGTCTGCACGGTTTGCGGCAAGGTGCAATTCTGGGACTATACTATCCGTGACGGTGAGGCTACAATTACAGGGTATTCCGGTGATGCTGTGTACCTTGAGATTCCCGCTGTGCTGCAAGGCGTGCCTGTGACCGCGATCGCAGAACGGGCGTTTCAGCAAAACGATAAGATAGAGTTTGTGGCGATACCCGATTGCGTACGATCGGTCGGCAGTTATGCTTTTTCAGATTGTTTGGGATTAAAGGAAGTCTATATCGGCGAAGGCGTGCAGCAGATCGGGATGCGCACGTTTTCCGGGTGCGGTTCGCTCGCGCTGGTTTGCGTGATGTCGAAAACGCTCTCGTGGAACAGCACGGTGTTCATCGGATGTGACGGGCGAATGATGTGCGTCGTTCCGTCCGGTTCGGCCGCGCACGCTTCGGCCGGGGCGACGGCTCCGCATTGTTTGAGTTTTACATATCCGTATGAAAAGAAAGACGGCACACGCGCGATTGCTTTCGACGGTGAAACGACGCTGTACGGTGATCTGGAGTATCATTACTGGGTTCGTCTTGTGCAAAAATATCCGGACGTGGCGACACTCCGGTTTGAACGCCTTGTATTTGACGGCGTGGACCCGGATATTCTCGGCGATGAATTTTCCGATTCTTATGTTGATCGGAGCGCAGACAGCCTGACACTGCAAAATGTATATGTCAGCGTAGAGGTGCAGGGCGAACAGATCACGTTTTCCCGCCTTGTGGAGCTGCTTGAGCAGGGAGATATAAGTCTGGCGATATCATTTGAATCCGAAGAAAATGAACGGTTCTCGATCTTCCGCGCCATCGGCAACTATATGCGCAAAGTGCTGCATGCGCTCTCACGACTGGTGAGTGCAATCATCCGTATCTTTAAAAAGAAATGACTCCGAACCCCGAAAATGCCGTGATCGCACTTTGCGGACGCGGCATTTTTGCGCTGGTACCGCATTATTTCACGTTTATACCCAAAAACATTTTTTTGCGGAAATCTATGTTATACTGTAAAAAAATGAAAGGGGGATTAAAGGATGCGTAAGACTTGGAAGAGAGCGATCGCAGTATTGCTCGTTTGTCTCGCGGCGTTTTCCGTGATGCAGATGACAGCTTTTGCTGCGTTCAACCAGCCGGACAGCGTCGGTACGGTGATCGGTCAGGGACTCGGTGCAATCGTATTTGCGCCGTTTTATGTGGTTCGGTTCTTGTTTGCGATAATCAGCGCACCGTTCCAGCTTCTTTTTGGTTAAAGAACATAGCAAAGTCCGGACGGCTTTTCGGTCGTCCGGTTTTGCTTTTAAAACGGTTCTACTCCGGACAGGGTATGCATATACATGAGAGAACCCATGAAAGGAGTACAGAACAATGGACTTGAATCTTTTGACATTCCCGATCGGAATGCAGGAAAACACGTCCGTAACCACTGCGGAAAACCCGTTTGATCTGGACATCAGTTTACCGGAATACTACCCGGATATCCAGCGTATTCTCTGCTGCAGCGTTCAGACGAATCTGCATTCCGTCAGTGCGGGTACGGATCGTGTCACAGCGGAGGGCAACGGCGTCTTCCGTATGTTGTACGCGACCGAAGACAAGCAGGTTGCCGCTTTCGAGCAGGCGTTTCCGATCAGCCGGTCTGCGCCGTTTGCCGCGACAGATCCGTCGGCGGCAATCCGTGCATCTGCGGCGACCGACTTTGTCAACGCGCGTGCGACGGGACAGCGCCGCGTCGGTGTGCACGGCGTGATTTCCATCCGTTTTTCTGCCGCATCACGCAGCAACATCAGCATTGCCGTGCAGGACGACGACGCACCTTTGCAGGTGCGCACAGAATCGGTGGAAGCCTTCAGTTTGTGCGCGCTGGCTGAACGTTCCTTTGCCATGAGCGAAGTGGTTGAGGTTGGCGCGCAGAATCCGCCGGTCGGACGTGTTTTGCGCGCGGACGCCTGCGTGCAGCCCGGCAGCGTCAAGGCAGTAAAGGATAAGCTGCTGATCAAGGGTGAGGTGATGACGCAGATCCTGTATGCACCGGACGGCGAGGGAGACTGGGTAACGTTTCGACATGCAATGCCGCTCAGCCAGATCGTTGAAGCGCAGGGACTTGCCGAGGAAAACCTGCATGACATTTCTCTGCATGTGCTCAGCCTTGAGGTGACGCCCAAGACGGACGGTTCCGGCGAAGAACGGCTGTTGGAGATTGCGCTGCGCATACGCGCAGATGTGCGCTCCGGTGTTACGGTGCAGATGCAGGCGGTTTGCGACGCCTTCTCGACAGAAGGGACGCTCTGCCCGAAATATGCCGATGTGCGTCTGCTGCATTTTGACGATCAGATTCAGGAAACCCTGACTGTGAAACAGGCGGTTGATCCCGGCTCGCCCGATATTGCGCAGCTCATCGACGTGCGGTTTGGTACAGTGCAGAAAAGTGTGCGGCAGGATGCCCAGGCATTGACGCTGCAATGTGAAGCGCCGCTGACAATCCTGTACCGTGATGCGCAGGGCGATCCCGTATGTGCGGAGAAGCAGGTTGATTTTACATATACCTGCAGATTGCCCGAAAGCACATCCGAAGCGTTTTGGGAGCCGACCGTACAAATCAGCGCGTGCAAGGGGATGCTTACGTCTGACGGAAAGATTGACGTGCGCATAGAAGCGATCGTATACGGTACAGTTTATACGGTTACAACTCATCGTCTGCTTTTGTCCGCCTCTCTCGAACAGTCGCAGGAATCATCCCCTGCCGCGCTGACGATCTATTTCGCCGATGCAGGGGAGGACGTGTGGGATATTGCGCGCAAATACCGCACGACCGTTTCGGATATTCTGGAGGAAAACGGATTGACACAGCCAACCGTTCCGCAGTCAAGGATGCTCGTCATACCGACGGCATGATGCAAGTACCGCTCTGGTTGCACAGGGCGGTATTTTTTGATTGCACAGTGGTGGTTGACGCTTGTCGTTTTTTGTGGTAGAATACATTTAATACTACTATAGGTTGGTGTATCTATGCCGAATCTGTCCGATATTGGTTCTATCCGGGAAGTCCTCGCGCGGCATCAGTTTTCGTTTTCTAAGTCGCTCGGACAGAATTTTCTCATAAACCCTTCGGTCTGTCCGCGCATGGCGGACGCCTGTGCCCGGTCGCACACGCAGGGCGTTATTGAGATCGGGCCCGGCATCGGCGTGCTGACGAAAGAGCTTGCGGAGCGTTTTGAAAAAGTCGTCTGCTACGAACTGGACAGCCGGTTACTGCCGGTACTTGAGGAGACGCTCGGCGATTACGGTAATGTGTCAGTTCGCAATGAAGATGTGCTCAAGGCGGATTTGTCCGCTTTATGCGCCGACGCTTTTGTCGGCATGCGTGTGAGTGTTTGCGCCAACCTGCCGTATTATATTACATCGCCGATTCTGATGTATCTGCTGGAAAACCGTTTCCCGCTGTCGTGTATTACTGTGATGGTGCAAAAGGAAGCGGCCGACCGCATCTGTGCCGAACCCGGCTCGCGCCTTGCCGGCGCGCTGACCGCTGCCGTGCATTACTATGCTGTACCGGAAAAGCTCTTTCAGGTTTCGCGCGGGTCCTTTTTGCCTGCGCCGAACGTAGACAGCACGGTGATCCGTCTGACGGTTCGTGAGAGACCGGCCGTGGACGTGCAGGATGAAGCCAGGTTCTTTCGCCTGATTGCGTCCGCATTCGGACAGCGCCGCAAGACGGCGGCGAACTCTGTCAGCGCTGGTCTCGGATTGCCGAAGTCTGTGGTGGAGCAGGCGCTTGTTGACCTCGGCTTTGAAAAAACGGTGCGTGCCGAGACGTTTAAACTCGAAGATTTTGCGGCGTTACATAAAGCGTTGAGTCCAAAAAAAGGGGAATTTGATTCATGACTACCATCGCAGGGCAAGACAGAAAAGAGAAAGATCTGATCGTATTTGCCAGAGCGTTTCATCAAAGCGGCGCATTTCAGTCGCTTGCGTCTTTGATTGCCGCGCTGGAATCCCATGGGCGGCGGGTGCATCTGATCACACAATCCGAGCCGAACGGCGATGATTTTGTCAGCTGCGACTCGCTCAAACGGTATTCGATCGACGTGTACGAAACGCGCGGCTATTCCACGGAGGAAGCGTTTTTCAAGATTGTCAGTGAGATTCCGGCCGACACGGTGATTTTTGCCGGTGATCTTTACGCTAAGACGATCCAGTTTTTCCAGACAGCCAAGCGTCTGGGACGCTGCGTAGTCTTCGATACCGACCGTTCGCCGCTCTACTATGTGGGCGCGGGTTCCGAAAAGCTGTCCATGAGCTGTATGTATATGATCCGACATGCGGATCTGGTTGTCACACATTCTGAAACGGACTGCGGAATGATTCGCGGAATGGGCGCCAAAAACTGCGCGTTCATGCCGTTTTACTTCCCGTATTTTGACAAGGAAGTTGGCGCAGCGTCCTTTACCGGCGGGCGATTTGTGTATTATACGACATATTCCGGCCGCAATACACGCACACCGATTACGGCGTTCGCACGCATACATGCGCAGTACCCGCAGGCGACTATGACTGTGGTGCCTGTCGGCGTGCGCAAAAGCGCGGTGCTCGAAGAACTGGTTCGGGATATCCGTGAAACGGAATTATCCGAATATATCACGATCGAAACGGATGTGCTCAAGCCTTTGCGCTTTCTGCGCGAGGCGGACGTTTCCGTCACGTACGGCCATCTGATCACGGTGCCGGAAACCGTGATGGAGAGTATGAGCGCCGGAATTCCGGCCATTCTGCTGCAGGACGCGGATTATACGCAGGACACATTGCCGTGCGTGCATCTTTCTGCGGCGGACGAGGATGCGCTTGTACAGCAGATGCTGTATTTTATGCCGCCGGAAAAGTGCGCGGCATACTCCGAAAAATCGCGCGCGCTGCTTGACGTTGATTACAGACGCTCTATTGCCGATGCGTGGGATGCGCTGTTGTCACAGACGTATCAGGCATACACGGCAGAGCTTTCTGCGCAATACAGCGCATTCAAGCGTCTGCGCGACGAGGTTCGTTCGCTCTCTGCGGAGAACGCTGTGCGCACGCTGCGTACGCGGGGCGTACCGGCGCAGACGATCTTCGGCGTGCTGCTCGGCAGCGGCGTCGGATATGCGCAGATCCGATCCGCGTTCTATGACAGCGGAATCGGGATTCAGGATGCGCTGCGCATGCAGGCACATGTCGACGTCTTTTCCAATTACGAAAAGACCGATGCGGAATTGCTCCGCGGGCGCGAAGTGATCTATGCCGATGTTGTCGCGCGTCTTGCGGCGTGCGGATGTACTTCGGACGAAATTGCGTCCTTTTATCCGCAGGTGTATCTGACGCCGGAGCAGGTCTGCCGTATTCTGCTGCATACGCTGCCGACGGAACTGGGGCTGCGCGACTTCCAGCCTTTCGGGGATTCTCCCGCTGCATTCAATGCAATGCAGGCGTTCCGCTCCTATAACCTTGAGAACGCGCGGTATCAGCGCACTAAAGCGCATCCCGGCGTGCAGCGCGCGCTGAAATATTACGACTGGAAAATGCGCCCGTGGGCGCAGCACGGCGCCATTGCAAAAGCGCTGCTTCTTCCCAGCCGCGTTTTTGACCGGATGAAGAAGTATATCCAGATGCACGGCAGGCAGCGCCTGCTCAAACGCAAGGTGGTCGAGGTCGATCCTGCGGACGTGCGCAAGATCCAGTTGATGGTGCTCAATCTCATGCTGGAGTTTGAACGTATCTGCAAAAAGCACGGTCTGCGGTATTATCTCGCCGGCGGCACAATCCTCGGCGGCATCCGTCATAAGGGCTTCATTCCGTGGGACGACGATATGGACATCACCATGCCGCGTCCGGATTACGATAAATTCCTCAAAATCGCGCAGAAAGAGCTGCCTGCGAATATGAAGCTCGACAAGGACTGCGTTCCGTTCTGCCACAACCGCATTGAATACAGAGATACACGTTTTGACACGATGTGGAGAAACGGCGGTATATTCCTTGACATTCTCGCGCTGGACGGCAGTCCGGACGATGAAAAACAGCGTCGCCGTCACGAGCACAAAACGCGCTTCTGGCGTTTCTGGATGCTCGAGCGCGCCCGTCCGATCCCGCCCATGTCTGCCTCGCGCGACGTGCAGATGATTATTCTCAAGCGTGTCATAGCCCGCATGATGCCGCGCTGGTTCCTGAAGTGGCGCTGGCACAGCTGGGCTGCGCGCTACGACTGCCGCAAGACGAGCAGTTGGGTCTGCCTGCCCGCAAGTATTTATACGTATGAGCAGGAGCGTTTCCCGAAGGAATACTGGGGCGAGCCGGTTATGATGGAGTTTGAAGGGTACGACATGCCCACGATGCAGCACTGGGAGGATTATCTAATCTGTCATTTTGGCAACTATATGAAGATGCCGCCTGAAACGCTGCGCAAGTCGCATCATTTCATTTATCACTACGATCTCGGCAGCTATAAGGATATTCCGACCGAGGAGCTGGAAGCGCAGCTTGTCGGACCAAAGAAGAAAAAAGAGGTGCACTCGTCATGAGCTTCTCTCTCTACAACAACCGCGAACTGTGCAATGAGAAAGGCCGCTTGTATTTTTACGACAACGCAAAGTTCATCCTGATCTTTCTCGTTGTCGCTGCGCATTTTCTCTCACCGCTGAAACCAGTGTTTCCTTTTGTGCGTGTTGCGTGGACAACGATCAATACCTTTCACATGCCGGCGTTCATTTTTATCTCCGGTTTCTTTGCCAAGAGCTATATTTCGGCAGACCGGACGATCAAGGTGCAGCGCACGTCGACGTATGTGATTTTGTTTCTTGTATCGCAGATTGCGGTCACGTTGTTTGAGTGGTTCGTTCTCGGCGATCGCTTTCCTTTCAGCCTGACGAATGCGCGATCGTCTCTTTGGTTCCTGCAGTGTCTGATAATCTGGCACCTCGTATTGCCTTACGTTGCCCGATTCAAATCGGCAGTTGCCATACCGGCTGCGATCGGTGTTGCGTTGTATATCGGCTATGAAACGCAGTGCGCCAATTTCATGGCGCTCTCGCGTGTGTTTGTACATTTTCCGTTCTTTTTGTGCGGTTATTACTGCACGCAGAGCACGGTGGATCGCCTGTTTACATGGAAGGCGCGCCTGCCCCTGCTGCTTTTGAGCGCAGGACTCATTACGATGTTCTCTTTGGTGCCGGAAACCTGTGTGGGCAAGCTGATTACCAGCAACTACAGCTATGATACGATCGAGGGCATACGCTCGATTCCGTTTTCATTTTTGTGGTCTGCGCGATTGGCGTTCTATGTCGCCGCATTTATTCTCGGCGCGACGTTTCTGAGCGTCCTTCCGAGAGGACGCGTGGCCTATACTTCGCTCGGCGCACATTCTTTGTCCGTGTATATCCTGCATCGGTTCGTTTATCTTGCCGAGCTGGAGTATAACTGGGCGTCGTATTTTTCGAGCGGGTGGGGGATTGCGGCGATCATCGCAATCGCCTTTGTCATGACCGTCCTGTTCTCTGTGAAACCTTTTACGATTCCGTTCAATCTCCTGCAGCGAATCCGGGTTGATAAGCTCCTGCGGAATTAATCAGAGAAAGAAATAAAAAAAATTCAAAAAAACTGTTGACAATTCCGCAATTATGTAGTAAACTATACACCGTCGCCGCGAGGTTTGACGGTGTGGTTTGGGAGCATAGCTCAGCTGGGAGAGCACTTGCCTTACAAGCAAGGGGTCACAGGTTCGAGCCCTGTTGTTCCCACCAAAATAATGGCCCGGTAGTTCAGTTGGTTAGAACGCTAGCCTGTCACGCTAGAGGTCGACGGTTCGAGCCCGTTCCGGGTCGCCATATATGCTTCTGTAGCTCAGTTGGTAGAGCAGTGGACTGAAAATCCACGTGTCGTTGGTTCGATTCCGACCGGAAGCACCATTTTGCGGATGTAGCTCATCTGGTAGAGCGCCACCTTGCCAAGGTGGAGGTAGCGAGTTCGAGCCTCGTCATCCGCTCCATTTTTTGGCACCATAGCCAAGAGGTAAGGCAGAGGTCTGCAAAACCTTTATTCCCCAGTTCGATTCTGGGTGGTGCCTCCAAACAGCTCCGAAACTCGTTGATATACAACGGCTTCGGAGCTTTTTTCTTAACAAAGGAGGTTGTGAAACCATGCAATATAAACCAGCCGTATTTGCTGTGGGAGACGAGTATCAGATTCTGATTCCGGTTGTCGCGCCGTCGCTGATGTGGATCAAGGTCGGCGATCGCTGCTATTATGATCATGCTGCCGGTGTTTTGCGTTCCAAATGCCGCGTGCACCGCGTACATGTGCCGATGCAGGCGCTTGATGAAGCAGGATGCTATACCGTGTGTGAACGCCTTCTGCCGCACCGCAGACCTTACTGCTCAAAACCGCGTCCGGAAATGCAGACTTCGTTCCGCTTTTATCCTGTCCCGAAAGAGAACGCGCGCGCGTACATGATTGCGGACGCGCACAATCGCGTGCGTGAGCCGATCCTGGCGGCACAGGCCTTCGGAGATTTTGATTTTCTGATTTTTAACGGCGACGTACCGGAGTACAGCGAAAAAATGGACTGTCTGATGACGGTGTTTGCGATTGCCGATGCATTGACTGCGGGAGAGAAACCGCTGCTGTATTCACGCGGCAATCATGATCTGCGCGGCAAATACGCCGAGGATTATGCCGAGTATGTTCCGAACTGCGGCGGATCTTTTTATTATCCGTTTCACCTCGGCTCTGTTGCCGGACTGATCCTGGACTGCGGCGAGGACAAGACGGACGATCACGAGGAATATGGCGGCACGCTTAGTTGTCACGTCATGCGCGAGGAGGAAACACATTATCTTGAATCGTTTGATCCGGTTCAGTTTGCAGGCGCCCAAACGCGTCTTGTGATTGTGCATTCTCCCTTTACGACACATTTCGGCGATCCGTTTGATATTGAACAGGATATGTATGCGCACTGGGGAAAGCTGCTGCGAGATCGCATGCATCCCGATGCAATGCTGTGCGGTCATTTACATACGCTCGGAATCCATGCATGCGGCAGCGACTTCGATTCGCTCGGTCAGCCGTGTACTGTGATTGTCGGCAGCAAGCCGGGCAAAGCGTATTTTGCCGGAACAGGCCTTTTGTTCGGCAAGGACGGGATAGAAGTATCGTTTACGGATAGCGACGGCAAGACGCTGCGCAATGAAATCATTGAGACAAGGAGAGGGTAATATGCAGGTTCTGATGCTCAACGGCAGCCCGCGTAAAGACGGCAATACGTCGATCGCGCTGGAGGAAATGGAAAAAGTATTTCGCTCGGAAGGAATTGAGGTCACGACAATTCAGGTCGGCAATCAGGCAATCCGCGGCTGCATGGCCTGCGGCGGATGCAGCCGTCTCGGCAAGTGCGTGTTTGACGACATTGTCAACGAGATCGCGCCGCTGTTTGAAAAGGCGGACGGTCTGGTCGTGGCATCGCCCGTGTACTACGCCTCGGCGAACGCAACGCTTGTGGCATGTCTGGATCGTCTGTTTTACAGTACCGGCTTTGACAAGCGCATGAAGGTCGGCGCGTCCGTTGTCTGTGCGCGCAGAGGCGGAACGACGGCGACGTTTGACGAACTGAACAAGTATTTCACAATCTGCGGTATGCCCGTCGCGTCGAGTCAGTATTGGAACAATATTCACGGTCGTGAAAAAGGGGAAGCGGTCGAAGACGCGGAAGGCATGCAGACCATGCGCACACTGGCGCGTAATATGTCTTTCCTGATGAAATCCATCGCGCTCGGCAAGCAGGCATTCGGCCTGCCGGAACGCGAAGAATGGGCGCCGACGCATTTTATACGCTAAAACAATCGACGATCCGCATGCATTTACAGTGCTCGGTTATGAGCCGCGTAAGGCAGGAACACAGACTGTCAAGGTGATGTATGAGGACTGCGAAACATCGTTTGAAGTGCGCGTTACGATGGAATGGTGGCAGTGGCTGATCCGCGTGATTCTGTTCGGGTGGATTTGGTACTGATTATACTCTGCCGATTGTCCATTTCTCCAAAAACAATCTGAAATGATTTTTCATTCTTGTGCATTTTTGTTGACATATATCTGTATATATACTATAATTGAACTATCACGATAGGGGACGAACGGCATTCGCCCCCTATACTTTTAGGAGGCTTGTATGGAAAAATATCTGATCAATCCCAACCAGAAGATCAGTCACATTCATAAGGATATTTACGGCCATTTCAGCGAGCATCTCGGCCGGTGCATCTATGATGGACTGTACGTCGGCGAAGATTCCGATATTCCGAACGTGAACGGCATGCGCACCGACGTTGTAACAGCGCTGCGTGAGATGGGGCTTCCCGTCCTGCGCTGGCCGGGCGGATGTTTTGCGGACGAATACCATTGGAAAGACGGCGTCGGTCCGAAGCAGCAGCGCAAAAAAATTCTGAATACACATTGGGGCAAAGTCGTCGAGGACAACAGCTTCGGCACACATGAATACTTTGAACTCTGTCGTCAGCTCGGCTGTGATACATACATCAACGGCAATGTCGGTTCCGGTACTGTGCAGGAAATGAACGAGTGGGTCGAGTATATGACCTTTGACGGCACGTCGCCGATGGCGGAGCTACGCAAGGCCAACGGTCAGGAAAAGCCGTGGACGGTGCAGTATTTCGGCGTCGGCAACGAGAACTGGGGCTGCGGCGGCAATATGGATCCGGAGTATTACGGGTGCCTTTTCAAGCGCTATGAGACATATATCCGCAACTACGGCGACCAGCGTATTTACCGCATTGCCTGCGGACCGAATGCCGAGGACTATCACTGGACGGATCGCGTGATGGATAAGGTTAAACACAGAGCCAACGGTTTGTCGCTGCACTATTATACGGATATCTGGGACAGTGTGACGCGCTCCAAAAAGCCGGCGACCGGTTTTTCAACTGAGGACTACACCAAAACGCTTGCCCAGGCATACCGCATTGACGACATTGTCACACGCCATATTGAGATCATGAACCGGCACGACCGCGAAAAACGTGTCGATCTCATTGTGGACGAGTGGGGAACATGGTACGAGGTGGAGCCGGGCACAAATCCGGGTTTCCTCTACCAACAGAACACCATGCGCGACGCGATGGTTGCTGCACTGACGCTGAATATTTTTAACAAGCATAGCGACCGCATCCGCATGGCAAACATCGCCCAGACCGTCAATGTGCTGCAATCGGTTGTGCTGACGGACGGCGAGCGAATGCTGCTCACGCCCACATACCATGTCTTTAAAATGTACAAGGTTCATCAGAACAACACGCTGCTCGGTTCCTTTATCACGACGCCGGTGCAGGACGTTTCGTGCGCCAAAAGTCCGTCGGATCGGCCGACAAGACCGCTGCCGCAGTTGATTGAATCCGCTTCGATTGACGATGCCGGAAATATTTGGTCAACGATTGTCAACACATCTGCGGACACACCGGCAGAGGTTGCCTGTCAGGTTGCCGATACGAACGTGATACAGATTGACGCGCAGATTCTGACCGGCGCGATCGGGGAATACAATACCTTTGATTCTCCGCAGACCGTACAGACACGCGACTTTACCGATTTCGCGCAGACTGCTGACGGCTTTACTGCCGTGCTGCCGCCCTGCAGCGTTGTGCGTTTCTGCATCCGATGAGCGAATCGGCGGCAGAGACCTGCATCGGCTGTCTGCTCTGGGAAAGCGGACGCGCGGAAATTTATGAATCCGTGCAGGCACATATCGAAAAGATACCGCTAAAGGATCGCGCGGAAGATGCCGAATACGATAAGCGGCTTTCATACTGCCGTGCATGCACGCATCTGATTGGCGGCACCTGCATGAAATGCGGCTGCTATCCGGAGCTTCGCGCCGCGTTCCGTACACAGCGATGTCCGGCCAAAAAATGGTAGAAACACGAATGGGGGAGTTGGATGGCAAGCGGTTTTTCGGGCAAAGTCAAAGGCTTGTTTACGGAGATCAAGACGCATTGGAATACACCTGCGGAAGGAAAGTACGTCCCGTATAAGGAATACAAGGATATTTTAATCGCGGTCGGCAGCAACTACACTGGTTCAAAGGTGCTGGAATACATCGTCTTTGCGGCTTCGTGTTATCTGATCATGTATCATTACAAGCTGCCGTATCTGACATTCTCGATCATTGCGATCATCAACATGCCGCTCGGCTATATCTGGACGCTGATCGGCTGGCTTGTCGCCGACAATCTCGGCTTTCTCGAAAAGAAAACAGAACGAAAAATCTATTTGTTGTATTTCGGATTGATTGTCGTCGGCCTTGCCATGATTATCGGCAACGTCGCCGCGCTGTTCAATCCGGCAAGCCGTTTTGTCCGGTATATGAATGCGCTGGAAGGGATCAACTGTTCCTCCGCGTTCAAGATATTCGGCACGCATCTTCTGTATACGGGCTGGACGGGCGCACGTTCGATTTTCTGGAAAAAGAAACTCATTCCGAAATACGGGCGGTACAAGTACTGTCTGTACAGCGATGTGGTGCCGAAATGCGTGATGGTGATTCTGATCGGCTGGCTGCCGGTTTACAACATCCCGGATGTCACGACGCGCGTCTGGGTTGCGAATCTTCTCTTTGCGTGTTTCAATGTGTTCGGATTTGCCAATCAGCTCGAAATCTGTACGCGTAACATCAGTCCGAACGTGCGCGAACGCATTCTTGTGCGCTCCTATCCGATCAAGTTTTCGCATATCTTCCATTCCATTCTGGCCATTATCCTGCCGGTGATTATAGGCGCGCTGCGTTATAAATGGGAGGACATCAATGTGTACCGCTATGTTGTGCCGATCACGTTTGTCGCGTCCGCTGCGATTACGATGCTGCTTGCCGGACGCATAAAAGAACGCATCCCGCAGCCGCCGCTGGATAAGAAGGTGCAGATTCGCTTCTGGGACGGCATGTTCGGCGTGATGCGCAACAAGTATAAATGGATGCTGACGATCGTCAATCTGCTTGATGCGCTTGGTAACGGCATGCTTCCGTTTGCAACGATCCTGTACCTGTACACATTCCGGCTGACAGGTCTTTTATACAGTTTGATCGTTGCGTTGGTGTCCTTTGCCGGCACGCCGCCCGATCTGCTGGCGCCCTATTTTCTCAAGCGGTTCACCTACAAGCAGCTTCAGATATTCTATCAGCTTTCTCGTGCGGCGGGAAATACCATCATCGTGCTGGCTCTGCTTTTCCTTGGAGATCGGCTGGTTCTTTGCGGCACAATCTGCGTCGTTACGCTGTTTTTTATGGAGATGTGCAAAACCGTTCCGGCCACTGCGTCGTACGATATGGAAGTGCGCATCAACGATTATCAGATGTATCTTTCCGGCGAACGTCTGGAAAACTTTTCCGGTGTGTTCGGCTGGTTTACCGGCCCGATTACCTCCTTCGTCGGTCTGATTATTCCGCTTCTGCTGCTGCGGTACGGATTCAACAGCAACTGGGACGTGCTGTTTCTGGACGATTCGCGCATCAAGATCATTGTTATTCCCATCATCATAGACATCATCGGCTATGTGCTCATGACGATACCGTATCTGTTCTGGGATTATGACGATCAGAAGCAGAGCAAGGTGATGGCGGTGCTCCGGCGGCGCGAGGAAGTCACATCGCGTATGCTTGAAGCGGAAAGCGGCGACACTGCCGATCTGCCCGCAGTGCAAGAAGCGGAGGTGACGTCATGAGAGATAAAAAGCAGAAGAAAAAACGAGTCAAAAACAACGTCAATCCGATCGGCGATCCGATCGAGATTCCGGAGGACGAGATCTGGACATATCAGATTGATGGCTTGCAGGCGCCGCATATTGGTGCAAACCATACGCATTCCGCAACCAAAAAGATTGCGGTCGTTGCCGCACTGCTTGCGGCGATCAGTCTATCGATCTTCTTTTCCGTTCGTGCGATACATAAGGATACGTATCAGATCAAGGCGCTCGACGACGGCACATACGAGCTGGTCAAGTTCAGCAATCCTGGCGACGTCAAAGAAATGCGCATTGACTATGTAGACGGGGACAAAAGCAAGCCCATAACGGTGCTGCGCGAGTATATGCTCAACTGCGACGATAAACTCGAGAGCATCTCCATCGGCGCAAACGTGCGTGATATTAGCGGTAAGACCTTCTACAGCTGCTGGAATCTGCAGACGATTTTTGTGGACGACGAGAACCCGAATTACCGCGATGTGGACGGCGTTCTGTATACCAAGGATCTGACCGAGGTGATCTGCTGTCCGATCGACCGCGATGCGTATGTGCGCAGACAAAACGGCTATACGGACGAACTGTATGCCGGCGACGACGGTTACGAAGAATACGCGCGGAAGGTACTGACGTATCATCTGCCGCCGCAGACAACCAAGATCGGTATGCTCGCATTCAACTATACCGCGATGGACACGGTGTATTTACCGCAGAGACTGCAAACGATTGAAACGATGGCGTTTTTTCGCAGCGTCAATCTGCGCAGTATCCTGACGGAAGCGGCGGATTCTGTGTATCCGTCTTTGCCCGACGGTCTGACTTATATCGGATCGGACGCATTCAGTTACGACCAGGCTTTGACATATCTGTATATTCCGAAATCCGTCGCTTTTATCGGGCACCATGCATTCTGGGACACGGTATACAAAGAAAACGGCGAACTGGCTGGCATTGCGTCTATTCATGTACAGGCGGACGAACAGACTTTTAAAGCATCTGTGCATACCGGCGATCAGTGGAGGCCGGAGTATGACTACATGCTCTTCAAAAAGGCGGTAGACGTCCACTACGACGCAGAGAGAGAGGCGGCGTAATGAAAACACTCGACGTTGTGATCCTGACCGATACGCATTATTATTCCAAGAAGAATTGGGTAGACGGCGATCCATACGCCTTTCCGCCTGCCCGTGAGCAGTTGTACCGTCGCGGCAGCGAGGAGATCATACGGCATGTGCTCGATTCTCTCTGTGAAGAAGGCGAGCCGGAGATTGTGCTCATCAGCGGCGATCTGACGAACAACGGCGAGGTGACGTCGCACGAGGAAATGCGCGAGCTTTTACGCGAGCTGAAACGGCGCGGCAAGCGTGTCTACGTCACGACGGCGACGCACGACTACCGCGGCGAGGGCGTATCCTACGGCTTTGACCGCAACAATCAAAAGGTGGATGTGCCGGCATTCTGCCGCGAAGATCTGCGCGCGTTCTATCAGGAATTTGGTCGTGACGAAGCGGTCAGCGTCCATGAGCAGACGATGAGTTATGCAGTCGATCTCACGCCGGAGTACCGTCTGTTGGCGCTCAATGACGACAGGGGATACGATCACGCAGGCTATACGGACGAGTGTTTTGTGTGGATACGCGCACAGATTCTGCAAGCGCAGGAAAAGGGGATGTTTGTGTTCGCCATGACGCATCACCCGGTTCTGACGCCGTCGCCGCTGTATAAACTGATTGCTTCGGGCGATCTGCTTGAAAACGGCGAAGCGCGTGCCAAAGCATTTGCCGATCTCGGCGTACATGTCATGCTTACCGGGCACAGCCATATTCACAATATTTCGTCCGTCACTTCCGACAAAGGCAACGTATTCTATGACGTATCGACCGCAGCGCTCGTCGGCTTCCCGCCGAAATACCGCGTGCTGCATTTTGATCCCGATGCGCGCAGCGCTGCAATTGAAACAAGGACTGTCGATCACGTTCCCGGACTTGATACAGATGGTCTTAGCCTTTCCGCATTTACGGAAAAACAGTTTCTCGGCACGGTGTCCGATATCCTGACGACTGCGGAAACGGATTATGAGGCGTTTATCCCGCTTGCAAACGGGTTCAGCCTGCGTGAAGATAAAGCGAGAAAACTGAAGTGGATTATTCAGCCCGCGGCGAAGATGGTCAACCGGCTGACATTCGGAAAGATCTGGAAATTGATCGGCGGCAAACGCTGCGGAATCAGCCGCGGCGAGATCGCGCCGATCCGGTGGGAAAAGGTGGTGCCGTTTGCGATGCAGATGGCTGCGAACCTGTTTCGGGGCGACCCGGCATTCGATACGGATAGTGTGCAGTACCGTCTGGCCAAGGCGTTTTTTGTGCGGCTGGACAAGCTGTCCAAACCGTTTGCCTCAAAGCTGAAGGGCGCGGGGATTGAGAGTATCAGCGGATTGCTTCTGCCTCTGCTGCACAAGGAAGGATTGCCGGACGGGGATTGCACGATCACATTCTGAAAAAGTGAATAAAAGAATAGACCGCGGGCGGATGTGTTCCGTTCGCGGTCTTGTGCTGTTTTATCGGTCAGAATTGCGAATAGGCGCGTTCCCACTGCGCGATTGCCTGCGCGTCGTATTGCTGCGGCAATGTTTCGATCAGCGTCTTACGCCGTTTGCCGCGCAGAATCATGCGGGTAAAGTGCGGGATCAGCGCAGGGGTTGTCAATGTGCCGACGGCTTTGTGCAGGATATCCGATGCGGATTGTTTGCCGCCTCCCAATTCCTTGATTGTTATGATCTTCTTTTCAAACATCGCGTCTATGTTGTGCTCGCCCATGTGCAGCATCACGTCCTTGAGTGTTTCCTGCCGCAGGATAGAAGAAAGATTAGAGCGAAAGAATGCATACGCATACGGCCAAAGTGACGCGGTCGAGAAATCTTGTGCGCTGCGGATCGTTTCGGCAAGGAAACCGGCGGCGCGAATCGACATGGTCAGTCCGGAGCCGCTCAGGGGTTCGATCATACTTGCACTGTCGCCGATTGCCGCATAGCCGTCACATACAAAACGCGGCAATGTGCGGCGAAGGGGAATCCGGGCGCAGCTTCCGCCGCGCAGCAGCGTATCGCCGATATACGGATGATCGGCCCGGAAATCACGGATCGCGTTGTCGATGATGGTTTCGTTGATTCCTCCGAAAGACGCCACGAGAATATCCGCATATCCGTCCTCGCGGATCACCCAGTCGAATCCGCAGTTGCCCCTGTGATAGAAATACGCGCTGTATTCCGGCAGATCGGACGGCGCGCCCGTATCGTTGAAGTATGCACGATACGTAAACAGTGTATCTTTTTCATTGATTTCGCGCAGGATTCCGCAGGATGCCGGCAGACTCTTGCGCACAGGCGAATCCATTCCGGCCGCGTCAATAACGAGCGCGGCCTCATGCGCGCCGGAATCCGTGAGAAGGCCGTTCACCCGGCTTCCTTGCATGATGGCGGCATGCACACGATGCGAGAAGCAGAGCTTTGCACCGCTTTCCCTTGCAAGCGCGATCAGATGGCGCACAAGGACTTTGCGGTCGATCACGAAGGACGACGCAGGTTCGCGCTGCTTCGTTCGTATGCATACAGTTTTTCGTGGATTGAAATAACTGATTGCCTTCATCGGCGTGTACGCATTGTCGTCCGGACGGGGAAGGCCGATCTGATCAAAGCAATCCATGCCGATGCAGTCACACCAGTCATATCCCAGGTCGGATTCGGCTTTCGTCTCAAAGACTGTCACGTCATGTCCCATCTGCGCCAGCAGTGCGGCGGCTGCCAGTCCGCCATGCCCGGCGCCGGCTACAAGAATCTTTTGTCGTTCCATCATTTTGCAGTCGGCTCGGCGTCCATGTATCGATCCATGAACTGCTTGACCGCATTTTCATAGGTCGCCGAGTCGGTCGGGTAGCTTTCGGCATGCGCGGCGCCGTTAATCAGAACAAGCGCCTTTTCCGTGCAGCACGCCTCGTAGTTTTCAATCGACATGCGCGTGGGCACAAAGTTGTCCGCGTCGCCGTGAATGAACAGCATCGGTACGACAGCATGCTGTACGTGTGCATGCGGCTCAACGTCACGGAAGGGGAAGCCGGAGACTGCGCGGTTGATTGCGCTGACACTGCCGATCAAGGCGCGGTGCGGGATATGCGCGCCCTCGAGCACACTGCCAAACTGGTTTTCCACGCTGGTGTAACCGCAGTCGGCTACAATAAACTTGACGTTGGGCAGAATCTCCGCACGGTCGCTGAGCATCATGACCGTGGCAGCACCCATGGAAATACCGTGCAGAATGACTCTGGCTTGTGCATTGTGCGTTGTGCGAATCCAATCCAGCCAGCGAAGCAAATCTTCGCTTTCGATTTTGCCGAAGGTGATGAATTTTCCTTCGCTGTCGCCGCTGGCGCGGTGATCGACCATCAGCACGTGGTATCCGGCGTCGTGATAGAATTTGGCGATCAGACGAAATTCACGCATGCCGCGGCTGCGGTAGCCGTGCGAGCAAAGCACCCAGCGGTCGCTTTCGGCAGCGGCAGGAATGTAGTGCGCTGTGAGCGTGTGACCGCCGACGCCCTCGATTCTGCAGTCCTGTACATCCTGCTCATGCAGCCACACTTCGCGCGGATCTTTCTGCTTCGGCTGTTCGTCCGGGTCACGGCTTTTCTTTTGGCTGCTTTGGAATATTTTACCGGGAATCGTGGCATCCTTGTGGAAGATTTCGTGGAACAGCAGTGCGCACAGGCCGGTATACAAAGCGGTTCCGGCTGCTGCTGCGCCGAGAAGCAGATTCCGTTTCTTCATGTTTGTCACATCCTTTATTATGATTGATTATTGCTTTTGCTGCGTGGGGCCGTAGTTTGCGGCGCCGGTGTATTCGACGTCATCCGGCGTCGGATAATACTTCGGTACAGACAAATCACGCTGGTACAGACGCACATGCTCTCCGGCTGGAGAGAGCGCGATCACGTCGCAGCCGCGCCAGGTGACCGTGAAATCTGTCCCGCGTGTATTCTCGTGCTTCTGAACGGTTTGCAGATCGAAGACGAGTTCAAGTACGTCGTCTGCTTTCAGTTCGGCGCAAAGGATTTCGCTGTCTGTGCCGACGCTGACGACCTGGCCGTTCCTGAGCAGCTTCGGCTGCTCGCCCATCCAGTCATAGTACCGGAACCCTGCGCTGCATTCCTTCTTTGCGCGCAGACGGATACGACCATAGTCCGGCAGATCGGACTCCATCTTCAGCACATGTGTTTCATGGTCGAACGGGATATTAACCGTGTAAACGCCGTTTTCATCGGTGATGCAGTCGTTCAGAATCAGCGCAAGCGCCGTCGGCGCAGTGCCGACACAGCAACCGGCAACGGAGCGAAAGCGCGTCAGGGAAATACAGTTCGGTTCGCTCCCGCCCGTAAAGCCGCCGATCATTCTCTTGTCAATGTCGCGATATGTGATGCCGTCGGCGTCGGGCTTTGTGTTGTCGGTGGTGACGTAGCCCGTATAGCGGATCTGGTTTTCAATCAATTGATTGCGGGAGAAGAGGTTGATATCGTCCCAGTACTGTGCATAGCCGCACTTTGTCAGTTCACGCGCGCACAGAATCATATCGCGCACGCAGCAGGTTTCGCAGTGTTCCTCGTTCATCGGATGCCACTGTGCATATTCCGGCACCCAGCCGAAAGAGGAGGACAGAGAGCGGATATAGTCGTATATTTTGCGCCCTTTTTCAATGTAGTCCTGCCTGTCGGTCATCCGGCCGAGGTAAATCAGTCCGCACGCAAACCATGCGGCCGAGTGCACATGGCCGAAGAATTCCATTTTGTAGTTAAAATAGCGAGAAACGCCGAGCACATGGTTCGCGATACCCTGCGCAAGATCGAGCGCAACGGGATCGCCGCGCAGTTCATACCGGCGCACAAGCGCATGCAGCATCAGCGCATTGCGGATCGGCTGCTCTCCGCGTCCGGTATGGCGGGTCAGATCGAATCCGCCGTCCTTGAGATAGACGTCGTTTGGAAATTCATAGACCGGTTCGGTCTCCTGAAAATCGCCCGACCAGAACGTGCGTACTTTGCGCACGATCACCAGATCGCGCATGCCGCGTATCAATTCTGCCGTGCGGCGTTCGGCTTCTTCGTCATTCGGGTATTCCTCGGTGATGAGGTTCATTGCTGGCAGGATATATCCCATCTCATGGAAGGAGGCGTGTACCGTATGCGTCCAGGGATATTTCTCGCAAAAGCGCAATCCGTGTGCGCCCCAGGAGCGCATCAGATGCCGCCGCAGCGATTGACGCACATCCTCGCCGTCCTGCGTGCCGAGCGTGCGCATGGCGGCAGTCAGACCTTCGTACCAGGAACCGACCAGCTCTGCATCGTCCACACGGCAATGCGCGGCCTCAGCCGGTTTTTTGTTGGGAAGTAAAAGCCAGTAGGGGAGGTTGTCATACGCAGGATCGACCATATTTGTGATATAGCGGCGAACAAGCTCCAGACTCAGCTTCGGGTCAAAATGTTCGTACATGGACTCGCCCTCCTGATGATTTATGATTCGCTGACGGTTCGGAAGGATGCGGAAATCGGATTGCCCGTCTGCCTCCAGACGTTGAGGGGAATGACCTGCACGGTATACTCATGCCCCGCGGTCAATCCTTCCAGCTTGCAGGTGAGCGTTTCCGGCATCGGCTCGAAATAGTATTCCGAATAGATTTCTTTTTCCAGCGCCGTTTTGTTCGGCTTTTCTTTGTCTGTAACTTTGATGCGGTAGCCGTAGACGCACACATTGTCCTGCGCCTGGTCGAACGTTACGTCAACGGTAGTGGCCGTGATGTTCTGTACCGCAACGGCAGCTCCCTCGTCAAACCAGGGCTTGCCGTTCGTCTTTTTTCTGGCGGCAGTGTAGGCGTGTGTCGCGCGGTCGGACGGTTTTTCGATGAAGTAGACGAGCTGCTTTTCGGGATCATCCGTCGTGGACGGCGTTTTGAAAAACTCACCCGTGAGCAGATTGAACGGCAGCAGACGCACGCGGTTTTCGGCGTCGACTTCCACAATAAAATACTGTGCGGCGCGATCACTTCCGGCGGGAACTGTGTTGTCGCCGATGTCGCGCTCCATCTCAAAGTAGTTGAGCGTGCCGGTACCGACTGCCGTATACCCGCTCTGCCAGACGGACATGGGATGATTGATCGGGCCGTGCGAGTGACCGGAGAAATTGACAACCTGCGGATACTGCGCATATATGGCGTGCAGGAAGAACGATGACTGCGTAAACCAGCTGCGGCTGACGTAAACCGTATTCCAGATGTGGCCGTGCTGCATGGTGAAGATCGGCTTTTCCGGATCGTCTTTCTTTGCCTCGCGCAGCTGCTCGCTCATCCAGTGCATCTGCTTGAGCGTGTGCCATGTGTCCTTGGGATCTGTGGACAAACCGATGATGTGAAACCCCTTGATCACGATATGCTTGTCCAGCGTGTCGTGCATGTTGCGCATGTAGCCTTCATGTCCACCGACGCCGTACTCATGGTTGCCCATAACGGTGATAAACTGGGTTTCATTGCGCAGATTCTCACGCACTACGCGGTTCAGCTCGTCATACTGTTCGTCTGCGCCGTTGTCGACAATATCGCCGGCAAGCAGCACCGCGTCAAGCGACTTGTAGCTTTCATGCGCCTCGCTGTAGCGGTATGCGGTCTGAAACATCTGCGCAAAACGGTCAGCATTGCGCGGTTCGGATGCGTCGCGAATGTGGACGTCGGACGCAACGGCAAACCGGAATACCGGTACAAACGGCTGCTGGCTGTCTGCGTCCGTTTTCTGTTCCAGCTCGATCTGGCGCGATCTGGTCGGGATGCCGCCGCCGAGCAGGAGTGTCATGGACAGCGGCAGACAAAGGAGTATGCGAAGAAAGTTCAGTACGGGATGCTTGGTCATAGTTGTTTTTACCTCTTTAGCTATTATTCATTTTCTGTTTGCGCTGCGGTTTCGGTCTTCGGATTCGCGTCGGCAAATTCTTCATTGAGCTGCTGCATCGTTTCCGTGACTCGTTTGCTGCGCATTTCGGCAAGTTCGGCTTCAATGGCTTTTTGCCGCTTGCCCGTGTAATTGTCGAACATATACGTCAGCCCCGGCAGGAAATTGCCGAGCATGCCGCAGATTGCAACAATCATGTATATGCCGCGCAGAGTTTTGTCGCTCTGCTTGATGTCTATCGCTTTGCCGGATGCATCCTGTTCGCCGCTCTTGTACCCGATCGCGTTCAAGGACAGCTCTTTGATGTTTTTGCGGATCATCGTATTGATGTGCGAGATGATGCTTCCCGCCGCAAGCAACAGACCGTCGCTGCGAATCGGCGTGCCGTAGCGCCTGTTGGAATCCCATTCCATGTAGTCGGTGGAGTCGGCAATCAATACCTTTTGCGCAGCGGACATACCGGAGTTCGGCATGCCGGCAAGGCCAATCATGATTCCGACGAAGTACCGTCTCTTTCGCAGTTTTTTGATGTCGGCTTTGTGTGCGAGCATTGTAATCAATGTATAGAAGAAGCCGGTATAGGCATGGCCGCCCACAAGCATCGTGCGTGCGGAGATCTTGCCGCCGAGCAGCGGCACGAGCGCAAGGCCTGCATAAGAGAGCGTCCCGCTGACCATGTCGATGATTGCTTTCATGCCGTAGTCGTCGAACGTGTTCTGGTACAGGAACGGCAGCAGATCGTATGTGACCTTGCGGATTGTCTCGAACATTGTCGCAAGCAGATAGATGACAAACGGTCGGTTGTGAATGATCGCGGAGAAGGTTCGACGATCCCACCTGATCTTTTCTGATTCATTGACCTTGAGGTTGCCGACTTTTTCATTGAGCGTAAAGTACGGCGCGGACATGGAAGACACGCCCAGGATGCAGAAGAAAAGCGCCACAAAGAAATGCGCCCATCTCTGGTCGTTCGCGGAGGTAAACCGGTCGACGACGATCGGCAGCAGCCAGCCGGGCAGCATAGAGCCGAGCGTAGCGGCCAGCGAGGAGATCGTGTAGAAATTCTTGCGATCCTTGGGGTTGGTTGTCATGCGCAGCGAGATGGTGTTCAGCGCCATGTCGAAAAAAGTGTCGACTGTCGTGAACAGAACAGTAAAGGCAAACGTCCAGAACAGACGCACCATATAGCCGCCCGGAGGGACAAGGAAAAGCATCATCGACGTGATGGCAAAGGGAAGCGGCGTCGCCTGCAGGATGCGCTTGGTATAGCTTTTCTTTCCCTGTGGCGTCGGCAGATCGAGAAGCGTGCCGGCAACAGGCGGTACAAAAAAGCTCAGCAGTGTCGTGACGTTCGTCATTGGCACGATATGCTTGGGCTTGATGCCCATGAAGTCTCGGTTGAATTTGTCCGAGTACGTCAGCACGCAGTCCTGACCCATTGCGTTGCCGAACATGCCGCTCGCATAGCCGAGCTGTTCTTTTAAGGTGAAGGAGGGATTATGCTTGATGTCGTAGAGGATTTTGGAGAATTTACCTTTCATTGTTCAGAATGCATCTCCTTTCTGATCGTCGGGCTGCGCATGCCGAATGCATTTTCGGCATGCACCTGTATGATGGATTCGCCGCAAGGTTTCGGCAGCATCACGCAAAGCGGTGCGGGATCAGCAAGCCAGTATTCAGGAATAACGAGGGATTGCTGCAGAACATTGCCTGCCGGGTCGGTCACACACACACGGTACAGGAATACAGGCATGCCGTCCGGACAATGCGCCGGCGGAATAGTGATTTCTGTACCGTTCTGCGTCTGCTTGGACAGTATCTCTGCGTCTGCATCAAACACAGGCGCAGCCGCGCGAGCGGACTGCTGCTGCGGCGTCTGTGAAAACGTCTGCGGGGGATCGGACAGGTCAAGAATGATTTCGCATAAAAGCGTGTCGCTCAAAGCGTCGATTCCGCGAAGCCGCAATCGGTTCTGCGCGTCCAGTTCCACGATCCAGCCTTGTGCTATTTTTTCATGACCCGGCGGATGAATTTTGTTCTGCCCGTCTACGGTCAGCTCCGCATAGCTGAGAGCACCCGTGCCGACGGCGGTGTATTCGCCTTGCCAGACAGAACGCGGATCATTGAGCGGATAGTGCGAATGACCGGAAAGATGAACAATCCGCGGGTACTGTTTGAACAGATCGCAAAAGTAATCGTTGCCCCATCCATCCTGCGGCAGACTGCCGAAAACAGTACCCATGGCGTGCTCGTGATGCATGACGAATATCGGCTTGTCGGGTGTTTCACGGGCTGCGTCTGCCAATGTGTCGGAGAGCCACTGCCGCTGCGTTTCGTCGTAATATATACCGGTCTGTTCGCTGGTCGAAATGCCGATGAAGGAGCAGCCGCCGATCACAATGCGATAACTTGTCGGGAGACCGGTGATTTCGCGATAGAAACGCATCCCGTCCTTGGGACTGTTCCGGCCTTCGCTCCAGTTGTCGTGGCATTTTGCGAGCACGGACAAAATCTGTGTGCCGTCGTGTTTTTCTTCGCTGACAACACGCCAGAACGCAGCAACCTCATCACGAGTTCCGTGATCTGTGAGATCTCCGGCAAACAGCAGCGCGTCCAGCGCGGGATAAAGCGCATCATGTTGCGCAATTGAATATGCGCTTTGTATCCAATGCCGCAGGCGCCCTGCGCGTTCGTCGTCGATTGTCCGCATGTGGATATCCGAACAGACTGCAAATCGCAGAATCGGAAGGAAAGGTAAATCAGGATCATGCAAGGCAATCACGACCAATCATTGTAATTTCAGATATTATATCACACATTTATGTAAAAGTATAGTCCTGTGCATAAAAATACAAATTAAATGAAATTATTTTCTTTTTCCGGATTTAATTGACGGAAATTGTTTTATTTGATATAATCAAAATAATAACAGTTCCGGTTATGCCGGAATGGATTGTGAGGAAGAAGTATGGCAGACAAAATGCTCGGCTATGCCCCAGAATGGACGTATGACGATTCCATCCCGATCCGCGAACCGATCATGAAACTCGGCCGGATGATTACCGACCGCATCCCGATTGTGCTCGGCGTGCAAAAGATCACCAAGCAGGATCCGGAGTATTGGGCGGTTGCGACGATCTGTCCGACGGATGAGATGGCGGAGGTCGCCATGCGGATGAAAAAGCGCTGTCCCCGCACATTCTCTGATATGCAGAAACTCGTCAAAGACATGGGTATGACCGACGAGTATCTGACGGATCTCCTCGCGCAGATGAGCGAGAACGGTCTGATCGAATGGAATTATGAAAATCCGCAGCACGAGAAGCAGTGGGTGCTGCCGATGTTTGTGCCGGGTTCTGGCGAGTTTTCCAACATGAACAAGGAGCTGCTTGAACGGCATCCGGAGCTTGGCCGTTTCTTTGAGCGTATGACGCGTCTGCCGCTTGAGAAGGTCACCCCTATGGTTCCGCCCGGAGGCGGCGGAATCGGCATGCATGTGATCCCTGTCGAAAAGGCGATCAGCATGGAAAATGAAGCGGTCAGTCTGGAGAAGATTTCATATTGGCTCGACAAGTACGACGGCAAGTATGCTGCGTCCCCGTGCTCTTGCCGCTATTCCCGCAAGACATATGACGAAGGATGCGCCGACGATCCGGAGGGCTGGTGCATTGCCATCGGCGATATGGCGGATTACGTTGTCGAAACCAAAAAAGGCGGGCACTACATCACGCGCGAGCAGGCGCTTGAGATTTTCCGCCAAGGCGAGGAAAACGGGTTTGTCCATCAGATTACCAATATTGACGGCGAGGATAAGATCTTTGCAATCTGTAACTGCAATATCAACGTTTGTTATGCTTTGCGCACGTCGCAGCTTTTCAACACGCCGAACATGTCCCGCTCCGCTTATGTGGCGCATGTGAAGACCGAGAACTGCGTTGCTTGCGGCCGCTGTGTCGAGCATTGTCCGGCAGGCGCGCTCAAGCTCGGTCAGAAACTGTGCACCAAGCACGGTCCTGTCGAATACCCGAAACAGCCGCTTCCCGATACGACCAAATGGGGTCCGCACATGTGGGAAGAGGACTATATCAACAAGAACCGTATCAATACGCACGAGTCCGGCACCGCGCCCTGCAAGACGGCTTGTCCGGCGCACATTGCCATTCAGGGTTACCTGAAGATGGCGGCGCAGGGACGCTACGACGAGGCGATTGCGCTGATCAAAAAAGAGAATCCGTTCCCGGCTGTGTGCGGCCATGTGTGCAATAAACGCTGTGAAGAAGCGTGCACGCGCGGTACGATTGACGAGCCGATCGCGATTGACGACGTCAAAAAGTTCCTTGCGCACCGGGATATGGACAGCGCGACGCGTGTGATTCCTAAGAAGGTTATCCCGAAAATCACGGTTGACGGCGTGTTTGACCGTGAGAAAGGTTTCACGGAGAAAGTCGCGATCATCGGCGCAGGTCCTGCGGGGCTATCCTGTGCTTTTTTTCTGGCGGAGAAGGGATATCTGAATGTAACGGTGTTTGAAAAGAATGCCGAGCCGGGCGGTATGCTGCGCTACGGTATTCCGAATTACAAGCTGGAAAAAGAAGTGATTGACGCCGAAATCGACGTCATTCGCCAGATGGGCGTTGAGATTCGCTGCGGCGTTGAAGTCGGCAAGGACATCACGCTGGACGAATTGCGTGCGCAGGGCTATCAGGCGTTCTATATGGCGATCGGTGCGCAGGGCGGACGTAAGGCCGGCGTTGCCGGCGAGGATGCGGACGGCGTGCTGACGGCTGTCGATTTCCTGCATGAGGCAGCGGAGAAGGAAGCATATCCTGTCGGCAGCAATGTGGTTATCGTCGGCGGCGGAAATGTGGCGATCGATGCTGCGCGCGTCAGCGTGCACTGCGGCGCGGCCAATGTTTCGATGTATTGTCTTGAACAGCGCGACGAGATGCCTGCATCCGATGATGAAGTCAAAGAAGCGCTGGAAGACGGCGTCAGCGTCAACTGCGGCTGGGGGCCGAAAGAAATCTTAAAGAATGCTGCCGGTAAGGTAAAGGCGATTGTATTCAGAAAATGCGTTTCCGTTTTCGACGCCGAGCACAGGTTCGCACCGGTCTATGACGACAATGAGACAATTACGGTTGAATGTGAGAACGTGATTCTTTCCATCGGTCAGTCCATTGAATGGGGCGCTCTGCTCGACGGTACGGCCGTGGAACTGCGCGGGAACAAAACGGCTGTCGCCGATTCCTTCACATTCCAGACTGCGCAGGCCGACGTATTTGTCGGCGGCGACGCCTACACAGGCCCGCGCTTTGCGATCGACGCCATCGCGATGGGCAAAGAGGGCGCCATTTCCATCCATCGTTTTGTGCAGCCGCAATCTTCGCTCACGCAGGGACGCAATCCGCGCTATTACGTGGAACTGGACAAGGACGATATCGTGCTTGAAAGTTATGATACGGCGCATCGGCAGATCCCGACGCCGACACGCAAAGTCGATCCCAAGGGTTTCCGTGATGACTGCGCGCTGCTGAGCGAAGAACAAGTCAAGATTGAAACCTCGCGCTGCCTCGGCTGCGGTGCGACGATCGTCGACCAGAACCGCTGTATCGGCTGCGGTGTGTGCACGACAAAGTGCGAGTTTGACGCGATATATCTCAAGCGTGACAGACCCGAGTGCACCACGATGTACAAGGCGGAGGATAAGCTCAAAGCGATTCTGCCGTATATGATCAAGCGGGAATTTGCCATCAAAAAAGCTGCGCGTGCGGCAAAGAAAGGGAAATGATCCATGCATGAGCTGGGCATCGTTTTCCACATTATCAAGACAATCGAGGACGTGGCTGCAGAGCAGAATCTGACGCGCGTGTCCAAGGTGGTGCTTGAAGTCGGCGAAGTTTCCGCGGTGATACCGGAGTATCTGCAGGACTGCTGGCAATGGGCTTGCAGACGCTCGCCGCTGATGAACGGCAGCGTTCTGCAAAATGAGATTATTCCCGCTGTCACATACTGCGAAAGCTGCGGCAAAACGTATGAGACGGTCAAACACGCAAAGGTTTGCCCGCATTGCGGCAGTGAACAGACGTATCTGCTCGAGGGCAACGGCGTGCAGATACGGGAAATCGAAGCCGAATAGATCCGGTTCTATCGCTCTTGTCAAGAGCGTGAATAATAAACGAGGAGGAAAAATGTATGTTGTTTCACATCTACGGCGACACATCCATATGGCAGCTTCTCGGCTGGTGTCTTGTGTTTGTCGGTCTGGTCGTGGCGAATGAGATCGCCCGCCGCACGAAAGCAGGCGGTATTTTCTGCTTTGTCGTTTTGCCTTTGGCGCTGACAGTCTATTTCGTGGTTGTCAATATCGGCGCAAAAACCTTTGCAGCGGATAATCCGACAATTGTTCAGATGAACGGCTGGTTCCATTACGCAAAGCTATACGCAGCCACAATCGGCTGTGTCGGCTTCATGATCCTCAAATACCATTGGGGAAGCCTCGGCAAGAGCCGCTGGTTCAAATGCTATCCGTTTATCATCGTCGGCATCAACATTCTGATTGCTGTTGCTTCCGACTTTGAATCCGCTATTAAGGGTATGAGCGTTGGCGGCATGACCGGCGGCTGGTGGTACTCTTCGGAGGGCGTCTGGCTGTACGGCGGCTGGTGGAATATTCTCAACGGCGTTGCCGGCCTCATCAACATCATGTGCATGACCGGCTGGTTCGGCATCTATTCTTCCAAGAACAAGCAGCAGGATATGCTCTGGCCGGATATGACGTGGCAGTTCATTATTGCATACGATATCTGGAACTTTGAGTATACCTACCTCAATCTGCCGCTGCACACATGGTATTGCGGCGTTGCGCTGCTGCTTGCGCCTACATTCGCCAATGCGTTCTGGAACAAAGGCGGCTGGATTCAGAACCGTGCCAATACACTTGCGCTTTGGTGCATGTTTGCTCAGGTGTTCCCGTCCTTCCAGAATCACTCCAGATTCACGACTCTGCCCGTGATCTATGCCGACGTTGCCAAGTTTGCAACTGATGCGACCGGCAGAATGGATCCCAACCTTGTTCTGACTGCGGCGGATGCGAATCCGACCGCACAGGGCGTTGTAGCGATTCTGGCCATTGCGGTCAATGTTCTTGTGATTGTGAACATCATCAAGCGCGCCAAAGAGCAAAAGAAAAATCCCTATACCAACGAGATTTTCGTGGGTACCAGAGATTATCTGCTCGCCATGAACAGAGCGGCGACAGAATAAACCAGCGATATTGCAGAGCTGCGTCCGGAGCGGCGCAGCTCTTTTCCGTATCAACAAAAGGAGAACGTCACGTGGAGTTTAAAACAACAGAAATCAAGGAACGTGTGCTTGCCGATAATAACGAGGCAGCGGCACGTACAAGAGAGCGTATGCGGCAAAGCGGAACGCTGCTTGTCAACCTGATGGGATCGCCCGGAGCCGGCAAGACATCCGTCCTTCTGAAACTGATCGAACGTCTCGGCACGCAGTACCGGATCGGCGTAATGGAGGCGGACGTGGATTCCGATGTGGATGCGCGGACGATTGCCGCAACCGGCACGCGCGTTATCCAGATACACACAGGCGGCCTTTGCCATATGGACGCCGATATGGTTTCGCGAGCGCTTGCTTCCTTCGGGGTTGAAGATCTCGATCTGATTTTTCTTGAAAACATCGGCAATCTGGTTTGTCCAGCGGAATTTGAAATCGGCGCAGATGTGCGTATGATGATCCTCTCCGTACCGGAAGGGGACGATAAACCGCTGAAGTATCCGCTGATGTTTTCGGTCAGCGATGTGATGCTGGTCAATAAGATTGACACGGCGCCGATCTTTGATTTTGATTTTGACGCTGCCGTTGTGCGTGCGCGATCGTTGAATGCGCAGATCGTGTGCGTGCCCGTCAGCGCAAAGTCCGGCAGGGGATTTGATGAAGTTGTGCAGTTTCTTCGCATGCGACTCGACGAGAGGAGGCAGATGCATGAAAACAATTAAACTCAATGCTTCCGTTACTGCATCGAACGACCGGGATGCCGACGCACTGCGTGCGCGTCTGAACCGCGACGGAAAGCTGCTTGTCAATGTTATGAGCAGCGCTGGCTCCGGAAAAACGACGCTGCTGTCTGCAATTATCCGCGATCTGCCGCAGATTCGTTTCGGCGTAATGGAGGCGGATATCGAGTCGGATGTGGATGCGCAGCGAATAGATGCGCTCGGTGCAAAGGCGATTCAGGTGCACACATCCGGAATGTGCCACATGGACGCCGGGATGACGACTGCCGCGTATGACGCGCTGGAAGCAGATGATGCTGAGCTTTTGTTTCTCGAAAACGTTGGCAATCTGATCTGCCCGGCGGAATATGATACGGGCGCACAGGTCAATCTGATGATTTTGTCCGTACCGGAAGGCGACGACAAGCCGCTGAAATATCCGTTGATGTTTCAGAAAAGCGATGTGCTTGTGATTTCCAAAACGGATGCGCTTCCCTACTTTTCGTTCGATCTTTCAAAATGCTCACAGCGCGTTTTGCATTTGAATCCGAAAATACGGATATTTCCTGTCAGCGCAAAAACAGGCGATGGAATGCAGGCGCTTGAGGCGTGGCTGATTGAGCAATTAAACAGAATCAGGACAAATCAGAACCACCCGTTGAACGGGTGGTTTGCTCCGGCCCTATAAGGGCCAAATGCTTGTGGTAGCTCTCTAAAGAGAGCATTGAAAGGTTTGCCAATCACATTTTTATTCCTGCTTGCCCCCTGCTCGGGGGCTTTTGTTATAGCAGCTTTTTACTTGCTCTTTTCACCCGTAAACGGGTCTACAAACTCTTTGAGGCTGATCTGGTCATTTGCGATATCATCCTCTAACTGCGTGCGTATATACTCTGCTATAGCTCCTTCGTACTTCCCTACGGTATCTACATAATATCCTCTTGCCCAAAAATGTCTGTTCCCGTATTTGTACTTCAGATTTGCATGTTTATCGAATATCATCAGCGCGCTTTTGCTCTTCAAATATCCCATAAACTCTGATACTGCCATATGTGGCGGTATTTCCACCAGCATATGTATGTGATCCGGACAGCACTCTGCTTCTATGATATTGACGTGCCTGTTCTCACACAGTTGTCTCAGTATCTTTCCTATGTCCGCTTTTAGTTCTCGGTATATTACTTGTCTTCTATACTTCGGCGCAAACACTATATGATACTTGCCTCTCCATTTTGAATGTGATAAACTGTTTATGTCTTTCATGACATACCTCCTATGTTTTCTTTACTGTGGTTGGCAAACCCACTGTATTCTATCATAGGAGGTTCTTCTTTTCCTTCTCTATAAGATTCTTTTATTTCCCACTCGTTTAACGAGTGGTTTTTTCTTGCCTGTTCGGCGCCAATTGAATGCAGCCGCACGCCATCCCAAAAGCGTGCGGCTGCAATACGATCATCCGAAGTCCTCGTGCTGCTCCTGCGGTGTGATCGGCGGATCTTCCTGTTTTTTGTTTCGTATATTTATGCCTGTAAAAATCGAGATAAAGAAAACAGACGTCAGCAGAATTGCGACAAGGACAGACCCGACCAAACGGACTTTACCCACATAGCGGTATCGCTCGGCGGTGCTTTGTGTCGTTTCTTTTTCGGAACATTCGGCGCTTGTCTTGCTTGTATGATCAGTCGTTCTATCTGCTGCTGCTTGTGCTGCTGCGGCAACAGGAATTGCAACGGTATGCACGCGCTTCGTCGTTGTTGCTTGCTTGGTGGTCCGCTGTTTTGTAGTGCACGTCTTCGTAGTGGGCTGCTTCGTAGTGATTGCCTGCGCAGCCGTTTCCGGACTGGTTGTTTTCACCTTTGTTGGCGGGATACTTGTAGTCGCTGTCAGTTCTTTTGCCGCCGCAGCGGTGATGACCGGACGTGTCGTTCTTGCTGCAGTGACAGATTGTTCTTTTGAGCTGTCAGGGTTTGCGGGCTTTGACGTTGTGGTTTTGGCGTCAGATTTCGTTGTCTTTTCCGTGGCCGTTTCTGTCGTTGTTTCCGTGGACGAAACAGGGGAGTACACGATCTGGCGGTAATAGTTCGATGTATTGCCGCTGCAGTCCACAATGCGGATGCCGACCTCCATATCACGATCCAGTCCGTACTTGACGCCGACGCGGATTTCACAGACGATTTCTTTCGACGGACTTTTGATGATCTCGCCAAAGGCAAAGTCTACATCAAAACGGTTACTGTCCAGATCTGCAATGGTTCCGTCTGCATGTACAGTACAGCATAAATCGTTGTTTACGGTAACCTCGACGCCTGTCAATCCGCCGCCCGGAATGAAGTCGTCGCACGAATATGCCAGTCCCAGAAAGACGGAATAATCCATCGGGCTGCTGAACCAATACAGGAATACATTTCCAACATTGCTGTTGGATTCATGCCTGTCGGATTGCAGGTAAGCAACCTGATCGCGGTACTCCGAATGCAGATTGATGATGCCGTCAATTTGCGGATTCTTTGCGCTCACACAGATGGTCAGCAGGCAAAGCAGAATGATGAAGACAACAAAACGTTTCATTCCGATTTACCAGCCGTACTTTTCCGGACCCCATGGTTTTTCAACGAGGTTTTGTTCCTGATAAATCAATGTGTGATCAGGAACGTCCCGATTCAGGACTACACCTGCGCCGATCACACTGTATGCACCGACTTTAACACCCGGCATGAAAATTGCGTTCACACCTGTACGGCAATAGTCGCCGAGAAATACGGCGTCACCGAACCCGTTGTGGAATTCCCGGCGTCCCTTCACACGCTGCAGAGTAATGGAATCATCGAAACGCAGGCTGCCGCAAACCGTTGCTGCGCCAAGATCGGTATTTTCGCCGATGATGCCGTTCCATTCCATGTAGTGATACAGATAGACGCGATCCATAATCATGCCGTCCAGCTCGGCGGCATGGCTGACGATACACTCATTGCCGACCGTGGATCTCGGCGCGATATAGCAGCCGTAGCGGATTTTCGATCTGCTGCCGATGACGTTATTGCCGCCGAGTATGGCGCCTGTGATAATCTCCGTGTTGTCGCCGACGATCAGATTGCCTTCCACAATCACGCCGCGTCCGATTCTGGAATTTCTGCCGAGATGAACATGGCCGTGCAGGATTGCGGTCGGGTCGACGGACGCGCCTTCCTCCAGCACAGTTTCCTGCAGCGCCTCGCAGCGCTTTCGATTGATGTTGTCATTGGCATACAGAACATCCCACGGGCGGTCAATATCGTAGAAAGGCTGCTGTGCAATCACGGCGCGCAGCGGATTGCCGCGTGAAATCTCATTCGCGAGTGAATCCTCAAGATAACCTTCCGTCGGCGCCATCGTGCCGACGTCGAGACTGCCGAACCGGCATCGGTTATACGGCAACGCATCGAGTGTTTCGCGACGTAGCGCAAAAGCGGCAAATTGATGCGTGCTGTTTTCGCGCGAATGACCGAAGATTTCGTCCACAAAACCGTTCTCTACAGTACAGCCGATATGTTCGCTGCTTCGGTCCGCAATTGCGCCGACCAGAGCGGCGTTGCAGCGATCGGCGAGGAATGCGTCGAGAAGAGAACGCAGGTCGTCTGTATCTGTGATCGTGTCGCCGTACAGAACCAGGAAGTCCCCGTCGATAGAATCCTTTGCCCAAAGAAGGGAATAAGCGGTGCCGTGCGGTTTCGGATCGACGATGACCATTACCTTCTGATCATCCCTGAACCATGCGCGAATCTCCTCGTGAAATGCGCCTGCAACTAAAACGATTTTTTCAAATCCGAGTGCTTCGAGATTCTCGACAGCGAATTGTACAATCGGCTTATTGGAGACAGGAATCATGACTTTGTTGCGGATAGACGTATACGGCAGACATTTTGTGCCGTTTCCGGCGCAGAGAACTACAGCAGTTTTCATTTAACACACCTCGTTGGCAGATTGTAACAGCGCTTCAATGCATGCACGGAATGTGAAATCGGTCATTTCTTCCGGCAAGCGATCGAACGCATACAGTTTCTTTTTTATTTCACCTAACACGGAACGTTCTTTTGTTTGGAAATACAGCGAACATAACTGCAGCGTTTCCGAAAAACAGTTGAATTTTTGAATCCACGGTAACAGCTCGATGTAAAGCTGATCGCCTTTGCAGACATGCATATTTAATAGTCGCATGCAGTCGCAAACTGTTGAAATATAAGAAGATAAATGTAAAGGTAACGGCTTTACGAACGGAGCAGACCAGTCGAAATCTGTAAAGGCATCGACCATTCTATCGCTGGAAGGGGACTGTAAGCAGGAAAATGACAGATGCTCCGCAAAATACACAAACAAATCTGCTTCCTCTCCCAGAACAGCGTGCAGCGCATCCATCCAGGAGGCCTGCGGGTCGTATAGTTCCGGGTTCCAAAGGTAATCGGCAATCGTCAGCAGCGGGATTTTGCTGCATTGGAACTGCGGCATGCAGTTGGAGACGATCCCTTCACTATAGAGGTATAACCTGTTTTCTCGTCCGACGATCGGACCGATGTGCATTTGATGCGTCATCTCTGCGTCATTGACCGGATAATTGTCCCAATAGAGCGGGCAGTGCAGGGTGTGCTCACGGAAAAGGATCGCTTCGGGTACTGTCAATTCCTGTGCGCAGATATTGCGACCCGTCCAGAACAGAAGGACAGACGGATCGAGCAGATGACCGAGCTTTGAGATATAGTATGCATCCGATTTTCCGTGGTACTGCATGGGGCAAACCACAAGCCGGATCTCGCTGTCGTATGCTCTGAGCCTGTCCGCAAGGCGGTTTGCCAGATCCGCATGCGCATGCACTGTGTCCGGGTACTGCTCAATGTCCTGATCGTACCGAAGAGACGATGGAATATCATCCAGAAGCAGTCCGAAATGCCGCACCCCGATGACATAAAGCTGTAAATACTTTTCGTACATACATAGCAGGTGTTCCTCTGCGCTGTAGCACACGTCCAGTCCGGGCGCCAGGCAGTACCAAAAATCCACATAACACCTTTTTGCGCAGTCAACAAGCTCGCGCAAAGATTCAATCGCATCCTGCGGATACGGTCTCTGCCAGTGCGCGCGATGATATGGGTCATCTTTCGGCGCGTAAAAGTACGAATTGATCCCGCATGGGGCGAGCGTATGCAGCATTTCTTTGCGCTGTGAAACGGACCAGGGCTTTCCGTAAAACCCTTCAATATAGCCGCGTATTGCAAAGAGGGGATAGTTTTCAATCGTGCCGCTGGAAAGTGTCTGCGTGGTAATGCGTCGATAAAGATCGCACAGCGCATAGAATAAACCGCGTTTTCCGCCGTATCGGATCTCAATTTCGACCGCTTCGTTCGCCTCGTTGACAGTCAATATGTATTTTTCTCCGGTCAGCCGCCGAGTCTGCTCGATATATGTCGTTGCACGGGAATCACAGTGTACCGTTTTTATATGTATTGTTCCTTCCGCGCTTATTGTGATTTGCCGTTCGGAGAAGAAGTGTACTACCGTTTTACGATCGTCTCCTTCGACAAAAACAGACGGGTTATGCAGTTGGATTGGTTCGCCGTACAAGTCGGCTTTTTGCGGTTTTAAGAATGCCATAATCACACATCCTGATTCGGGTAAGATGATTGTATGCGCTGAAGGACTTCGTCTGTCAGACGGATGCCGCATTGCCGGAAAGCGGCGAATACTGCGCCGATTTGCGGCGGGTAAGGAAGCAGACCGATCGTATGACCGGAAATACATTCCTTGAAGCATGCGGTAAAATATGGTACATGACAGAATACGCCGCCCCAGAGTCCGATCGGACAATCCGGGGGTAGATATTCAAGCAAAGCCTTTACGGTATCGGCAAATGATTGAGCTTGCATACGCAGAATTTCGCAGGCGGTTTCATCGCCGGAATCTGCGCATTCGGCGACAACGGGCAGGAAAGCTGCAAGATCCTGCCTGCGCAGGGGTTTGTCGTAAACGAGATCGATCAACGCATTTGTATCGCTCACTTGAAAGAAATCAAAAAGTGTTTCTTCCAGTTTCGTGCGGCGTGCCGATCCGTCTGCGCTGCGCAGTCCGGCGCGGATCGCGTCCACTGAGATGGCATAGCCGCTGCCTTCGTCGCCCAGGAGATACCCGTATCCGCCTTTGCAGTGCAGCAGTCCGCCTGCGTCGCGCCCGACAGCCATTGAGCCTGTGCCGCATATGGCAACGGCGCAGGGTTCGTCACAGCGCATGGATTCAAGCGCAATGGCAAGGTCGCTGTCCATACCGATCATTTCAGCGTCCAGAATGCCGGAAGTCAATGCGCGGATGGTATCCTCGTCCGCGACACTGTTCAAAGCGGATGAGCCGATGAACGCACTCCTGATTGTCCGTTTTCCGACATCTGCCCGGAGAGAATCCATGATGATTTGCAGATTGCGTCTGGCGTACAGGAGAGCGTTGGAATGTGTGTTGATGCTGCCTGCTTCAGCTTGTGACAAAAAGGTACCATCTGTTTCAAAAAGCGCGGCGGTGGTTTTTGTGCCGCCGCCGTCAATGCCGAGAATCATAGCACCATCCTATTCCTGATCGTTTGGCTGTTAGAAATGATTATCTGGAAAATACGGGTTGCTGCGTTGCGTTGATGTGCCGGAGCTGCCGGAAAAATGAGGCGTATCTTCGCTTTCGTACGAGGGTCTCTGCCAAGGCGGTACAGACTGATCTGCAGGCGTCGAAGTCTGTCTCGGCTGCCAAGCCTGCGGATTATTGGAGGGATATGCAGATGTCGTTGATCCGGGATCAGGGGGAAAGAAGGTTGGCTCCTGCGGTTCAACAATAAATGTGTCCTGCATCGAATGCGTTTTTACGATTCGGTAAGCAAAAGCGAATACACAAATGATGAACGGCAAAAATACAAACGCGGAAAGCAGACCGGGAAGTGTTGTGATAAAGTCATACGCGCCGTGGATGAATGCCGGGAAAAGAAGCGCTAAGCGGCGCAAGGTCTTACTGTCATTCGGCTTGCCTGCAAGTTCGGCTCTTTTCGCGGCGCCGTAGAAAACACCCATAAACACACCGAAGCATGCATGACCGGGAACTGCGGTAACAGCACGGATCAGAGCCGTGGAGAATCCGAGCATTGCGACATAACCGATATTTTCCCAGAGTGCGAAGCCGAGAGAGACGAACACGGCATATACCACACCGTCGAATTGACAATTGAATGCCGGATGCTTCCATGTGCGCAATTTCAGTAAAAAGTATTTTGAGCCTTCTTCACTGATGGCGACAACGATGAAATACTCCAATAGATTATACAGAAAGGTGCCTTCTGTGAGAAAAGAGGATAGAATGGCTGTGCCGATCCGCTCCAGAATTATTGCGGAGATCGTGGACAGTATCCCGAGAATCACCAATGAGATAAGAAGTCCCTTCGGCTCACGGTCGAGCCTGTCTGCTTTATATACACGAATGAGAAGAAATACAGCGGGTATAACAGCAGCTGCAATCAAAATGGGGTTCATGGTCAAAATGTTCATTCTGTTATTTCTTCCTTTCCGTCAATAACATCCTGCAGCATTTTCATCATTTTGATATAAAAATTGTGCGTTCTTTTTGCTCCGGCAAACAGGCCGATCGGCGTGCCGTGATCACCAAACAGCGTTGGCATCACATGCCAGATACCGGGAACAGGCGTTTGTTTTTTGTAACGCACAAACGGCTCGTCGTCCGGATGCAGTGCGGAAGAAACCTGAACCAAACCATCGTTGCGCAGGTCTTCTTTATCCGCGCCCAAACCGCGCATATACAGTCGCATGATGGAAGAGGTAGCGCGCATGAAGGGAAAATCCGCTTCGGACGCTTTCGGACGTTTGCCGTCCAAGGTTACAGCGTTGAAGGAATAAGAAAAATAATAAATATTCGGACTGATTTCTATACGTTCATTCAGCTTCTCTGCGCCTTCCGCGCTGATATCATACTCGATGTTGTCATTGTATCTGAGAAACTCACGTTTGGCATGTCGCATGGGGGAGGCGTCATCCATGCCGGGTGTATCGCTCATGCCGTATTGCTCCAGATGCATATCCACAAAGCCGCCCTCAACAGGCGATCGGCCGAGAAAAGCGGCGCCATTGTAGACGATCGCTTGCATCATGGGCAGTATTTTATACTTCCTGATTGCCTCGAAAGCAAGTGTACCGTTGTGCGGTGTACAGATCGTGACGACGCTCTGCACCCAGTCCTCTTTTCCGCCTGTGAAAAGACCGGACAATTCCTCGGGCGGCGTGGCAGCCTGCTCGTCCGGATCGCCGTATGTGAGCAGATGTGCGAGCAGCCGGATGGTGTTGCCGCCGAAGCTGTGACCGATAAAATGGATTTTCCGATCTGCGCTCCAGCCCGGAACAAGAGGCTGCGTGTATTCTCGCCCGAAACGTTTATGGTTCATCTGTGCGGAATGCGCGACGCCGTAATCCACGATATTGCCGGTCAGGCGCGCATACAGTTCGCACGCGCGATCCCAGGCACTTGAGATCGGGCCGACCGAGGCGCTGTAGCACTCCACGCCTTCGCCGGTTAAGAAATCGACAAGACTCCCGGTCGTAGCGCCCCAATACGGGAGCTTGCGGTCAATACCTTCGTCGGAACCCCAGCCGAAGAGACCGTGCACAAATACGACAGGATATGTAAAAGCATCCAGCATGGAATCACCCGATTTCTACAAAATTTCTCTTTTTTAGCATACACGTTTTCGGTATAAAATTCAAGTGCTTTTTAATTGTTTTTGAGCTTGTTCAACAGATTGACATTGCCATGGCGGTATATTATAATACAAATAAAGAAGACAAGGAGGTATCTGATTTGGCTGAATTGAGAGATTATAAGTGCCCTGCGTGTTCCGGCGCACTGGAATTTGATCCTGCAACGCAGAAGATGCAGTGTCCTTATTGCGGCAGCAGCTTTGACATTGCGCAGCTGCAGGACGCGTCGCAGGACGGCGCCGATTGGCAATCGGAAAGCAGTGAAAACTGGGGGGACGACGAAACCGTAAATGTCTTTCATTGTGAGTCCTGCGGCGGCGAGATCGTCGGCGACGACACAACGGCTGCATCATCCTGTCCGTATTGCGGCAATCCTGTTACGATGACAGGGCGTCTGAGCGGTGCGTTCAGACCGGAGTTTGTTTTGCCGTTCAAGCTCGAAAAGAAGGCGGCGCAGGACAAACTCAAAGTATACCTGAAGAAGAAAAAGTTTGCACCCTCGTCGTTTCTGCGGGAGAACCGTATTCAGGAGATCCGCGGGTTGTATGTACCGGTGTGGCTCTATGACTCCGATATTCATGCGGACGCAGTGTTTGAAGCGACACGCAAACGCACATGGACGCAGGGTGATGTTGAGTATACCGAAACCAGCTATTACGACGTGTACCGTTCGGGCGATATGTCCTTTGCCGGCATTCCGGTAGACGGTTCCACCAAGATGCCGCAGGATCTGCTTGAATCGGTTGAACCGTTTGATTCTGCGCAGGCGGTTCCTTTCCAAACGGCTTATCTGGCCGGCTATCTTGCCGACAAATACGACATCAGCATGGAGCAGGGCGCACAGCGTGCTAATGAACGGATAGATATAAGTGCGGGCGACGCGCTGCGTGGAACGGTCAAGGGGTTTGACAACGTTGATCTGCGAAGCAAACAAGTCCGTATGCTGCGCGGCGTTGCAAAATATGTTCTGTATCCGGTCTGGCTGCTCAATACGGTGTATCGCGGCGAAACATATACGTTTGCCATGAACGGACAAAGCGGCAAATTCATCGGAAACGTACCGGTAGACGGCGGTAAATTGGCCGGATTATTCGGCGCGGTTACGGTCGGCGCGGGTGCGGTACTGTTTGCACTGGGCAAACTGCTTGGCATGATCTGAGGAGGCGCGAAATGAAAAAGAGAGTCATCATTCTTGTAACGGCAGTTTTGCTTTTCGGCGTATTGGCTGTTCCGGTCGGCGCAGTTGCCTACGGACGCGGCACGACAATCGATCATGCAGGTGCGCCTGAGACGATTTCCGTACTGTATAATGAAATCTATGACCAGTACGGCGTGGACGCCTTCTTTGTGACAGCACTCGATTTCAGCGGTGAAGGCAGTGCAAGGGAGTACGCGAACGTCTGCATCGGCAATCTGTCCAGTGAGCCGGATCGGATTGTATTTGTGCATACGCTGGATGATAACTATATTCTGCCGGAAGGCAAATGCAAGGATATCTTCACGGACGATGTGCTCAATTTAACGTATTATGCATGCGCACAGTACATTACAGCCGAAGATTACGGCATGGCGGCAACGGCATTTTTTGCGCATGTACGCATGAATCTCGGTCGTGCGCTAACACCGGAGCAGTACAGTGAAGTGTCTGTAGTAGCACGTACGACGGAGACAGAGACCGAAACGCAAACACAGGCTCCGGAATTGGTGGAAGAGGTTAATTCAGATTCTGTCGAAATGACTACAGCGCAGAACCCGGTTGTGATTTCTCCGGCACCGACTGTGCAAAAGCAGTCTATCGCAAAACCGATTCTGATTTGTCTTGCGCTCGGCGCGGTCATCGCGCTCATCACGGTGCTTGCCGTGCGCGGCAGCTACAAACCGGTTCACAGGAAAACGAACGCAAATGAATACCTGATCCGGGACAGCCTGAATATTACAAACGCCACCGAATCCTTTGTGCGCAAAGAAACGACCGAACGAAAGCTCAACAACGATTCGTCCAAAAACTGAATCAAAAACTAAACCCCTTCGGGCAAGTGCCTGAAGGGGTTTGTGATACAGTCAATTACAGGTCGCGGGTAGCAATGACGTTGACGCCCGTACCGAGGATGTCTGCCAGAACTACATCACCGCAATGAACGGGGGAGGTCAAGCGGACTTTTTTCAGTTCTTCGACCGCCTCGAACAGCTTGGCTTTCGGGATGGCCTGCTCTGTGCGAACGGGCATTCTGCCGTGCGCGGCGCCTTCGATCACGACAGTGGTCGTCAGCACGCGTGTGGGGTTCATCAGCTCGTTGCGTCCGTAGACTGCGCCGCGTTTGCATGTATTGCCGGTCACAGCGTAGTCGTTGTCCTCGTCAACCGTCAGTCTGCATCCCATCGGGCAGCAGATACAAGTCAGTTCTGTCATTTGTCTTACGCCTCCTTCGCCGTTACCGTAATGGTATCGTAACCTTTGAGTTTGTCGGCAGCAATCACGATATGCTGCATCTCACCGGGCGCCATATACGGGCGCTTGAAAACCTGGATTTCCGTATCTCCCGCGGATACGATCACCTGACTCTTGCCGAATACGCTGCGCACGCGGAAGAAGATGTCGATTTTATCTGCCTTGGTGTCGCGGTGAATCTTCTGCGGGACGGTGTAACCGACGTCTGCGCCGTTTTGCAGCCGGATGACATCACCCTTGACCGCGCCGTTCTGCACATATTCTGCGGCGGCTGCGCCTGCTCTTGCGCTCTCGTCGGAAACGAAGTCGACCAGATCATGCACATGTACCACATTGCCGCATGCGAAAACGCCTTCGATAGACGTCTCCATGTTTTCAAACACGTATGCGCCGTTGGTGCGCGGATCCATCTCAATACCGGCGCCGCGTGTCAGTTCGTTTTCGGGAATCAGACCGACGCTCAGAAGCAGCGTGTCGCAGTCGAATTCCATTTCCGTTCCGGGGATGGGACGACGGTTTTCATCAACCTTCATGACCGTCAGGCCTTCAAGACGCTTGTCGCCGCGGATGTCCGTGACAGTGTGCGACAGATACAGCGGAATATCAAAGTCATTCAGACACTGTACGATGTTTCTTGTCAGACCGCCGGAGTAGGGCATAACCTCGACGCAGGCCAGGACTTTTGCGCCCTCAAGCGTCATACGACGTGCCATAATCAGACCGATATCGCCTGAGCCGAGAATGACCACACGCTTGCCGGCCATCAGACCTTCCATGTTGAGATAACGCTGTGCCGCACCTGCGGTGAAAACGCCGGAAGGACGTGTGCCGGGGATGGAGATTGCGCCGCGTGTACGTTCACGGCAGCCCATGGACAGCACGATGGACTTGGCTTCGATGCATTCATAGCCGGAAGGGCTGTTGATGAAAATCTTTTTGTCGGGTGTGATTTCGATGACCATGGTGTCGAGTTTGACTTCGACCGACGTATCCTGCACCATTTCAATGTAGCGGTGCGCATATTCGGGACCGGACAGCTCTTCCTTAAAGCGGTGCAGACCGAATCCGTTGTGGATGCACTGGTTGAGAATGCCGCCCAGTTCCTTGTCCCGTTCGAGGATTACGATGTTGCGCAGACCTTTTTCGTATGCGCTGTATGCTGCGGCAAGACCTGCGGGGCCGCCGCCGATGACTGCAAGATCATACATGGCTTAGTCCTCCCTCTTTCTGACGATATAACTGCCGGTCTTGTCCTTGTCGATATCCTGGCGGCTGCAGCCGAGCTCGCGCGCAAGAATTTCCACCACACGCGGGCCGCAGAAACCGCCCTGGCATCTGCCCATACCGGCACAGCAGCGGCGCTTGATTGCGTCGACCGTGCGCGGAATGATCGGACGATGGATCGCATCGATGATTTCGCCCTCGGTGATCGTCTCACAGCGGCAGATCACACGGCCGAACAGCGGATTCTCCGCAACGATGGCGGCGCGCTCTTCGTGCGTCATCTCTTTGAAACGCGGCTGCTCGCGCGTGTCGGTATATTCTGCTTTTTCCGCAAGGACAACGCCATTGTCCTGCATCAGATTTTCAACATATTCCGCAATGCCTGCGGCAGAGGCAAGGCCGGGGGACTTGATGCCCGCAACGTCAAAGAATCCGTCATGCGCTTTGATGATGAAATCATCCACTGTGCTGTTGGGACGAACACCGGCAAAGTTGCGGATATTCTGACGGAAGTCAATGGAGGGGATGCTCTTGACTGCCATGCTACGCACGAAAGCGAGATCTTCAGCGGACGTGGATGTATCGCCCGCTTCGCAGTCGACTGCGTTGGGGCCGACGATGAGATTGCCGTGTACGGTCGGGGAGACGAGAACACCCTTGCCGACCTTGGACGGACACTGGAACACAACGTGGTTCGTGCGTGTGCCCTCGCTCTTGTCGAGCAGATAGTATTCACCCTTGTTGGGCAGTATATCAAACGTATGCGGCAGCGCCATATCGTGGATCATGCCTGCCTCGGTGCCGGCTGCATTGATGATGTATTTCGTTTCGATTGTCTTGCCGCCGGCAGTTATTACATAGCCGTTATCGGTTTTGGAAATCGCTTCTACCGCCGCTTCCAGACGAAGCTCGACGCCGTTGACGACGGCGACCTCAGCCAGAGCGAGCGCGTATTCCCATGGATTGATGACCGCAGCGGTCGGCGCATACAGCGCGCATGTGACGTTGTCGGCAATGTTTGGCTCAATCGCTTTTGTTTCCGCGTAGGTGAGAACCTTGAGACCGGGCACACCGTTTGCAATGCCGCGTTCATACAGCCTTTGCACGTGTGCGGATTCTTCATCGCTGAACGCGAGAACGAGCGAACCGATCTGTGCATAGGGTACGGAGAGCTTTTGACAAAGGTCTTTCGTCAGTTCCACACTGCGCACGTTGAGCTTTGCCATCAGCGTGCCTTCTGCGGGATCGTATCCGGCGTGGATGATTGCGCTGTTGGCCCGGGTAGCGCCCATGGCGACGTCGTTCTCCTTTTCCAGTACGACCGTCTTCAGATTAAATCTGGACAGACGGTACGCGATGGAGGAGCCGATTACGCCGCAGCCGATAATTGCTACATCATACATCGTAAGTCCACCTCATCAAATAATTATTGTTCGGCAATAACCAATTTATTCTATCATATTCCGGTGTGTTTTGCAATACGCAAAGAGTCTATACTGTAAAATTTTCAAAATATGTGCGGATATCATTCTGTGTCGCGTTCGCGGTACCCTGGATCATGCCGCTTTGTCCGCCGCCGCGCCCCTGCAGCGCGGCGTTGATTTCTTTAGCTTTGGCGCGCAGATCAACGCCGGAGGAACCGATGCAGTATCGCCAGCCGGATCCGGTCGGAAGAAATCCGGCGCAAACTGCGGATCGCTCCATGCCGAGATTGACCGCATGCCGCAGGCTGTCCGCGTCACAGGCTGCATCTGCAAAAAAACACAAACAGTGATCGCTTGGCACCGCGTTCTCAAGAGCGAGTTCCGCAAGTTTCCTCCGCAAACCTACGATCATATATTCTTTCTGCTTGCAGTCTTCAATCAGTCTCTGCACGCCTTGCGCCGCTTCGGGTTGCGGTACGCACAGTGCGAGAGAAATGTTCTGCACGTTCTGATACTTTGTGCGGTAATCCTCCAGCGCCTGGAAACCGCACAGGATGTGGCACCGCACGCCGCCTTTGTACCGCTCAAAATCGAGTATCTTGATGATGCCGATTTCGCCCGTAGTTGAGACGTGCGGCGCGCAGCATGCGCAGCAGTCCACGTCGCCTATCGTGACGACACGCACATTTTCGGTCAGATCGAGCTTGCTGCGGTAGTGCATTGTGGCGAGAACGTCCGGGTCAGGATATTCTGCAATGACTGTCAGATTCCGCACAACAGCTTCATTCGCAAGCGTTTCAATGCGGTCAAGGTCTTCTCGCGTCAGCGTACCGTTGTAGTCGACGGTCATGTCGTCGTCGCTCAGATGAAACCCTACGTTGTCATAGCCGAACAGGCGGTGGACGATACCGGAAACGATGTGCTCACCCGTATGGTTCTGCATGCGGCGAAACCGTTTCGTGCTGTCCAGCTCTCCGCGTACCGCTTCACCGACTTTGAACGGCTTGTCCGTATAGTGGATGATTTCGCCGGATACTTCCTGCACATCCAAAACGGCGGCATTGCCCAGCGTACCGGTGTCGGCATATTGCCCGCCTCCCTCTGGGAAAAAAGCGGTCTGATCCAGTGTGACCGCGTATCGTTCCCGGTATTGCGCGCAGGAAAGCACAACGGCGTCAAATATGAACATGTGGCTGTCAAGATCATATAGTTTCTTTGTCATGGCTTCCTCCTTGTATGGGGTGCAGGATCGTACCGCCGCCCAAAACTATGTCGCCGTCGTAAAAAGCGACGGTCTGTCCGGGCGTTACGGAACGCTGCGGTTCATAAAAATGCACAAAAGTTTGTCCGTCCCGCACGTGTACATGCGCCGGGGCGGGGGATGCACGGAAACGAATGCGCACATCGCAGTCGAAATATTCCGGCGGTTCGCTGAAAGCGATCCAGTTGAGGTTGTACGCGCACAGCCCGGCGGCGTACTGTTTCCCGTTTTCACCGAGCACAACACGATTGTGCAGCGGGTCGATTGCCGTGACGAACATCGGTTTTCCGAATGCGCCGAGTCCTTTTCGCTGACCGACGGTGTAGCGAAGAATGCCCTGATGCCGTCCGATTACGTTTCCGTCCATATCGACGAAATCACCCGTCTGCGGGGTCAGGTTCCGACTGCGGCAGATAAAGGAAACGTAGTCTCCGTCCGGAATGAAGCAAACGTCCTGACTGTCTTTCTTTTGTGCGACAGGCAGATGATTGTCTTCCGCGATATGGCGAAGTGTTTCTTTATCCAAACCGGAGAGCGGGAATACTGCCGAACGCAGCTGCTGCTGAGAAAGCATGCACAGAAAGTAGCTTTGATCTTTCAGGCTGTCTGATTTGCACAGAAGAATACGCCCGCTTTGCTCGATTGTGCGCGCATAGTGGCCGGTAGCTATTTTTTCGGCGCCGATAGATTTTGCATATTGCAGCATGGCGCCGAACTTGATTATGCGGTTGCAAATCACGCAGGGATTCGGCGTGAGTCCTTGCAGATAGGATTCGGTAAACGGCTCCATCACTGACTTCTGAAACTCGTCCTGTAGATCAACGACGCGGTGCTCTATCCCCAGATGTTCCGCTACAAGCCGAGCGTCAGCAATGCCGGCATCGGATACTGAGCCCGTCAGTGCAAGCGTTACGCCAACCACGTCATAGCCCGCGTCGCGCAGCAGCAGCGCTGCAACGGAGCTGTCCACGCCGCCGCTCATGCCGACGACGATCCGCTCTTTCATACGCATCCCGTTCCTTTCTGAATCATTATATCACAATACGTAAAAAAACAAAAGACAGAAATTTTGAAAAATATCTTGACTTTATAAAAACTTGTGGTATAATAGCAGCGTTATAAGTTCCGGGTGTGGCGCAGTTGGGAGCGCGCTTGACTGGGGGTCAAGAGGCCGTGAGTTCAAGTCTCGCCACTCGGACCAGAGAGAAGCTGTCGGTTTTCGGCAGCTTTCTTTTTTGCTGTCCTTCTTTTCGGACATATCTTCGTCTAAAATGATGGTGTAAACGAGGTTGATTGCAAAAGTGAACGTCCGATTTTGGACAAAAAAAGGGTTAGTTAGCGGACGCTCACGATTGCAAAAGTGATGTGGTATAATTGGTTTGGTCATGTTCTGCGGAAAGCAGGCAACTATGAGTCGAATCAATTTATCAGAACGAGCGGCCATCGAAGCCGGGATTTACGGAAAGCAGAGTCTGAAAGAGATCGCGGAAAAGCTTGGTCGTAC
>JAFSYM010000124.1 GCA_017450005.1 Clostridia bacterium
ATCCCGGGCGGCGCGCAGGTACAGATCCGCGTGGCGTCGAAGACGGGATACGAGCTGGAGAGCCTGACGATGACGGATGCGAACGGCGAGACGCAGAACCTTGTGGGCACGTACAACGCGGAGATCCATAGCAATGTGACGATCAAGGCGGTGTTCGCGGAAACGGGCGACACGGTGACGGTGACGGTGGAGAACGGCGCGATCAACGGACAGAATGAACGGATCGTGAAGCCGTACAGCCAGATCACGGCGGTGGCGGCCGCGGCGCCGGAAGGCAAGGTGTTCGCGTACTGGACGCAGAACGGACAGGACGACATTCCGGTGAGCTATGACGAGACGTACACATTCCTCGCGACGAGCGACACAGCACTGAAGGCGGTGTACGCGGACGCTGCGGTGGAAAAGACGGCGGGCATCGTGATGGATGCGGCGACGGCGTCGCAGATCCACGTGGTGAACGGCATGTACACGCTCAGCTACACGGGTAAGGTGATCGTGCCGGAAGGCGCGCAGATTGAGGAGTTCGGCATGGTGCTGACGAATCAGAGCGCGGACGCCTGCACGGCGGAGAACCTGGTGATCGGCGGCACAGTGAACGGCGTACAGACGGCGAAGCTGACGGGCAGCGTGCTGACGGAAGACGGACAGTGCAAGATGAACGTGAACAACGTCGCGGGCGGGCAGACGAGAACGGGCAGACTGTATCTCGTGGTGAAGCTGGCAGACGGCACGACGCAGACACTGTACAGCAGCACCTGGACCGAGCTGACCACCCCGGCAGCATAAAGGACCCCAAGCAACAAACCAAGCCCGGCAGACCAAATGGCCTGCCGGGCTTTCGGCATCTATACACGTAAAAAGCGACTATGCCCGCGGTACTGTTTGTTTTCGCTGGAAAAAGATCTCCGTCGGAAGTCGGGTTATCCGATCCGGGCGCGGTTTGTGAATGAGTGTTTCCGGTGTTTCGGTATCATTTTGAACGGCGAATCAAATCCTTGCGAAACAGCAGGAACTGTGGTATAATCTGGTCGGCATGATTGTGCACGATCGGAACGTTTCGGGAGGAAAAACAAGTGATTTACGTAAAACAAAACACCGGATTTGGATGGGCTCATAGGATGACAGCTGTTTGTCTGCTGATTGCCGTGCTGCTCAGCCTTTGGACAATGAATGCAGAGGCCGCGGCGCAAAATATACAGTATCCGCACGGCGTGACGCAGGAGATGTGCCGCGCAGATTACTGGATCGGCAAAGCGCACCACCCGGACGAAGTGATGATGACGGCGCAGGAGATTGACGCATACAACGCGCTTGCGGCGCAAACCAAGGGGACGTATGTGCTCGATCTCGAAAAGGTGTCTGCGCAGTATGACGCATCCGCTTTAAAAGCGTCGCTGACCCAGGATATACTGAACAGCAAAAAGTCGCGTGCGCTGTTTGTGGACGGCAGCCAGATCGACAACGATGCGTATTTTTCGGCGATGAGCACCGCGTGCGCCGAGACGGCGTGGACGGGCAGCCGTGAAATTCTGTACGGCGTGTGTGTGCGTCAGACCAATCTGATGGCGATTCCGACGAACGACGTGATCGGATACAGCCTGACCGACGCAGACAGCGAGTACCAGAACAGCGCCCTGAATGTGAACGATCCGGTTGTCATCAAACAGATTTGCACTTATGACGGTTTGTCGTTTTATTATGTGGAGACGGATCATTGTCCGGGCTGGGTCGACGCGCAGTCGGTTGCGCTCTGCGCAGACCGCGCCGAGTGGCTGGACGCATGGAAAACGGGTGCGGACAGCAAAGATATTCTGGTTGTCACACAGAACCGGATTGTGACCGAGCTGTCCATTTTCGAGCCGGAAACCGCCAACGTGAAGCTGACGATTGGCACAACGCTCAAGCTCGTTCCGGAGGATAAAATTCCGCAGAACCTCGGCGAACGGTATGCCTGGAACAACTATGTTGTCTATCTGCCCACGCGTGACGCGGACGGCGGCTATGTGCGCAGACAGGCGTTGATCTCCCAGCACTATTCGGTCAGCATCGGCTTTCTGCCCATGACGCAGGCAAATATCCTTCGCACGGCATTCACCTGCCTGGGCGACCGTTACGGCTGGGGCGGGATGCTCGACGCGATGGACTGCTCGATGTTCACGCGCAATGTGTACCGCTGTTTCGGTCTGCGCATGCCGCGCAATACGACGTGGCAGCAGCTCGTCCCGAACACCAAGATTGACCTGAGCGATAAGACGGATGAAGAAAAGCTCGCCCTGCTGCAAAACACACCGGCCGGCGCGATGCTGTACTTCCCCGGCCACACCATGATTTACACGGGATTTGAAGCAGGTACGGGCTATGTTGTGAGCGCGCTCGGCTCTGCGTCCGACAGCGAAGGGGAGCTGAACGTCAGGAGCATTTATTCCGTGGCGATCAATCCGCTGACGGTACGCCGCCGCAGCGGGAATACCTGGCTGCGCGATCTGACGGCGGTTGTGATTCCCGCCAATTACGCGGAAAAGAAATACGATCCGTCGGTGAACCCCGACGATCTCTGCGCGCTTTGCGGCAAGGTACACACCGGCACATGGGGCACGATCGTGCGGATGCTGCACAAGGCCGTCTATTGGATTGCGCATGTGTTCGGTATTCGGTTTCCCGCATCCGCAGTCCGGAACAGCTCGTTTGAAAAGGCAATGGTCTAAAGGAAGATATCGTCCATCAACGGAACAGCGATCTGACAAGAATTGCCGTTCCGTTTTTGCTGTTGCAGACAGACGGTGGCGAGACAAGCCGGTTCGGCAGAAGATTCGGAGGAAGTATGGTTTTTTTACTGGTCGTGATCTATATCGCATTTATCGGTCTGGGCGTACCGGATTCGCTGATCGGCTCCGCGTGGCCGGCGATCCGCACGGATCTGCATGTGCCGCTGGAAGCGGTCAGCATTCTGACGCTCCTGATTTCCGGCTGCACGGTGCTCTCGAGTATTTTCAGCGCGCGGATTCTTAATAAATTCGGCACGGCGAAAGTCACCGCGATCAGCACGGCGATGACGGCAGCGGCGTTGTTCGGATTTTCGGCGGCGCCGTCTTTCGGGTGGATGATTCCGCTGGCGGTTCTGCTCGGACTCGGCGCGGGCGCGATTGACTCGGGGCTGAATCATTACGTCGCGCTGCATTTCAAGGCAAGTCACATGAATTACCTGCACTGCTTCTACGGCGTGGGCGTTACGCTCAGTCCCTACCTGATGACCATGGCGCTGGGCAATGTGGGCTGGCGCAGCGGTTACCGCTACGCCTTTTACGTGCAGGCGGCCATTACGCTGCTGCTGGTGCTCTCTCTCCCGCAGTGGAAAAAGGGCGGCGCCGCTGCGCAGGAAACAGAGGCCGCGCCCGCAAACCTGAGCGTCCGGCAGATGGCAAAGAGGCCGGACGTGCGGCAGGTGTGGGTTGTTATGCTTGCGACGAACGCGATTGAATATGCCTGCGGCGTCTGGGGCAGCACATACCTTGTTGCCGAAAAAGGGTATCAGGCAAAGTACGGCGCACTGGCGCTGACCATCTATTACGCCGGCATGTCGATCGGACGGTTTGTTTCCGGGCTGATCTCCGGCAGAATCGACACATGGAGGCGGATCGGTATCGGTGCGGCGATCATCGCGCCCGCGATTGTCGTCATGCTTTTGCCGCTGCCCGGAGCCGCCACGGTGGCGGGTCTGTTCCTGGTCGGATTGGGCAACGGCTCTATCTATCCGAACATGATTCACCTGACGCCGCACAACTTCGGCAGCGATATTTCGCAGTCCGTGATGGGCTCGCAGATCGCGTTCGCTTACATCGGCGTCATGCTCTCGCCGCCGCTGGTAGCGCTCGTCGGCCGCGTTTTCGGCCTGAAAGCCTATCCGGTTTTGCTGGCCGTGCTCTACGGCGTCATGATCGTGTCGCTGCTGCTGTTCAGCAAGCAGATGAAAAAGCAGGGCAGATATGATACGAAACTTTGAATAAACGGAGGCGTTCCGAAATGCAGAGCAAGCAGAAATTTGATATGGAGCAGTTCCGTGCGCCGGACATCTCCCACGTGAGTGTTTACATCTGGGTGTGGAACGACGTGTGCACTCGCGCGCGGATAGACGAGCAGCTCTCCGAAATGCAGCGCCTGGGCATACGGGCGTTTTATATTCTGCCGGAGCCGAAGGGATTCCGGCCGGACAGCATGCCCACAAATCTTGCGCCGGACTATCTTTCCGAAGACTATTTTGCGCTGTGCGCCTATGCGATCGAAAAGGGCGGGGCACTCGGTATGCGCTGCTGGATCTATGACGAGGGCGGCTGGCCGTCCGGCGGCGCCTGCGGTCAGGTGCTGCGGGATCATCCGGAATACGCGCGGCAGACGCTGAAAGTCTGCGAACGCGCCGTTTCCGCCGGAGAGGTTTATCAAAAGACCTTGCCGGACGTGCTGGCCGCGTTCCTGCCGGATCAGCAAATGATAGCGCAGGGACACAGGTTTGCCGCGGATGCGGTGATAACCGAGTATTCGGTCGAACAAAAAATCAACGGACAGGCGGATTACCCGGACTTACTGAACAAGGACGCGACCGAATATTTCCTCAAAATCACGCATGAAGGATACGCGCGCGCCATGGCCGGCACGCTCGGCAAAACGGTGACCGCTGTGTTTACGGACGAGCCGAAAGCGCCCGCCCGTGCTTTTAATCAGACGCTTGCCGGACAATATGAGACGCTGTACGGAGAGTCCGTCCTGCCGTATCTGCCGCTGATTGCGGGGCGCGCAGCCGAAACGCCGGAGAACGCGCGTTTTTTGCAGCGCTGGTACGATTTGTGCAGCCGCATGTTCTGCGCGCATTTTCTGCTCCCGTGTAAAAAATGGGCGAACGCGCACGGCATGGCGTTTACCGGGCATCTGGACAAAGACCACGATCCGCTCGGCTGTGTCCGCGGCGGGCAAAACTTCAATCTGATGCGCGCGCTGCGGTGTATGGACATACCGGGCGTCGACGTGATCTGGCGGCAGCTCTATCCCGAATGCAGAGCCGCCGTCCGGGACGATATGCAGGCATACAACGGATTCTATCCGCGGTGCGCGTCCTCGGCCGCTGCGCAGATCGGCACAAAGTCCGCCATGGCAGAGGTGTTCGGTGTGGCGGGGCCGGGACTGACGTACGAAATGATGCGCTTCACCGTCGGGTATCTGGCGGTTCGCGGTGTCAACATTTTCAACTTGTTTAACTTTCCGCTTGGCCGCAAAGGCGCGCTGCTCGCGCAGGAGCTGCCGGTGTTTACGGAGAAGCAGGCGTATTGCCGCGATCTGGGGCAGTTCAACCGGTATATGGAGCGGCTGTCTTACGTGACGTCGCTCGGCGAGCGGGTCTGCGAAACCTGCCTGTATTATCCGGTTCTCGATTTTCAGGGCGGTCTGCATGCACAGCAGGCGGCACAGGCGTTCGATGCGCTCGGCAGAGCGCTCGAAGAGCGGATGGTCGATTTTGACATTGCGGACGACGACGTGATCCGGGCGGCGGCAGGCGCCGACGACGGCTGCCTGCGGATCGGCAATGCGGCATACCGGCAGATTGTCATGCCCGAAAAAGTCTGTGTTCCGGCGGACGTCCGGACGATTCTGAATCGGTTTATAAAAGGCGGCGGCAAAGTCGTGCGCGATGCGTCCGGTTTGCGGCCGGAAGTGCGCGTCGAGGGTGCCGGCCTGCGCGTCATGCGCCGCAAAACGGCAGCGGGCGACCTGCTGTGCCTGTTCCGCGAGAGGGGCGGGGACGGAGAATACCGGATTCATCTGCCGGCAAACGGCGGGTATCTGCCGGATCTGATGCGTGGAACGCTGCGGAAATTCTCGGCGCCGGACGGCGTTCTGGCGCTGTCGCTGGAAACGGGCGAAACGGCGGTGATTCTGCTGACGGAGGAAAGTCTGCCTGCGGAGCAAAGAACAGACTATACGCAAAGATACGACATTCCGGATGATTTCCGGCTGCGCAGAGCGCGGGAACAGCGCTGCGATGAGAACGGGTTTGTCTGCGTGACGCATGAGGAAGAACGTGCGCCCGTGCGTCTCGGTGATTGGGCGGATTGCGTCGGTGCGGCGTTCGCGGGAAGCGGCGTCTATGAAACGACGTTTTCCCTGCCTGCCGGAAAATGCGGCAAAGCGGGTATGCTCGACCTCGGCGACGTACGGTATACGGCGGCTGTAACCCTGAACGGCCGGTTTCTGGAAACGATTCTGACGCCGCCGTACCGGGTGAAGATTCCGGAAGGCGTGCTGCGCGAAAGGAACACGCTGCAGATCGTTGTGACCAACACGGACGCAAACTGGTACCTGCACACCGATTATTTTGACAAGTGGAGCAGCAAAGAATTATCCCCCTATTTTGAAGGCGAAAAGGCGTATGCCGCGGACTATGCGTCCGGCGGATTGTACGGCCCTGTTGCGCTGTATACGCAATGACCGAAACCCGCACGGAAAAGAAAACGCTGTTCACGGATTTTTGTGGGATAAGATGAAGTTTTCCCTGATTGTCATTGCGAGCGCCTTCATGGCGCGCGGCAATCCGTACTCCTTGCTTTTGTTTTTACGCTCTGCCGGGGGAACGGATCGCCGCGGTCGGCGTTTGCCTCCCTCGCGATGACACCACCTTTACTTGCTTC
>JAFSYM010000125.1 GCA_017450005.1 Clostridia bacterium
CAGTCATGCTATCGCATGACAGCTCCCTTTACACAAGGGAGCCTTTACTTGGCCTATTTCGGTCAATGTTCATGACAACAATAGCGTTTTGAGTTTTCAGTAAAACGATTTTTTGCCGTGCGCCATAAAGGCGCACACAATTAGAATCAAGGCAAAAACGTTATCCCACAAAAAAACGTGAAGATCGAAAAAACAGGGCTGCACAGCAGACGCATTGTTCTGCCGGTGCAGCCCTTTGGTATTTATCAGTTATTTCCGCACGCCGCTTTTGATCGTGCCGATGATCCAGCACACCACGAACACGATAATCTCAACGGCCACGATGGTGGAGCCGACGGGCGTGTCAATCAGGATCGAGGCGAGAATGCCGACCAGCGCGGTCAGTACGGAGTAGATCGCGGCAAAGATCGTGACGGAGCGGAAGCTCTTGAACAGCCGCATGGCGCTCAGCGCGGGGAAGATGACCAGCGCCGAAATCAGCAGCGAGCCGACCAGGTTCATCGCCAGCACGATGATGACCGCAATCACAACGGCGATCAGCAGATTGTAGGCGGAGGCGCGCACACCCGTCGCCTGTGCAAAGCTTTCATCAAACGTGACGGAGAATATTTTGTTGTAGAACAGAATGAAGATCGCCAGCACCAGCACGGACAGAATCACGCATAGCCAGACCTCGGCTTTGGTCAGCGTCAGGATCGACGTGGAGCCGAACAGCGTCGAGCACACGTCGCCGGAAACGTTGCTGGAGCGGGAGAACTTGTTCATCAGCAGATAGCCGATGGCCAGTGCGCCGACTGAGATCATCGCCACGGCGGCGTCGCCCTTGATGCGGGCGTTTTGCCCCGATCGCAGCAGCAGTATGGCGCTGATGATTGTGATGGCCAGCATCAGCGGCATGTCGTTTGTCATGCCCAGCACGGCGGCCACGGCCATGGCGCCGAACGCCACGTGCGACAGACCGTCGCCGATGAAGGAGAAACGCTTGAGCACAAGGGTGATGCCCAGCAGCGACGAACACAGCGCGATCAACACGCCGACAATCAGCGCATAGCGCACAAAGGGATATTGCAGATACATTTCCAGCTTGTCGAGCATTGTACTCATGCCGTTTCGCCTCCTTCCCGGAATGTATGGGATGCGTCGCTTTGCAGGTAGTCCTCTTTTGTGCCGAAGAAGACGGTCTTGCCGATGTGCAGAATATGGTCGGCATAGCGCATGGCGGCGTCGAGATCGTGCGAGATCATGATGATGGTGATGCCGTCGTCGCGGTTGAGCGACGCAATCAGCTCATACATTTCCGCTGTGACACGCGGGTCGAGTCCGGAGACCGGCTCATCCAGCAGCAGAATCTTTTGTGTGGCGCACAGTGCACGCGCGAGCAGCACACGCTGCTGCTGCCCGCCGGACAGCTCCCTGTAGCAGCGGCGCATCAGCGGCTCGATGCCCATCTTGCGGATGTTGTCGAGCGCGAGCTGCTTGTCCGCTTTGGTATAGAACGGGCGCAGCCCCTGTCTGCCCTGGCAGCCGGAGAGCACAATCTCCCAAACCGAAGCCGGAAAGTCGCGCTGCACAAGCGTCTGCTGCGGCAGATAGCCGATTTCACTGCGGCGAAGGCCGTCGCCGGTCGTCACCTTGCCGCGCATCGGCGACTGGAGTGAAAGAATTGTGCGCATCAGTGTGCTCTTGCCGGAGCCGTTTTCGCCGACGATGCACAGATAATCTCCGGCGTTCACTTCAAAATTCAGCCCCGATACGATTTCGTGCCCGTCGTAGCCGAGCGTGACATCCTGACAAATCAGTTGTGCCATTACGATTCCTCCTGCGGTGTGTCCGCTTTCAGGCATTTGCCGCACACGCCGTGCAGTACGGTGCTCGCGCGGTCGACCTGAAATCCTGCGTCCTCGGCAACCTGTTCGACCAGCGAATCGGTCGCGGGAACGTCCATGTGGTATGTTTTGCCGCATCTGCTGCATGCCAGATGCAGGTGACTCTTGCACCCGGCAGCCTGCGAGAAGCGGTAAAGCGCCTCGCGGCTGCCGTCCTGCTGCGTGCGGCAGACCGCGTTCTGCGAGACAAGCTCGGTGAGATTGCGGTAAACCGCGCTCAGACTGACGCCCTCCGGTTCCAGTGCGGCGGCAAGCTGCGCAGCCGAAAAGCTCTCGTCCGGATGCGCGGCCAGAAACTGTGTCAGCGCAGTGCGCTGGCGTGTCGAATATTTTGTCATAAGCATCCCTCGATTTGCGAATCATTCGCAAATCAGTATAGCACGCGTTTGCCGGAATGTCAACAAGCAAATAGCAGATGGCGGATGGCAAACAGGAGAATCCGTGATGTGCAAAAAACCGATCTTCACGTTTTTTTTGTGGGATGACGGTTTTGCATTGATTCTGATTGTGTGCGTCTTTATGGCGCACGGCAAAAATCGTTTTACTGAAAACTCAAAACGCTTTTGCCGTCATGAACATTGACCGAAATAGGCCAAGCAAAAGCTCCCTTGTGTAAAGGGAGCTGTCATGCGATAGCATGACTGAGGGATTGTTGCTGCTTTTTGATAACGTCTGATGTGACAACCCCTCCGAGCGCCTTTCGGCGCCCACCGTCTCGCCTGCCGGCTCGGTCGGCGCTTCTGCTTTCAGCAGAGGTGTCCACCGGACACCCGCGCCCTTACACAGGGGAGGCTAAGATATGGCGCTTGTGCAAAGGATGCAATTCTATCCCACAAAATTTCGTGAAGAGCCAAAAAAACTGCCGTCCGGGAGAGACGGCAGCGGCAAAAACAGTCTGATGCGGCAGGATTATTCTTCTTCGTCCTGCTTTTCGGCAGGGCAGTACGCGCGCACATACTGCAGGAATTCTTTCTTATCTGCCGCAGTGCGGTACATCATCAGGATGCACTGTTCATCCGCGCTCAGCAGACGGAAGCGGTTCGCGTTGACCAGCGCCTGCTCCTGCGGATCGGTCGTCTGCATTTCCACGTCGTCGATCGGCGCGAAGCGGCAGTTGACCAGATCGTCCAGACGCAGATTGTACAATGCGGCGATCTTTTTAAGCTGGCGGATATTCGGTTCGGTCTTGCCGGTTTCATAGTAGGAATAGGTCGAGCGATCCACACCGAGCAGATCGGCGATGTTCTTTTGCGTATAGCCTGCCGTGTTGCGGATGCGCTTCAAAAACTCTGAGAACGTCATAGAATCATCTCTTCTCTTTATCATAATGAACTCATTTCTATTATAATTTTATAATCAAAAAATGTCAAGTTTTTTGCAGAAATATGTTTGAAAATGCTGCATAATAGTGTATAATGAAAAGCAGAGCAGTACAGGGGGTGACGTGATGTTTGAAAGAACCGAGTATTTCATCGTGGATCTGGACGGCACGTTTTACCGCCTTGACGAGCCCATCCCCGGAGCGGCGGACTGTCTGCGGCGGATGCAGGCAGTCGGCAAGGATTTTTGCTTCTTCAGCAACAATTCTTCCCACAGCGTCGGGCAGATCTGCGCGCGTCTTGCGCGAATGGGATTCCCGGTGCCGCAGGAAAAGGTGCTGCTTTCGTCCGACGTCGCGGCCGAATACGTTTTGCGCGAATACCCCGGCAAGACGGTCTTTCTGCTCGGCAACGCCAATCTGTACGAAATTTTCCGGCAGAAGGGCGTGCCGCTCGTGACGGACAATCCCGATATTGTGATGGCCGGCTTCGACACGGATCTGACGTATGCGCGCATGTGCGACGCGTGCCGCTTTCTTGCGGACGGGGCAGTTTTCCTCGCCACGCACGCCGACCTTAACTGCTCCACGCCGTACGGCTATATGCCCGATGCCGGCGCGATTCAGGCGATGCTCACCGCGTCTACGGGACGGCGACCGACAGTGCTCGGCAAGCCCATGCAGCCCACACTCGACTACCTGACGCAAAAGCTGCACTGCCGTCCCGAAGCGCTCTGCTTCATCGGCGACCGGCTGGAGACGGATATACAGATCGGCGCAGACAACGGTCTGCCGACCGTTCTGGTGATGAGCGGCGTGACGGACGAGGCGGCGCTGCAAAAGAGCGCGATCCGTCCCACGCTGACGCTGCCCGCAATGGGCGATCTGATTGCTTATCTTTAATCTACAATCTACGGATAAAGGAGAATGATTATGGAGTTGTTCACTATCTATCAACGCATTCTGGCCATGATTACGGCGGTCCTGACGTTTTTCGGCCTCCGCGGCGTCGGTCCGGTCATCACGCCGCCGGCCGATGCAAAGCCGGATTCCGCCGCAGTCGAGATGCGGTTCGACGACGATCTGTCCGGTTCGGCTGCCGGTTCCCTCACAGTGACGGCGCAGGCGGACGGCGAGTACAGCCTGTACTGGGGTGACGCGGACGGCGAAAAGCTGATTGCGCATGCCGGCGACCGCGACGTGCCGTATACGGAGTTTGCGACAGTTACGGTCAAAAACGGTTCTGGCGAGACGGAGCTGCCGGATTATCTGGCGATTCCGCAGGGTGCGCAGTCGGTGCTGATCTACGGCGGCGAAACGCAGGCGGGCGCGTATGATCTGCCGGACGAGAAGCTGGCGTCTACGGCGTTCACATACAGCTTCGGCGCGCTCAGCGATGTGCATTTCAACCGCTACAACAAATCCGGTACCGGCGACGATGCGTGCATCACATTCCCGGCGGCGCTCGACTTCTTTGACGATTTCGACGTCACGATGGTTGCCATGAGCGGCGATCTGTCCAAAAACGGCGAGAAGAGCGCCTATGAAAAATTCAACAGCATTGCGTCCCGCTATGACTTCCCGGTCTTTTCCTGCAAGGGCAACCATGACTGCGGTTCCGGATACACGCTTGAGGATTGGCAGGCGAACATCAACCCCACGGTCTACGGCGACGCGCCGCGCGAGGGTGTGCTGAATGTCGCGGACAACGGGCTGGACTTCGTTTTCCGCGGGCCGGAAACATACGGCGATGTGTTCATCTTCTTCAGCCAGATTGCCTGGCAGTATATCCTGCCGACGTCGCGCATCGTGACAGACGCCCAGCTTGACTGGCTGCAGCAGCAGCTGGAGACGTACAAAAACGAGCGGGTATATCTGTTCTTCCACACATTCCTGCTTGCCCCTTCGGGCAATCCGCTCATGGGCGAGGGGAATCTTTTGACGAAGAGCCTGAGCTTCTATCCGCTGTTTTTCTCCGCGGGCGCAAAGGACGAACGCCGTTTCCGCACGCTGATGGAGACATACAAGAACGTGACGTTCTTCAACGGCCATTCGCACTGGGCGCATTATCTGCAGAAGCTCAACCCGAATCTGAACATCACTGACTATGACGGCACGACCGCCACCATGGTGCACATTTCCTCCGTGACCAGCCCGCGCATCAGCAGCAACACGACGCTGCTGTGGACGTCCGACACCATGAAACGCTCGGAAGGCTATCTTGTCACGGTCTATCCCGACCACTATGTGCTCACCGCGTGCGACTTTTTGCAGAATCAGATGCTCGCCTACGCAACGTATGTGGTGCGCAAGTGAGGAAAAGCGGAATTTGGCGCGCTCGACGCGCGTCAAATTCCGTAATGAATACTGAAGACTTAAGACTTAAAAATGAATAATTTCGGAAAGCCTTTGGCTTTGGTTTTAAAAAGGGTGTGGGCGAAGCCCACCCGCAATTCTTCAGTTTTCAGTTTTCAGTATTCATTTTTCAGTCAGGAATTTGTCAAAGACAAATTCCGATCTGCGCAACAGCCGGTTGCTTGCAATTGCTGCTTCGGCGTATTACAATGGGTGCGAAGGGGGAATGAACAATGGAGATTAAAGATGTATTGCGCGAGCTGCGGACGAACAGCGGTCTGTCCCAGGATGAGCTTGCCAAAAAAGTATTTGTCACCCGGCAGGCGGTATCCCGCTGGGAAAACGGCGAGACGGTACCGAATACGGAAACGCTCAAACTTCTTTCGGAACTGTTCGGCGTATCTATCAACGCATTGCTCGGCGCACCGCAGCAACGCATCTGCCAGTGCTGCGGTATGCCGCTGGAGGATTCGATCATCGGCCGCAATGCCGACGGCACGCCGAATCCCGACTACTGTCAGTGGTGCTTTGCCGACGGGACATACACCTACAGCGATATGGACACGCTCATCGGCGTCTGCGTTCCGCACATGGTCGGGCAGGGTTTTACCGAAGAGCAGGCGCGCGCGTATATGCAGCAGATGCTCCCGCAGCTCGATTACTGGAAGCGGTACGAGGAACTGTCGGACAACGGCGAATTTGACCGCTTCAAGCAGCAGTTGATCGACGAAATCAACGCGCTCGGCGTCGAGGGTATGCCCGCGGTCGAATCGCTGAATGCGCTGGTCGGCAGGTTCGTCAATCTGGAATATCCGCTGCCGGGCGGTATGCGCGCGAAGTTTCTCGACGACAACACGACTTATCTGGGCACGCAGCTCGAACCCGCATTCGGCGGTGATCGCTGCTTCGGCGTGCTGGCCAACATGGATTTTATCCTGATCTGCACATACGAAGCGCAGGGAGACAATCCGGAACTGGTGCTGTACAAGAAGAGATAACCGACACGGAAAACGTGATGAACCCAAAATGTACAAATCTATCTGACAAAACGAAACCCCCGCTGCCGATTGACAGCGGGGGTTGCTGTACGTATTCGATTCTTACAGCAGCGAGAAGTGCACGACGACCGCCGCGAACACGATGGAAACCATCGACAGGAGTTTGATCAGGATGTTGATGGCGGGGCCGGACGTGTCCTTGAACGGATCGCCGACCGTGTCGCCGACGACGGCCGCCTTGTGGTTTTCGGAGCCCTTGCCGCCGTAGACGCCGCTCTCGATGTACTTCTTCGCGTTGTCCCACGCGCCGCCGGAGTTGGACATGAACACGGCCATCAGGAAGCCGGAGGCCGTAGCGCCCGCGAGCATGCCGACAACACCCGCGCAGCCCAGAACCAGACCGACAACGATCGGCGCCGCAACAGCAACGATCGTGGGGAGCACCATCTCACGCAGGCTCGAACGCGTGCACAGATCGACGCAGCGCGCGTAATCCGCATCCGCTTTGCCGTCCATCAGACCGGTAATCTCCTTGAACTGGCGGCGGACTTCCTTGACAACGCTCTGCGCTGCGCGGCCGACGGACTGCATGGTCAGCGCCGCGAACACGAACGGCAGGCACGCGCCGATAAACAGACCGATCAGAACGGCGGGATTGTTGATATTCAGGTCGGCGATCTTGGCTGCAAACGCGCCGCCCTCGATGCTTTTTACCTTGTCGATATAGGAAGCCATGAGCGCGAGCGCCGTCAATGCGGCGGAGCCGATGGCAAAGCCCTTGCCGGTCGCGGCCGTGGTGTTGCCCAGGGAGTCGAGCGCGTCGGTGCGCTCACGCACTTTTTCGTCCAGACCGGCCATCTGCGCAATGCCGCCCGCATTGTCGGCGACGGGGCCGTATGCGTCGGTCGCCAGTGTGATGCCCAGCGTGGAGAGCATGCCGACTGCGGCCAGCGCAATGCCGTACAGACCCTGTGCCGCGCTGTTTTTGCCGCCGGAGACGAAGTAGGCGATCAGCACGCAGACCGAAACGATCAGGATCGGCAGAAGCGTGGAGAGCATACCGACCGACAGACCGCTGATGATGATGGTGGCCGTGCCTGTCTCGGACGAGGCGGCCAGCTTTTTGGTCGGCTTATAGCTGTCGGACGTGAAGTATTCGGTGGATTGACCGATCAGCACGCCCGCCACAAGACCGGCGAGGATGGCAAAATAGATCGGCCAGTGCTCTTTGCCCAGCACGAACCAGACGAGCGGGAACGCGATCAGGGCAATGAGAACGGCGGAGAAGTTGGTGCCGCGCGAGAGTGCGCGCAGAAGCTGTTTCTGCGTGGCGCCTTCCTTGGTGCGCACCAGGAACGTGCCGAACACAGAGCAGATCACGCCGAGCGCCGCAATCAGCAGCGGCAGCGCCATGGAAGTGAACTCATGGAATGCAGCCACACCCAGCGCACAGGCGGAGATCACGGAGCCGACGTAGGATTCGTACAGATCCGCGCCCATACCGGCCACGTCGCCCACGTTGTCGCCCACGTTATCGGCGATGACAGCAGGGTTGCGGGGGTCGTCTTCGGGGATGCCGACCTCGACCTTGCCCACAAGGTCTGCGCCGACGTCAGCCGCCTTGGTGAAGATGCCGCCGCCCACACGCGCAAACAGCGCCATGGACGAGGCGCCCATGCCGAAAGTCAGCATTGCGCCGGTGATGTCCTCATAGGACAGCTTGAAGACGAACTTCAGCAGGAAGAACCAGATGGAAATGTCCAGCAGACCCAGACCGACCACGGTAAAGCCCATCACGCTGCCGGCGGAAAACGCCACGCGCAGACCGCGGTTGAGCCCTTCCTGACACGCATTGGCCGTACGGGCGTTGGCGGATGTGGCAATCTTCATGCCGATGAAACCGGACAGGCCGGAGAAAAATCCGCCGGTCAGGAAAGCGAACGGCACGTAGGGCGTGAGCAGCTTTGCAAAAGCCATCGCGCCGAGCACGACGAACATCGCCCCGAAGAAAATCAGCACGATCCGGTACTGACGGCCGAGGTAAGCGTTCGCACCGCTGCGGATCGAGGCGGAGATTTTCTTCATCCGCTCCGTGCCTTCGGAATACTTCATCACGCGTTTTGCGGTCAGTGCGGCAAACACCAGCGCCAGCACCGAGCAGACCGCCGTCAGAATGACGATCCATTTGTCCATACATACAACCCCTCTGAGCGACCGCCGGCGAATGCTTCTCTGAGAAAAAACGGAAAAACAAACGGTCGGTCCGGGCAATCCCCGACCAACATTTGCCTTTCTGCACGGGAGAATAACCTCCGGTACGTCCGATTCTCTTTTGAAAAAGCAAAAACAGGCAAAAGGTCGCTTTTTTTTAATTTTACCATACTATTTTTTAAGATGCAAGAAAAAACTGCGCGCAGTTTATTTTTTTGGCCGTTCCTTGCAATATGACGAAAAACATGTTATATTTTTATACAAGTTTTACAATTCAAAAGGGGAGAGATGCATGGAGCTGTACATTGTCCGGCACGGGCAGTCGCAGGCGAACGTCGGCATGCCGATTTTGGACGCGCATCTGACGCAGCTCGGACTGCGGCAGGCGGATTTGCTCGGACAGGAGTTCGCGGATATACATTTCGACCGCATTCTGGCCAGCACGCTCGCACGCACAGCGCAGACCGCGGCGGGCATTGCGGCGTATCAAAGCCCGGATACGGTGATCGAGCTTGTGCCGGAGTTGGTTGAGGCCGATACGCCCGCGGACTTTGAGGGTGATCGCGCGTTCCTGCAGAGCGTATACCCGCGTGTACGTGCCGACCGGATGCAGGCGTGCGCGTTTGACGACGATCATGCGCGTGCGCGGTATGTGCTGGAAGAATACGTTTTCGGTCCTGCCTATGCGCAGGGGTTCGACGTCGAACGGTCCGACCGGGAGGGCATTGTGATGCGTGAGCGGCAGCAGAATCTGCTGATCGTCACGCACTGTGTTTTCATCGCGCATCTTCTGTCGCATCTGGTCGGATTTCCGTTCGATCCCAATATGGTGGTCTCGCTCAGCAATACCGGTGTGAGCCGCCTTGCGCTCTACACGATCAACGGCATGCGCCGCATCAAGTTCAAATCGTTCAACGAAACACGCCACCTGCCGAAAGACGCGCTGTCGTCCTGAAGCAAAGCATAAAGAAGAAAGAGCAGCCGGCCGAAACCGACTGCTCTGTTTTTTATGCAGGGATTATTCCGCGGGAGCGTAGAGATCCTTCAGGCGCAGCAGATGCGCGTATCTGTCGAGCGAAGCCTGCTCGGCCTTGGCAAACAGCATCTCGGCACGCTCGGGGAAGGAGCGGGTCAGCGAGGAGTAACGCGCCTCGTTGAGAATGAAGTCGCGGTAGCCGGGAGCCGGTTCCTTGCTGTCGATGGAGAAGGGGTTCTTACCCTCTGCCTTGAGCGCGGGGTTGTAGCGGAACATGTTCCAGTAACCGCACGCGACAGCCTTCTTCATTTCCTTCTGGCAGTTGACCATGCCGCCCTTGATGGAGTGCATTTCGCACGGAGCATAGGCGATGACGATCGACGGGCCGTGATACGCTTCCGCCTCGGACAGCGCCTTGAGCGTCTGGTTCATGTCGGCGCCCATGGCGATCTGCGCCACGTAAACGTAGCCGTAGCTCATGGCGATCTCTGCCAGGCTCTTCTTGGCGATGGCCTTGCCGGCTGCCGCAAACTGCGCGACCTGACCGATCTGGGACGCCTTGGAAGCCTGTCCGCCGGTGTTGGAGTAAACCTCGGTATCGAAGACCATGATGTTGACGTCTTCGCCGGACGCGAGCACGTGATCCACACCGCCGAAGCCGATGTCGTATGCCCAGCCGTCTCCGCCGAAGATCCACACGGACTTCTTGGCAAGGTATTCTTTGTTGGCGATGATCTCGCGGCAGACGTCGCAGTCGGCGCCTTCGATCGCGGCGATCAGCGCATCCGTCGCGGCGGCGTTGGCCACACCGTCGTCGAGCGTTGCAAGATAGCTCTCGGCAGCAGCCTTCGTCTCGGCAGGCGTCTCGTCGGCAGCGACAAGACCCTTGATCTTTTCGATCAGGCTGTTACGGATCGCGTTCTGGCCGAGATACATGCCGTAGCCGTGCTCGGCGTTGTCCTCGAACAGCGAGTTTGCCCATGCGGGACCGTGGCCGTCCTTGTTGACGGTATAGGGAGAAGTTGCGGCGGGACCGCCCCAGATGGAGGAACAGCCGGTCGCGTTGGAGATATACATTCTGTCGCCGAAGAGCTGGGTGATCAGACGCGCGTAAGCGGTCTCGGCACAGCCTGCGCAGGAGCCGGAGAACTCAAGCAGCGGAGTCTTGTACTGGCTGCCCATGACGGTGTTGTTGGCGAGATCGTCCTTGACGGAAACGGACTCGACCATGTAGTCGAACGCTTCCTGCTTGTCTTCCTGGCTCTCGCGGGAGACCATCTTCAGGGAGTTGGTCGGGCACACGCCCACGCAGACGCCGCAGCCCATGCAGTCCATCGGGGAGACGGCGAGGTAATACTTGTACACACCCTTGCCCTTGCCCTTCTTGTCGACGAGCGTCGCGCTCGCGGGAGCAGCGGCGGCCTCTTCGTCAGACAGCGCGAAGGGACGGATGGTGGCGTGCGGGCAAACATAGGAGCACTGGTTGCACTGCGCGCAGGTGGCAGCTTCCCATTCGGGAACCATGACGGCCACGCCTCTTTTTTCGTAGGCAGCCGCGCCCTGCTCGAACGTGCCGTCCGCATGATCCATGAATGCGGAAACCGGCAGGGAATCGCCGTCCATCAGGCCGACCGGACGCATAATGCCCTCGACCTGCTTGACCAGCTTTGCCGCGCCCTTAGTCTCGACAGCCGCGTCTGCATCGACAGCGTCCGCCCACTCGGCGGGGACGTCGACCTTGACGTAAGCCGTAGCGCCGGCGTCGATGGCCTTTTCGTTCATTTCGACGATTTCTTTGCCCTTCTTCATGAACTTCTGGGCTTTTTCCTTCATGTAGCCGATCGCTTCCGCCTCGGGCAGAACCTTCGACAGGGAGAAGAACGCCGACTGCAGCACGGTGTTGGTGCGCTTGCCCAGACCGATCTGTGCGGCCAGGTCGATGGCGTTGACGATGTAGAGCTGGATGTTGTTGCGCGCGATGTAGCGCTTGGCCTCGGCATTCAGCTTGGTGCCGAGCTCGTCCGCGGTCCACTGGCAGTTGATCAGGAACACGCCGCCGGGTTTGACGTCGTTGACCATCTTGTAGCCTTTTTCAACGTAGGACGGGTTGTGGCAAGCCACGAAGTCGGCCTTGTTGATGTAGTAGGGGCTCTTGATGGGGCTGTCGCCGAAACGCAGGTGCGAGATCGTGATGCCGCCGGTCTTCTTGGAGTCGTACTGGAAGTACGCCTGCACGTATTTATCGGTATGGTCGCCGATGATCTTGATGGAGTCCTTGTTTGCGCCGACGGTGCCGTCGCCGCCCAGACCCCAGAACTTGCATTCGATTGTGCCTTCGGCTGCGGTGTTGGGGCTTTCCTTCTCTTCGAGGGAGAGA
>JAFSYM010000126.1 GCA_017450005.1 Clostridia bacterium
ATATGCAGATTTTTGAGAAGATTTTTCGTCCGATGAAGGCAAAAAATTGAAGGAATACTTGTCGTATTGTAAAATTTTTTGACAAAATCGGGCGGAAAATATGCCAAAAAGATGCGTGTATGGTGTTTTCGGACAGTCTGCGAGTTGCATCTTTTTGCGGCGCGTGGTATAATCACAACAGAACCGAAAGGAGAAAAGCTATGGCATACGATAAAAATGATCTGCTGGAGAATTTTGACGTTTACCCGAAGGTGTTTGCCGCCGGAAAAGAAGCGGCCGTGCATATCCGCAATCTCGGCGGGGAGCCGGTCTTTCAGCCGGACACGGAATACAAAATGCTGATCTGCGCGATGGATTTCGGCAGCGCGAGACTGTGGCCGGACGTCGCCGATTTCCGCGAAAAAACCGTGCGTTCCGACGGAGACGGCAATTTTGTGTTTACGCACACGTTCGACAGAGAGCAGGCGTATTATCTGCGCTTTCTGACGGACGACAACAAAAAGCTCGTGCAGTTCCCGGTGTACTGCGTGGAAGGGGATCTGTGCGGACGCTACCCGTATGCGGGTGATCTGCATATTCATACCACCGGTTCCGACGGAAATCAGACGCCGGAAGTCGTCTGCGCAAACTACCGCCGGCACGGCTATGACTTCATGGTCGTCAGCGACCATAACCGCTATTATCCGTCGCTGCGCGCGATTGATTTTTACAAGGACGTGCCGACCGAGCTGACGATCGTGCCCGGCGAGGAGGTGCATCTGCGGGAGGTGTACGGGCAGCGCAATCCTGTGCACATCGTCAATTTCGGCGGTGAGTTCAGCATCAACGCGCTTGTGGAGGGGACGGCGACCGAGGAAGCGGGCACCGACCTTTCCGTGCGTGCCATCCGCACCGAAAACGTGCCGGACGTGATGACTGCCGCGCAGTTTGAAGCTCTGATGCAGAAGCTGGCGGACGAGGCCGATCTGCCGCAGGGCGTGTCCAAAATCCCGTATGTGATGTGCAAGTGGATCTTTGACCGCATTCACGACGCAAACGGTCTGGGCATTTACGCGCACCCGAACTGGATCCAGGACGTGTTCCATGTGCCGGAGCCGTTCACGGATTATATGATGGAAACGCTCCCCTTTGATGCGTTCGAGGTGCTCGGCGGTGAAAATTACTACGAGCAGAACGGTTTCCAGACCGTGCGCTACTACGAAGAGATGGCGAAGGGACACCGCTTCCCGGTCGTGGGCAGCACGGACAGCCATTCGTCCCTGCCGTCCAACCGCAACGCGTTTATCTGCTCGACGATCATTTTCTCCCCCGAAAACGAGCGCACGGCGCTGATCGACTCGGTCAAAAAGTTTTACAGCGTCGCAGTCGACACGATCAGCAAGGAGTTCCGTCTGGTGGGCGAGAGCCGCTTTGTGCGCTATGCCTGCTTCCTGCTCAAGGAGTATTTCCCGCTGCACGACGAGCTGTGCTATGAGGAGGGGCGGCTGATGAAGCAGGTCGCCACGGGCACGCAGGAGGAGCGGGAGGAAGCGCTCGCCACACTGCGGCAGATTCACGGCCGCATGCAGCGTCACCGCGAAAAGTATTTTGACTTTTAAAAAGGAGTCTTGATTACAGAAAGGATGCGATCAGAATGAAAAAAACCATGCGCAGAGGTACGGCTTTGCTGCTGGCCGTCGTCATGCTCTGCACGGCGACGTTCAGCGTCAGCGCAGCGTCGGAAGCGCCGCTGTCCGGTACGCCGGCACAGCACACGTTTGACAAGATCTGGGACAAAGTGGCGGACGGACTTATCGGCGGTCTGTCGCGGCTGCTGCTGACGGCGGACAGTCTCGGCCTTGTGGTCCGCAGCCGCCGTTTCCCGACGGTGGAAGAATACGAAGCTGCGCCGCACCCCGGTTTCTATAAGGGCACGTACGGCACGGCGCAGGGCAGAGGCTGGCGTCTGGGCTATGCGGGCGGCAGCGTGATCCCGACCGCGTGGCGGCGCGATGCATCCGGCCGGCAGAGCGACACGGGCATGATGCTCTCGAAGGCGCGCTATTTCGGCGGCTATTTCGGCTCGAAGGCGCATGCGATCTACGACGACGAGGAAGTGCATCTGATTGTTCTGAGCGTCGGCAGCGACCGCAACGGCAACGGCGTGGAGGATATCCTGATCTACGCATCGCTCGATAACATCGGCATGGCCAACGGCAACGTGCGCGACGTGCGTCTTGCGGCGCAGGCTGCGCTGGAAAAGAAGGGCGTCACGGCGCAGGATATTGTAGCGTTCGAGTTCAACTGCACGCATGCGCACACTGTGATCGAGGCGCTGGGCATGGGTCTGGACTCCACGATCCTGACGGCGATGAAGAACCACTTCTTCCTCAAAAAAGACCGCGCAATCGAGCCGGAACTGCTCGCGTCGATCTGCGCGCAGACGGCGGACTGCGCCGTGCAGGCGTATGAGAAGATGGAAAACGGCACACTGTCCTACTTTGAAACGGACGACGTGAACGCCTATTTCAAGCGCAACGCAATCAACAAAAACCCCGACGGTTCGGTCGACGACAACATCCGCGAAAAGACGAAGTACGGCGCGGCGAATCAGGGCTTCTTCGCGTGCTGGTACTTCGAGGGCGAGAGCGGCGAAAAAACGATTCTGGCCAACACCGGCGTGCACCCGACCTTCCCCGGCCGGCGCAGTGACCGCGTGTGCGCGGACTTCCCGTACTACATGCGTCTTGCCATGCGCGAGGCCGGCTACAACTGCATCTTCGTGCAGGGCGCGCAGGCGGCCATCGGCGTGGGCGGCGCCTATACCGCGGCAGGCAAAGCCTGGGCGGACGAAAAGACGCTCACGTATGAGGATTGGGTGGAACGCTACGGCGAGAAATACGCCAAGGCGCGCTACTACGGCAACGGCGACGAGGACGGCGAAGAGGAATATTTCGGCCCGAAGGCAATCGGCTATGACTTTGCGCACTTTATTCTGCAGTCGCTCGGCAAGGCAAAGCCCGTCGATCCCGTGATGGATGTGCGCATGGGCGAGATTCTGGTTCCGCTGGATTACAGCATTATGTATATCGCCGCCGTGGGCGGAGTGTTCGGCTACAACACCGTTTATGATCCGGACGCCGAGACCGGCTACGGCATCATGACCGAGGTCGGCTATATCGCGCTGGGCAATGACGTCGTGATGCTCATGATGCCGGGCGAAGTGTCGCCCGCGCTGGTGTACGGTACGCGTGCGGACTATACCGGCACAGAGTCGTGGCAGGGCGAAACGTCCTGGAGCGGCGAAGAATGGAAATACAAGACGATCGAAGACGCGGCAAAGGAAGCGCTCGGCGGCAACCGCCGTGTACTGAGCATGGGACTTGCGAACGACGAGCTCGGCTACGTCATGCCTGACACGGACACCGCAAAGAATTTCCTGACCAAGTCCTTTATCGACGGCCGCCAGAGCAACGAGGAGCTGATGGGTGCCAGCCAGCAGGTCGGTTCCGCACTTGTGCTCGGCTACGGCAAATTCTTCGGCGTGGATATGGCAAAAAAATAAGAGGGCGGAAAAAGTCCGTTTTATACCGCAGAGGATCTGTTCTTCGTGCAGTTCCCGCAGATGGTTGTCTGCATCATGGTCGGCAATAACGAGTAAAAAAGGCAATCTGCCATATAAATGCAAATGCTGCCCGGGCACGTTCCGGACAGCATTTTTTCGTGGTTCACGAAAAGTTGGGGGATAAATAAACGCCCCCTTATTTGTCATTGCGAGGAGCTTTGGCGACGAAGCAATCCGTTCCCCTGTGGTTGTTCGAACGTTCTTTCGGGGATGCGGATTGCTTCGCTTCGCTCGCAATGACACCGGGGTTGATGCCGTGCGGTCGTAGGGGTGGATCATCCGCCCGTTCGTTCGGCAAAATGTCGCTTCCGGCGTTGAATATGCAAAAAAAGATTTGTCATTGCGAGGAGCCGAAGGAGACGCGGCAATCCGCTCCCCTACTGTTGTTTGAACGTTCTTTCGGGGGGTTACGGATTACTTCGCTGCGCTCGCAATGACATCGGGTTTGATTGACTTTCATTTCCGCCTTTGTTATAATTGGCGCAGGGGAGGCGGGCGACATGACATTCTTTTTGCGCGATGAAACCGAGGCGCGTCTGCGCGCGTTCGGCGACAGGCGGTCGCGCGCGCTGCAATGGACGGCTGTCGGCTGCTGGGCGCTGATGCTGGTTATGCAGGTTGTGACGCTGCTTCGCTTTCACGGCGATCCGACGGGCGACGCTGCACGCTATGTCGGCGACGCGCTGCGCTGTGTGCGCGAGGGACATTTCTTCCCCGCCGCATCGGATTTTGTCGGCGGCGGCGTGGCCGGTACCGGCTATGTCAACCTGCTGATAGTGCTGCTGCGCCTGACCGGATCGGTGCGCGCGGCTTATTGGACGAATCTGCTGCTGGTGCAGCTTCTGCTCGGCAGCGTGCTGTGGCTCGCGTACAACGCGACGAAGAGCGCGGACGTCTGCGCGCGCACGGCGATTGTGTTCTGCCTGAGCGTGCCGTATTGGGCGGAAATCTGTGTGGCGCGGACGGAAATTCTCTTCACGGCGCTGGCATTTTTCGCGCTCGCGCTGCTGTACGGCAAGCGCAGTCTTCCGTTTGTGACCGGCGTGCTTTTGGCGGCGGCAAACTGGGTGCGTCCGCTGGCGCCGGCGTTTCTGGCAGCAGCCGTCTGGACGCTGATCTACAGCCGTGCAAAGTGGCATGCGTACGTGCGTCTACTCGCCGGCGTTCTGGCAGCGGTTGCAGCGATCTGCTTATTTACTTACCGAAACAGCGGTGAGTTTGTGTACCAGCCGACCGTCAGCAGCGGCAATCTGCTGATCGGCGCAAATGAGGACGCGGACGGCAGCTACAGCGATATCGTGTTCAGCGAAGGCAAGGCGGGGTACATCCCGTCCGAAGAGAAGGCGGCGATGACATACAAGCAGATCAATGCGCGTTATTCCGCGGCGGCGAAACAGTGGATTCGCGAGAACCCCGGCCGGTATATCCTGCTCATGCCGAAGAAGCTATTTTATATGTATATCATGGACACCTATTCCGGCGACGTGTATTTTGACAATCTGGTCCAGACGTCCGGGCGCGAGTATGTGCGCGAGGTGTTCTCGGCGCTGCGCGGACAGGGACGCCGCTTCACGTCCGCCGACGCGGTGATCTGCTACGGGCAGGCGTTCTACATGCTCACGCTGGCAGCGTTTTTCTGCGGTGTAATCCGCTCCATGCGCAAAGGGTACTGGCGCAGTCTGTCTTTTTTGTACGGGATTTTTCTGATCGGCACGGCCATGACGATGCTCACCGTCGGCAGCGGCCGGTACCACTTCCCGTATCTGCCGATCCTGCAAATCACGGCAGCGGCATGGTGGCAGGCGGTAAGCAATACTACATCTTGTGGCCGCCGAAAAAAAACAACCCATTTTCAAAAAAAACTTGACAATACTGAATAAGTTGTTATAATTAGATATTGCCGTGTAAATTTTTTCGGCACGGCACAGCAGATTTTGCGAAGATCTGCGATCCTTGCTGCGGGAGATCCGCAGCCGAAAGACCAGAAGGAGGTGCTACAGAATGGCAGTCAATAGCTATGAGACCATGTTGGTGTTCACCGTCGCAAACGGTGAGGAAACCGCGAACGCCCTGCTCGAAAAGTTCAAGGCGCTCATCGAGGAACACGGTACGCTGGAGAGTGTTGATGCGTGGGGCAGCCGCAAGCTCGCTTACCCGATCAACGACGAACCGGACGGCTACTATGTTTTGTTCAACTACACAGCCGGTCCCGAATTCCCTGCCGAGCTTGAGCGTATCGCAAAGATCACCGAAGGTGTTCTGCGCTCTCTCGTCGTCAGAAAGGCATAAGGAGGAGAAGGATCATGCTCAATTGTGCAGTCATTATGGGCAGGCTGGTAGCAGACCCCGAGCTGCGCACAACCACATCCGGTATTTCCGTCATTTCGTTCCGCGTCGCGGTCGACCGCAGAGCTCGTCAGGGCGAGGAGCGTCAGGCCGATTTCATCGACGTTGTTGCATGGAGACAAACGGCTGAATTCGTCAGCCGCTATTTCCGCAAGGGCTCGATGATCGCCGTACAGGGCTCCATCCAGACCCGTACCTACGAGGACCGCAACGGAAACAAGCGCTACGCAGTAGAAATCGTGGCGGACAACGTCAGCTTCTGCGGCAGTAAAGCGGAGACCGGAACCGCGGGCGGCAGCGCCCGTTACGAAGAGCCCGCGCGTCCCCAGAGCGCAGCTCCCGCATACGCCTCCGGTAGTATGGGAGACTTCAGCGATATTCAGGACGACGACGAGCTTCCGTTCTAATTTTCGATAAGGAGGTTTCACTTTCCATGGCTTATGAGAAAAACGACAGAAGACAGAACAGAAAGGGCCGCAAGAAGGTCTGTTCTTTCTGCGTCGACAAAGTGGAATACATCGACTACAAAGATGTTGCCAGACTTCACAAGTTTATTTCAGACAGAGCGAAGATTTTGCCCCGTCGTGTGACCGGCACCTGTGCCGCCCACCAGCGTGCGCTGACTACGGCTATCAAGCGCGCACGTCAGGTCGCTCTCCTGCCCTATGTCAACGATTAATAAGGAGGATTGCGAAAAATGAAAAGAACGTATCAGCCCAAAAAGCGCCATCGCAAGATGGAACACGGCTTCCGCAAGAGAATGTCCGACCGCAACGGCCGCAAGGTTCTTGCACGCCGCAGAGCAAAGGGCAGAAAGAAGCTTACCTATTAAGTTGCATCGTCTGATGCGGGATAGGTGATCAAATGTCCCGGGTGGTTACGATCCATCAAAATACCGACTTCCGCCGCGTCTACGGGCGCGGCAAGTCCTGTACAAGCCCTGCGCTGGTTGTCTACTGTCTGAAAAACCGCGCGGGCGTTTGTCGTATCGGCATCACAACCAGCAAAAAACTCGGCGGCGCCGTGCAGAGAAACCGATGCCGCCGGGTGATTAAGGAAGCCTATCGCCACTTACAGCCGCTGTGCACAGGCGGATGGGATATCGTATTTGTGGCGCGGTTCAAGACACTCCGGTGCAAGAGCACGGATGTGCAGCAGGCCATGCAGGGCCAACTTCGGAAGCTGGGTGTGATCGCCGAATGAAACGATTTCTGACCGGTGCGATCCGGTTCTACCGCAGGCGTATATCGCCCCTGTTCCCGCCCATGTGCAGGTACTATCCCACCTGCTCGCAATACGCGCTCGAGGCGATCGAAATCCACGGCGCGTTCAAGGGCACGCTCCTGGCAATCGGGCGGCTGCTGCGGTGCAACGTGCTGTTCCCCGGCGGCTACGATCCCGTTCCGCCGAAGAAAACACGCACAAAGAAAAGATAACCGACCCCTTGCGGAGGTTTATTCATGTCATTTTTGTACTCATTTTTCGGTTTTCTGCTGAGCACAATCTACCACTGGGTCGGCAACTACGGCGTTGCCCTGATCCTCCTGACGCTCTTTGCGCGTATCCTGATGCTGCCCATGTCCGTCAAGCAGCAAAAAAGTACCGCAAAAATGCAGCGCCTGCAGTCCAAGGTGCGCAAGATCCAGCAGCAGTATGCCGGCGACCAGAGAAAGATCCAGGAAGAAACGCAGGCGCTCTATTCCCGCGAGGGCACAAACCCCATGTCCATGGGCTGCCTGCCCCTGGTGCTGCAGCTTCCGGTCATCTACGGTCTGATCGGCGCGATCTACCATCCGCTGCAGTACGTGCTGCACATTGACGCGGCGCATATCGAGGCGCTGACCAAGGCGCTGGGCGACGTAATCGAGGTCACGACAAAAAACAGTCGTGTCGTCGAGCTGCAGATCATCGAGCATATCGGTCAGCTCAGCGGCGTTGTTCCCGCCGAAGTGTTTGAAAAAATCAGCAGCTTCGATTTCAAATTCCTCGGCATTTCGCTCGGGCAGGTGCCGTCTATCAAGCATCCGGACATCCTCTGGCTTGTGCCGATCCTGTCGTTTGCGTCGCAGATGGCAAGCAGTCTCGTGATGTATGTGCGCCAGAGGGAGCAGAATCCCGAAATGTCCAAGAATCCGTCTATGGGCTGCATGACCTTCGGCATGCCGCTGTTCTCGCTGTACTTCACGTTCCAGTTCCCGGTCGGTATCGGCATTTACTGGATCACGTCCAGCGTGATTGCGTTTGTGCAGATGCTCGTGCTCAACTCGATCTACAGCCCCAAGAAGATGACGGTCAAACTCATGGTCGAAGAAACGATCCAGCGCCGCTCCAGAGAAGAGAATCTCAAGCGTATCGCAGAAAACAAACAATCCAACGAATAAAGATTGAAAATTATAGGTGGTGTCACTTTTGATTAAAGAAGCGATCGGCACCGGTCTGACGGTCGAGGAGGCCTTTGAAAACGCAAAGGCCGCGCTCGCCGCACCGGAAGACGTCGAGATCCAGCAGGAAATCTTAGAGCTGCCGAAGAAAAAGACGCTCGGTCTGTTCGGCGGCAGTCCCGCAAAAGTCCGCGCATTCTATGAATATGAAGAGTCCCCCTTCGTGCACGCGGAAGCGTATCTGCGCGGCATCCTGAAGGGCATGTGTGTCGAAGAGGCCGAAATCGCGTTCTCCGTCGAGGAGGACACGGTGATGATCCAGCTCGATTGCGGCAGCAGCCAGGGCACGGTCATCGGCCGCAGAGGCGAGACGCTCGATGCGATCCAGTATCTGATGCGTCTGGTCATCAACAAGGATTCCGATGCATACAAGCGTGTGTCCATCAACGTGGGCACCTACCGCGAGAAGCGCGAGGAAACGCTGCGCGAGCTGGCGAAAAAGAACGCCGCGCGTGTGCGCAAGTACGGACGCAAGGTCATGCTCGATCCGATGAATCCCTATGAGCGCAGAATCGTGCACACGGAGATCCAGAAGATCGAAGGCGTGGAGTCGCACTCCGTCGGCTCCGACAGCGAGCGCAGAGTCGTCATCACGCTGGCCGAGGGTTTCACGGCCGAAAACGGTTCCGAGCCGCGCAGAGACGGCGGCAAGGGCGGCTATCGCGGCGGCAGAGGCGGCCACGGCGGCGGCAGAGGCGGTCATGGCGGCAGAGGCGGCCGCGGCGGCAGAGGCGGCGCGGATAAGGGCACAACCCAGCCTTCCCGTCCTCCGCGTTCCGACAACGCGTCGGCGTCGCTGTACGGCATCATCGAGCCGAAAGCAGCGCCCGCGCCCGCAGAATCCGCACAGGAAGAATAAGCAAAAAAATGAGCAGATCCGGTTCAGTGAATCGGGTCTGCTTTTTTCTCTCGTCTGTTTATTCGCCGCGCAGTTCGTCGAGCGTTTTTTCAAAGCCGGGCAGAAATTCCTCCAGAAAGCGGTCGGCTTCGGGGCAGTGCATGTCCTGAATCGCGCGCAGCGTGGAGGCTGCCGCCTTTTCAAACTCCAGATTGCCGGCCTGCCGCTCGGCGATGCACTTGGTCAGCGCGCAGATTTTGTCCGCCGCCTTGACGAACCGCCACAGCGGCGCATCCTCCGCCTGCGGCACAAACATCGGCCGGTATGCATCGCGCAGGGATTCGGGCAGCATGGCGAGTATGGTGTCGCAGGCGCTCTCCTCCACGAGCCTGTACGCGTCGCGTACCTGCGCGTTGTAGTATTTGACCGGCGTGGGCATGTCGCCCGTCAGGATCTCCGGCGCGTCGTGAAACAGCGCCAGCACGGCCGCACGGTCGGCGGACAGCGGCGTTTGGGCGGTTTGATTGTGCAGCAGCACCAGCGCGTGCGCCGTGATCGCCACGTCCAGACTGTGCTCGCTCAGGTTCTCCTCATGCGCGTTGCGCATGAGCGCCCAGCGGTTGATGTATTTCATCCGCGCCATCAGCGCAAAAAAATTGCTCATCACACTCACTCCTTTGATTCCGCTTCATTGTACCATGTTCCGCGGCAGAATGCAACGAAAGTTTATTGACAAACCGAGTTAGTCTGTGCTAAACTATACGCGTCAAAAACAGAAAGGAAGCGAAAATCATGAAAAATACGATTCGGAAATGTATCAGCATTCTGCTGGTCATGGCGCTGCTGTGCGGCGGCGGACTGGTTGCAAACGCGAGCTATACGCAGGACAGCGATCTGTTCCGCCAGAGCTGCACCGTCAACGGCGACACAGCCGCGCAGCGCGGTTTCTGCTGGTATACGAAGACGGCAGTCGACACGCAGATCCGCGTGTTCGCAAACGGGCGCGACATCACCTCGACGCTCAAGCTCGACGATGTGACGTGCACGGCATGGGAAGGCAACTACATGCACAAAGTCACGGTCAAGGGCCTGACGGCAGGCACGGACTACACCTATCAACTCAAGGGCGACACAGCCTGGAGCGAGCCGGGCGCATTCCGCACGGACGACGGCGACGACAAGATCAGCTTCATCAGCATCGCGGACGTGCAGGCGAGCAGTCTTGAGAATTTCCTCAAGGGCGTGCGTACCGCGAAAAAGGGTCTGGAAGTGAATCCGGACGCAGACTTCATCGTCAATCTCGGCGACTTCACCAACGACAGCACCAACGAAGAATGGGACTACTATGCCGAGGCGTTCGACAGCTTTGACAGCCGCGTAACGCTCGCGCCGATCAGCGGCAACCATGATGGTCTGGGCGTGTGGCACTGGTTCGACAATATGTTCAATCTGGACAAGTCCGAAAGCGTGCAGAATCTGAACGGCGTCAACTATTCCTACGACTACGGCAACGCGCATTTCGCCGTGCTGAACACCAACGACGCGTTGAGCCTGTCGCTCGCGCAGCTTCGCTGGCTGTTCAACGATATGCGCTCCACCGACAAGGACTGGAAGATCGTATTCATGCACAAGTCTCCCTACACGCTCGGCAAGGACGGCAAGTGGCCGGATGCGCTGTATACCAAGGCTACGCTCACGCGCATCTGCGAGGCAACCGGCGTTGATCTGGTAATGAGCGGCCATGACCACCAGTATCTGCGCACCAAGAGCCTCAAGCTCAACCATGTCGTTCCGGACGGCGAAGGCGTGACGTACGTGCTCGCGGGCACTGCCGGCAGCAAGCGGTACGAAATCCGCGACTTCATGTTCAACCACTTCATCACGCTCGATAAGCTCGCGGCGCTGACCGTGCAGAGAGACGGCAAGAACGACCTGGGCCATTACAACCAGTGCTACCTGCAGGACGGCACGCTTGACCATGTTGACCTCAACCGTGTCGGCGGCGTGTTCAGCAACATCACGATCGACGGCGGCAAGCTGACGCTCAAGGCCTATGTGCTCAAGGATCAGGCGGAAGGCGAGACTGAGGATGTGCTGACCGAGATCGACTCTTTCGAGCTGACCAAAGAGACCGGCAAGAACGAGATCACCTTCACCGGCGACAATTCGACCAGCCCCGTGCGCTATGCGCTCGGCCTGATCCCGTCCTTCCTGTCGCTGGCCGTATACACGTTCGGCAACTGGTTGCCGCGATTCCTGTGCATGCTGCCGGATCTGGTCTACACGGTTGTGACGAAAGACGTTTTCTAAGCTGTAATTTCAATAGGATGAACCCCAACGGGGCTGTCGCATTTTGCGGCAGCCCCGTACAGTTTTGTGTCCGGACAGATTACAGAATAATGCATATCAATCCGCTGCACCCTTCGTTGATGACGCGTTCGAGCGTTTCCTGGATGCGCTGGCGCGCGTCGGTCGGCATTTTGTACAGCTTGTTGTGCAGCCCCTCGTTGACCAGCTCGTGCAGGGACTTGCCGAAGATATTCGAATTCCAGATTTCGGACGGGTTTTCCTCGAACTCGCGCAGCAGGTACATGACCAGCTCCTCGGATTGCGATTCGCTGCCGACGATCGGGGCGACCTCTGTGGTGACGTTCGTTTTCATGATGTGCAGCGACGGCGCCGACGCCCGCAGCCGCACGCCGTAACGCCCGCCCTGCCGCATGATTTCCGGCTCCTCCAGATGCAGCTCCTCAAGCGTGGGCATCACAATCCCGTAGCCTGTTTCGTCCACCTCGTCGAGCGCCGTGCGCAGACGCAGGTACGACTTGCGCATATCCGCCAGCTCCCGCAGTGTCGCCAGCAGCGACTGTTCGTCCCCGACGGGCAGGTCGGTTATTTCGTGCAGCACCTTGAAGAACAGCGATTGCGCAATATCGGCTGTGATACGCGCGCTGCCGTCCGAGAGCGTGGTGGACGCGACGCGCGCCGATTGCAGATACGGACAGGCGGCGATGGTCTTGGCCATATCGGCGACGTCACGCATGTGCGCAAGGTTTGCCGCGGCCTCCCGCACGGCGTCGGTTACAGCCGTGCGCAGCCAGTGTCCGCGGCCGAGCGTCATAACCCAGCGCGGCAGATCGAGACAGACTTCCTTGACTGGGAACTCGAACAGAATACGCGAGAGAATGTCGCGGATCTGCGCCTCGTCCAGCTGCATGCAGTTGACCGGCAGCACCGGTACGCCGTAAGAGACCTGCATGGCGTCTGCCGCGCTCTGTGCTGCGGGCGAATCCGGTTCGGTACTGTTGAGCAGCACGATAAACGGCTTGTGCAACCCCTGCAGCTCCTCGATCACGCGCCGTTCGGCCTCGGCGTATTCCTCACGCGGGATGTCGCTGATCGAGCCGTCGGTCGTGATCACCAGGCCGATGGTCGAGTGCTCGCTGATGACCTTTTTTGTACCGAGCTCCGCCGCCATGTTGAAGGGAATTTCCTCCTCGAACCACGGCGTTTTGACCATGCGCGGCTGCTCGTTTTCAATGTAGCCGAGCGAGCTGGGCACGATGTACCCCACGCAGTCGATCATACGCACGCGCAGCTGCGCGTTGCCGGGCAGCGTGATCTGCGCGGCCTGTTCGGGAATAAACTTCGGCTCGGTCGTCATGATCGTGCGTCCGGACGCCGATTGCGGCAGCTCATCTGTGGCGCGTTCTTTGCGGTGCGGGTCGCGGATGTTGGGCAGCACGAGCGTGTCCATGAATCGTTTGATGAATGTGGATTTCCCTGTGCGTACCGGCCCGACGACGCCCACGTAGATGTCGCCGCCTGTGCGGGTTGCGATATCGCTGTAAATATTGCTTTGCATACGGTTTCCTCCCTGCTTGCTGCACGACGCTTTTTGCTTCAAGATATGCGCCCGTCCCGCGGAATATACCGCGCGGACGGATATTTTTGCGCGCGCCGTCCAAAATAAGGACCGGGAGGGAGTTCAGAGATGGAAACGGTATTCGGATTATTGAAAGCGTTTTGTGTCGGCGGCGCGTTCTGCCTGGTCGGACAGATCCTGCTCGACCGCACGAAACTCACGCCGGCGCGTATTCTGGTCGGCTTCGTCGTGGCGGGTGTGCTGCTGGGTGCGCTGGGCATCTATGAGCCGCTGGCAGCGTGGGCAGGTTCCGGCGCGAAAGTCCCGCTGACGGGGTTCGGATTCGCGCTCGCGAAAGGCACGCGTGAGGCCGTGATGCGCGACGGGCTTTCCGGTGTGCTGACCGGCGCGCTGACAGCGGGCGCCGGCGGCGTGACGGCAGCGGTGCTGTGCGGACTGATCGCGTCGCTGATCGCTAAGCCCCATGAAAAGTAATAATAAAACAAGAAAGCCGCCCTGCCTTGCGGCAAAGCGGCATCTGATCTTGCGCGTAATTATTCGGCAGCTTCCTCGGCGGGAGCTTCTTCTGCTGCTTCGACTGCGGGTTCGACCTCGACGTCGTCGCAATCACAGCACTCACAGGGAACAAAATCCTCGCAGCTTGCTTCCTTCTTGTCCATGAATTTCTTCACGGCATAGTAAGCAGCGGCGCAGGCGCCTGCGATGGCAGCAAGCACAGCCAGGCACTTAAACAGTTTCTTGAAGAACTTGCACATGATTTTGACCTCCGTAATAAAAATTGTTATGCGTTGAGTAGTCTGGCGAGGGCGGACTTTTTACGGGCTGCATTGTTCTTGTGCAGCAGTCCCTTGGCCTCGGCCTGGTCCACCTTTTTGATTGCGGCGCGGACGAGCGCTTCCTTATCGGGCGCGTCGGCTTCCACAGCGGCGTGCGCCTTCTTGATCGCCGTCTTGAGCGCAGAGTTTGCGGACTTGTTGCGCGCAGCTCTGGTCTTGCTGACGAGGACACGCTTCTTTGCGGACTTGATGTTGGGCATGGGGAGCACCTCCTTTACACGGAACGGGTCGGCGATTGCGAAAGCCCGGGTGAGAGAGGGTAAAGGATCGCCAAACGCCGTATTCCAAAAATTGTAGTCAGCCGATGCGCTGGATGGGGGGAATCCATCCCGAACTTTCGCAATCGCCTACTATACAGTTAAAGATTCTACCACACTCTGCGTCGAATTGCAAGAGTCTTTTCGCATTTTTTCATAATAATTGGAAAGGAATTGATTTTATGGATTTTCGCACCGATCTGGCAATCGAAAAAAGCGAGGCGTTCGGGCAATCCATGCCGGAGGGCGTGACGTGCGAGGTGGAGCAGGCGCAGGACGTGCGGATCACGCGCATCTGCGTGCAGACGGCCTCAGGCGCCGAGGCGCTCGGCAAACCGCAGGGGCGGTATATCACCGCCGAGGTGCCGCCGTTCAAGCGCAGTGCGGAGATTCCGCAGCAGACGGCGGATGCGATCGCCCGTGAACTGCGCGCGCTTTTGCCGGCGGAAGGGACGGTGCTTGTGGCCGGACTCGGCAACAGCGAGATTACGCCCGATGCGCTCGGTCCGAAATTCTCGTCGCTTGTTCTGGCGACGCGCCATATCCGCCGGGAACTGGCCGAGTCGGCCGGACTGGGCACACTTCGTCCCGTCGTCAATCTGACGCCCGGCGTTCTGGGAAAAACGGGCATCGAGACGGGCGAGCTGCTGCGCGGCGTCGTGGAAAGCGTGCGTCCGGCGGCGGTGCTGACGGTGGACGCGCTGGCGGCCAGACGCCTTGCGCGTCTGGGCTGTACCGTGCAGATGGCAGATACGGGCGTGACACCCGGCGCCGGTGTGGGGAACGCGCGCGCAGAGCTGAACCGGGACAGTCTCGGCGTGCCGGTGATCGCCCTGGGCGTGCCGACCGTTGTGGACGCCGCGACGCTCGTGCAGGATCTGACGCAGTCGCCGCCGGGAGAAGTGTTTGCACGGGAGGGCGCCGATATGATGATCACGCCGCGCGAGATTGATCTCGTCATCGAGCGTGCCGCGCGTCTTCTGGCGCTTGCCGTCAACCGCGCGCTCCAGCCGCACCTGTCCGCAAGCGACATCCTGCTACTGGTTTCATAATTGAAACGGCCGCGCATAGAATGGTTGCAGATTGTTTTCGGATGGTGAATGGTATGGCCGCAAATACAAAACCGTTTTCTGCAATCGTTTCGGCGGCGCTGTGTGCGCTGCTGTGCGCGTCGCTGGTTCTCCTGCCGCAGCCGATGACGGAGGATCTGCTGTATCTGAGCGCATTCGCCTGCCTGCCGGAGGGCGGACTCGCGCGTTTGCGCCAATCGCCGCAGCAGACACAACCTGCCGCCGCTCCGTCGCAGATAGCCGGAGAAACAGCACAGCCGCACTCGCTGACCGGGACGCCGCCCGACGTTCTCGCACTGATGCAACAAGCACAGCAACAGGCCGCGTCGCAGAAAAAGGACGGGGACATCCGCGCGCAGACGTTCGGGAAAAAGTCGTCGACCGAGAGTTTTCGGGGGCTGCTGATCCGCAACATGACTGACGATGTGAAACCGGACTATGACGCGCTTTGGACAGCCGATGCGGCGTTGACAATCGACAAAAGCAAACCGGCCGTTCTGCTGTTTCACACGCACACAACCGAAGGGTACGAGCTGCTTGACCGGGACTGGTATGCCGCCGACACGTCGTCCCGCACGACGGACGCCGGCCGCAACGTTGTGCGCGTCGGTACGGCGATTGCCGAAGAACTGGAAAGCGCCGGATTTCAGGTAATCCATGACGAAACCGTGCACGACACGCGCTATTCCGGCGCATATGACCGTTCGCGCGCCACGGTTCAGAAGTATCTGGATAGGTACCCGGAGCTGTCCGTCGTGCTGGACGTGCACCGCGACGCAATCCAGGAGAACAATGGCGTCAAGATCAAGCCCGTGGCCGAGATCGGCGGCAAAAAAGCGGCGCAGATTATGATTATCTCGGGCAGCGAGGGCGGCAACGTCACAGATTTTCCGAACTGGGAACAAAATCTGCGCTTTGCGCTGCGCTTACAGGACGCGTGCGAGCAGTCCGCAGCCGGTCTGATGCGTCCGCTCTTCTTCTGCCATCGTCAATACAACATGGATATGACGCCCTGTTCGCTGCTGGTGGAATTCGGAAGCGAAGCGAACACGCTCGAGGAAGCGGTCTATGCCGGATCGCTGTTCGGAAGAGCGCTCGCGCGGCTGCTGGAAAACTATGTAACGGAATGAGGAATCAATATGAAAGAATCCACTACGCGCAGCGTGCTGCGCATCTGGTTCCGCGCGCAGATCATTTTGCTGTGCGCGGCAGTGCTGGCGGCGGGCGTACAGATTGCCGCCGCACGTACCGAGGCTACCGCCCACGGCGTACCTGCCTCGGCGCAGTCGGACACGCCCGTCCCGGCGATGCGTGCACCGGACAGGCTGCCCGGCAGCGATCTTTGGGAATATGCCGCGCTTCTGCCCGCGCCGATCGGAAACACGGTCTCGCTGTATAATTCTATCCGGCAAATAAGCAGGCAGGACGTCGAGGAGTGGCTTGGCAAAGTGCACAAAATCTTCCGACAAAAGCTGTCATTCTGCTGAAAAGCATCTAAAAAAGAATGATTTTTTTTGCGTTTCCTCTTGTCAAACGGCGGAAAAGAGTATAGAATAGAATCGAATTTGAATCGGGTGGAGTTTACCCGATACAACGAAGGAGGAAATTCTATGAAAAAAGTTCTTGCCGTTCTGCTGGCAGTGCTGATGGCGTTCTCCGTGTGCGTCCTTTGCGTGTCGGCAGAGGACGAGACCGCCGGTACGGTGTACAAGTATGCGGACGGCTTGCCGCGTATCAAGGCAACTGCAAAAGGGCCTGTCATCATTTTGCAGGGCGGTGATTCGATCGAGTTCGGCGCGATCACAGCCAATACCAACAGCACGGCCAAGCGCATCGAAGTGATCTATTATCCCGATGCCGCCGCTGTCAAGGCGTCCAACATCCGCAATTCGGATTGGAAGGAAAATCAGGTTTCCAAGTACAATCTGGACAGCGAAAAGTGGCAGACCGGCCAAGGTCAGACGGCAGCCGATCTGATGGCCAAGAGCCCCAACTATTTCAAGACCTTCTACACCTATGAGGAATTCCTGCGGGGCGACGTCGCTGTGGCGAAGATTGCCGGCATGGGCGACCTTGCGCATGCGAGAGATTCGGCGGGCATTGACCGCGGCGATCTTGAAAACGGCAACGCGATCGACTACACGCTGAACGGTGCGAAATTTGTCGGCTGGGCGCTGTATGATCACACCACGTGGCAGGCCAACAAGACGGCGACCGTGCGTGTTGAGGTCTATGCGCTGTGGGATCGCGGCGCTGCGCCGGAGACCCCCGACGAGCCTGAAAAGCCCGATACGCCCGACACGCCCGAAGGTGAGTACGACACGCCCATCCAGGCGACGCTTGCCAAGTGGCTGGCCAAAATCGAAGAGATTTTTTCGTATATCGAGATGGGTGTTGCCGGCCTGCCGGCAGCGCTTGCGATGCTGCTGAACGACGGCTTCCGCAACTGGATCTACGGCATTTTCGGCATTGAAGCATAAAGGCGCAAGGAGGAAAGAATCATGACGAAAAAAATTCTCGCCGTCCTGATGGCGGCCGTGATGATGCTCGGCATGTTTGCGCTTGCCGCATTTGCCGAGGATGAAAAACCCGCATATACGCCCGTGGAATACAAGATCGAGGATCTTGTCGCCGCTGTGGAAAACGGCGAAGATGTGTTCCTTAATCCGACAGACATTATCGTGCTGCCCGTCAAAGAGCAGAGCGAGCCCGAGGATCCGGTCGAAGGCGTGGCGGAAGCGCCCGCTGCCGACGAAAACGCGATCAGCGGCGTGCTGATCGTCGAATACCTGCCCGGCCAGGATGCGGCCAGCGGCAACGGAAACACCAGGTTTGTAGACTACGACGGCACCGGCTATGCCGTGAAGGGTCTGGACGACTACACGGACTACGCGTATAAAGAGACCGAGCGCCGTGAAAATTATGCAATCGACTATGCCAATGCCAACGAGTATCCGTTCGAGCAGTGGAAGATTGAGAGCATCTATTCCGGCAAGGAGTTCAACCGCATTGTGCTCGCCGCACAGTGGGAAGAACCCGTCCTGACCGGCTGGGCAGGCTTTACCGCCATGTTCCGCGGTTATGTCAAGACTGTCATTGACTATATCATCCAGTTCCTGCAGGATTGGTTTACACAGCTCGGATTGTTTATCGCCGGTAACTGATAGGAGGAGAAGCAGATGATGAAAAAAGTTCTTTCGATCCTGCTGGCCGTTCTGACCGTGATCGGCTGCTTTGCGATCGGTGCGTCCGCCGTGGACGCCGAGCCGGAAGAACCGGTTAAGACCGAATCCGGCTACTATGTCGGTCAGCGATTCAAACCCGGTGACACCATTACTTCCGTAAATGAAACGTGCGAAATGCTGGCCGTGACCTATTCCATCGGCCGTGCGGACGCCGAGGAAGTTACCAGTGCGCTGCAGAAGCAGTATGCGGATCCGGCATTTGTCGGCGTGGTCTCCTTCCGCGACAACATCGCCAGCTTCTCGAGCGGCGATCTGTACAAGGGCGTTTACACCGTCAAGGGCGTCGGCGATACGGTCGACGAGATGGAGACGGAAAACGGTACGTTCAAGACGGCCACCGATATTTACAACGGTCTGGACAAGGAAGTGCGGAAAAAGCTCAAGAGCGACATCGTTCTGAAGATCGACTACGAGCACAGCAAGACAACATACTATCAGTACACCACCGTCACGGAGTGGGAAGTCAACTACGTCAACGAGACGGCCAACGGTCTGACCATCCGCCTGCAGGCTGTGTACGAGACGCGCGAGCCGAACGGCTTCGAGTCCTTCGTCGAGAAGCTCTACGTCAAGTGGCTGGAGTTCCTGGACAAACTGGGCGATTTCCTGATTCCCATCGTGCCGAAGATCATCCACTTCTGGGCGAGACTGCTGGGCAACAAATAAGAGAAAGGAAGGATGATACGTATGAAAAAACTGCTTGCAATCTTTTTGGCTGTTCTGACGGTCTTTTCCTTCTGCTCTCTGGCCGCGTTTGCCGAAGATGCATCGGAACCCGGTTCCGAACCGGCGGAGCCCGAAGTTACGACAAAGGATTACGAAATCTGCGAGGACGCGGATTTCCTGACAATCAACTTCATGAGCAAGGGCAACGACAAGGCTACGATCCTGCATGAAGGCGATACGATCACTACCTACAAGAACAGCGATATCGACGTCCTTTACTACGCGGACGCGGACGCAATGTATAACGGCGAGTGGAAGCCTGCGGACCAGAACAATCTGGCGTTCAGCCCCACCGCAGAGGAATACTACAAGGAGACCTTCAAAAAGGCCGTCGGCAAGGCGACGATCCGCGGCCTGGACTATACCGACTTCACGATTGCCTATTCCGATGAGAACGTGTTCGTCGGCTGGGTAATCTACTCCTATGAGCCGTCCCTGAACACGATCAAGCTCGTCGCTGTGTGGGAAAAGAATCACAAGATCACCACGGGCGAAAAGGTGGAAGATATGTACTACATTGTCAACTTCTTCTTCTCCTTCCGCAAGGCGTGGCACGATCACGTGGTTATGCCCATGCTGAAGGTCATCCGCGTGATCAACAACGCGTTCCTGTTCGTCAAGACCTGGCTGTACGACCAGATCTTCGGGCAGAAGGCCGCTGCATAAGAGAGGAGACTGACTATGCGCAAAAAGATATGGACAATCGTCGGTGTGATTGCCGTTCTGGCTGTTGTGCTTTCCCTGACGGCTTTTGCCAAGGACGGCGCGACCGAGCTGACGAACTACAGCTTCATCACCGTACTGCACAAGGAGATCGTGATGCTGCTCAACGCGGTATTTAAGAGCGTAGACGCCATCTACATTTTCTTCAGAGACCTGTTTGCATAAGCATACAACACACAAACACGCAGCGGCTGTATCCGATCGGGTACGGCCGCTTTTTTCGTAATGATTCAATGTTTACTCGAAGGGGCGGCAACCTGCCGCCTGTCTGTGCTTTGCGATGCCGAACGCGCGGGCGGTCATGCCGCCCCCGCAAATGACACGTACCGCCGGATCGACCGCGCGCGGGACGATGTGGGCATCGTTCCCTACGGAAAACGCAACGGCGGTCGTGTAGGGAACGCAACCATGCGTTTCGCTACTGCGTATTTCGTTAAGCCCGTAGGGGCGGCAACCTGCCGCCCGGACTTTACTGCGCAATGCCGTGAATTGCGGGCGGATACGATCCGCCCCTGCGTCGCGCCTTCTGCACGCACATCTACAATCTACCATCTAATATCTACCGTCTAATTGCATTACGAGCGCAGCGAAGCAATCCGTACCCCAGAACCGAACATATCAGCCGCACAGGGGGCGCGGGTGTCCGGTGGACACCTCTGCCGAAGGCAGAAGCGCCGACCGAGCCGGCAGGCGAGACACGGATTGCCGCAGTCGCTTCGCTCCTTCGCAATGACAGTTTGTTTTTACGCACATGCGCCGCCGGGAACGGCATATTGCCGAACGTCGGGACGATGTGGGCATCGTCCCCTACGGAAAACGCAACGGCGGTCGTGTTGGGAACGCAACCATGCGTTTCGCTTATGCGCATTTCCGGCGTGCAAGTCCGACGGGTACAAAGCGAGCGCAAAAACGAAAAACACCGCAGGCAAAACCTGAATCGAACGAACCAAGAACAGGGGATTGCTTCGTCGGCTTCGCAGTACCTCATACAGCGTTTTTACAACTTCTTCACGATTCGGAAGAACCGTGTTCATTTTTGCGATGTAAACTGAGCAGGGGAAGTGCAGCGTGCATATACTGGCAGCGGAACGGTGTGCGTTTTACGGCGCGCTCTCTGTCGGATCGGAACGAACAGACAAACAATCTGAAAAAATATTTGTTTTTTTGCGTTTCGGATACACAGGATGTTGTACAGCGCGTCTGGGCGGCATACTATTCCGGAAAAATAACCATTTACAAACGGGTGAGATTGATGTATAATAAAGTAACTGTAAAATCGGGTGTAGTGGCTTTGGAGGGAACCGGCATTGGAATGTTATCTTGACAACAGCGCCACCACGCCGGTATGCGCCGAGGCGGCCGAAGCGGTTTCGGATGCGTTGCTGCACAACTGGGGAAACCCTTCCTCGCTCTACCGCAAGGGGATGCAGGCGGAGGATATCCTCATTTCCGCGCGTGAGGCGATTGCCGACCGGCTGTACTGCCGGCCGGAGGAAGTTTTCTTCACAAGCGGCGGCACCGAGAGCAACAACATCGCGATTCTCGGCACGGCGTCGGCCATGCGGCGGTACGGCAGCCGGATTGTTATTTCCTCGGTGGAGCACTCCAGCGTGGAGGAATCCGCCCGTACACTCGAGACGCAGGGCTTCGAGGTCGTGCGCCTGCCCGTCGGACCCGACGGGATTGTGCCGGCCGAAGCGATTGCCCGCGCGGTCAACCGCAATACGATCCTTGTGAGCGTGATGGCGGTCAACAACGAAGTCGGCGCGATCCAGCCCGTGCAGCAGATTCGGCGCGCGGTGCGCGCAGCCGGTGCGCCCGCCGTCATTCACTGCGACGCGGTGCAGGCGTTCGGCAAGCTGCCCGGACTCCGGCCCGGCGCGATGGGCGTGGATCTGATGAGCGTCAGCGCGCACAAGGTGCACGGTCCCAAGGGGGCAGGGGCGCTGTATGTGCGCGGCGGATATAAAAAGGGCGGATCGTCCGTGCGCGTTTCTCCGCGCACCTTCGGCGGTTTGCAGGAAGGGACGCTGCGTCCCGGCACCGAGCCTGTACCCGCGATTGCGGGATTCGGCGCGGCGGTGCGCGCGCTGCCGGACACGGACGAAGCGTTTGTCCATGTGTCGCAGCTGCGCGATCATCTGCTTGAAGGCCTTGCGGCCATCGACGGGATCACGGTCAATTCTCCGCCGGATGCGCTGCCGTATATCGTCAACATTTCCACCGGCGTCAATTCCGAGCCGATGATGAATTTCCTCTCCCGGCGCGAGATTTATGTATCGTCCGGTTCTGCCTGTGCCAAGGGGCACAAGAGCCGTGTGCTGCGCAGCATGGGACTGCCGGATGCGGCGATTGCGTCGGCGCTGCGCGTCAGCTTTTCGCATGAGACGACGCACGCGATGATCGACATGTTCTTAGATGCTCTTGCGGACGGCAAACGCTCGATCCGCACGGCCAGAAGATAAAAGTGCAGAAAAACAGGAGCATTCCTTTTGGATATGAAAGAAGTCATTTTACTTAAAAACGGAGAGATCGCACTCAAGGGACTCAACCGGCGCTCGTTCGAGGACAAGATGATCAAGAACCTGCGCTACCGGCTGTCGCGGTTCGGTTCGTGGCAGTTTTCGGCCGCGCAGTCGACGGTGACGGCGATTCCCGGCGACGACGTAGCGGATCTGGACGCCGCGGCCGACGCGTGCGGCAAGGTGTTCGGTTTTGTCGGCTACTCCAAGGCGCTGATGACGGACAAGGATATGGACGTGATCCGCGCCGTGACGGGCGATTATCTCGAGGACGCGCTGCGCGCGGCAAAGACGTTCAAGGTCTGCGCCAGACGCGCGGACAAAAAGTTTCCGTTCACGTCTCCGGAAATCTGCATGGAGATGGGCGGCGTGCTGCTGTCCCGTTTCCCGCACCTGTCCGTGGACGTACATAATCCGGATCTGACGGTCAACATCGAAGTGCGCGACAGGGCGGCGTTTATCCACGGCAACCAGCTCAAGGGCGCCGGCGGACTGCCGACCGGCAGCGCAGGCAAAGCGGCTGTTCTGATTTCCGGCGGTATCGACAGCCCCGTCGCCGCATGGATGATGGCCAAACGCGGTCTGGAAATCGAGGCGGTGCATTTCGCCTCTCCGCCCTACACGAGCGAACGCGCGGAGAAGAAGGTCCACGACCTGCTGGGCAGGGTTGCGCAGTACAGCGGGCGCATCCGTCTGCATGTGGTGCCCTTTACCGAGCTGCAGGAGGCAATCCGCGACAACTGCCCGGAGGAACTGTTCACCATCCTGATGCGCCGCTATATGATGCGCATTGCCCAGACGATCGCCGAGCAGAACGACTGCGGCGCGCTGATCACGGGCGAATCCGTCGGTCAGGTTGCCAGTCAGACGCTCTATGCCCTCGCCTGTACGGACGAGGCCGTCTCGATGCCCGTGTTCCGTCCGCTGATCGGCATGGACAAGAACGAGGTGATCGAGATTTCCCGCAGAATCGACACGTTCGAGCTGTCCATTCTGCCGTACGAGGACTGCTGCACGGTCTTCACGCCGAAGCATCCGCGCACGCATCCGAAACTCTACTATGTGCAGCAGGCGGAGAACCTGCTTGAGTCCGAACGGCTGTGCAGCGAGGCCATTGCCGGCACGCGCACACTGACCATCCGGGCGCATTGAGGAAAAGATATGTTGACTTGTGAGATCGTGTCCGTCGGCACGGAACTGCTGCTGGGGGACATTCTCGATACAAACGCGCAGTATCTGTCGCAGCAGCTTGCGGCGATGGGCATCGCCGTGCTGCACCGCGCAACCGTCGGCGACAACGCCGCAAGGCTTGCCGAAACGGTACGCGATGCGCTCTCGCGCAGCGATATTGTACTGCTGACCGGCGGTCTCGGTCCGACGGCGGACGACCTGACTAAGGAAGTCTGCGCCGACGTGATGGGCTTTGCGCTGGAACGTGACGCGCAGACGGTCGAAGAGATCCGCGCCTTCTTTCAAAAGCGCGGCATGCCGATGCCCGAGAGCAATCTCAAGCAGGCGGACCTGCCTGTGGGCGCGACGGTGTTTCCCAACAGCAACGGCACCGCCCCCGGAGCCGCGATGGAACGCGGCGGCAAGTGCGTAATCCTGCTGCCCGGCCCGCCGAATGAGATGCGGGCGATGTTCGAGCAGAGCGTGCAGCCGTTTCTGCGGCAAAAAACGACCGGCGTGATTGTCTCGCACACCGTGCGGACAATGGGAATCGGCGAGAGCGCGCTGGCCGAGCGTGTCGCGCCGCTGCTTGCGGGCAGCAACCCGACGGTCGCGCCGTACGCAAAGCAGGGCGAGGCGATGCTGCGCATCACCGCGCATGCGGACACGCCGCAGGATGCAGAGGCATTGATTGAACCGGTGCTGCGGCAGATCCGCGGGACGGTCGGGGAGTACATCTACGGGATTGACGTCGAGGACATCCAGCACGCCGTGGTGCAGGCGCTGCGCGAACGCGGGCTGCATCTGGCGACAGCGGAGTCCTGTACGGCGGGCTATATATCCAAGCGTATCACGGAGGTGCCCGGCGCGTCGGATGTGTTCGACTGCGGATTGGTGACCTATTCCAACGAGATGAAAGAAAAGCTGCTGTCCGTGCGGCATGAAACGCTGCAGGCGCACGGTGCGGTCAGCACCGAAACGGCCATGGAAATGGCTGCGGGCGCGCTGCGCGTGAGCGGCGCGGATATCGCCGTGGCGGTGACCGGCGTCGCGGGACCCGGCTGCAGCGAGCAAAAATCGGTCGGTCTGGTCTTTATCGGTCTTGCGGATGCGGACGGCGTGACGGCCGTCAAGCTGGAAACCGGCCGCACAGACCGTGAGTATAACCGCTATGTAACCGCGTCGCGGGCGCTGCATCTGGTCTGGCAGCGGCTGCAGAAAATGTGAGAGGTATATAATGGCTAAGAAAAAGAAAAAGAGCGCGCTCAACACGCCGATGCTGGTACTGACTGCCGTTGCGCTGGTCGTTTTCCTGGTCTTCATGGGACTGTCGGTACGCAACATTCTGATCGAGGACAAACCGGCCGCGCCGGTGATGGAGGACGTGCCGCAGACACAGCCGGTAGTCCCGGCGGACTATACGTCCGAGTCCCGCAGCCTGTTTGAAAAGCTGGTCATCCGTGACGGCGGCGCGGAGTACAAGCCGGACATGCTGGATCGCTTCAAGCCGCTCTACGCGGCCAATCCCGATACGATCGGGTACATCAAGGTTCCCGGCACGTCGATCGACACGGTCGTCGTGCAGTCCGACGAGGACAACGGACAGACCGGCAAATACAAATACCTGAAAAACGATTTCTACGGCGAGTTCACCAAGTACGGCAACGTATTTCTGGACTATCGCTGCGGCAAATATACACTTTCGACCAACACGATCCTGTACGGCCACACGACCGAGGACGGCCAGCAGGTCTTCTACGATCTGGAAAAGTATCAGGATCCGGAGTTCTTCAAGCAGAATCCCATCGTTGAGTACAGCACGCTGTACAACACCTACCGCTGGAAAATCTTTGCCGTCTTTGCGACGACGGTCAACGCCTCGGACGACGGCGGATATGTGTTCGACTACATCTATCCCACGATGGATGAGGAGGATATGCAGGGATATCTGGCGGGCGTCAAGGAGCGCGAGCTGTACCACACGGGCGTCGACGTTCAGCCGACCGACAAGATCCTCACGCTGTCCACCTGTTCGTATCTGTTCCACACGAACGGCCGCCGCATCACGGCACGTCTGGTCGTTGTGGCGCGTATGCTGCGCGAGGGAGAGCAGGAGACGATCGATCCCACACTGGTGAGCGACCACGCGGACTATCGCCGCCCGCAGGCGTGGTACAACGCTGTAGGTCAGCAGAACCCCTATTCCGGTTCCGCACGCTGGGAACCGAAGTATTAAGAGCGAAGTCTTAAGGAGAGTATTATGGACGAGAACGAGAAAAACAACAGCACACCTCAGCCGGACGCTTCTGCCGACAAGCACGACGATGCGGTCAGCGATTTGCTGGACGGCGCGTCCGGTACGACCGATGATTTCCTGGATCAGCTGTACAGCGACTCCTTTGCCGATCTGTCGGCGGATTTTGATTCCCTGCTTGCCGAGTTCCGGAGCATAGATCCGGATACGGCGGGCGCCGAAGCGTCTGCGGATGCAGCGGCTGCGGACAGCACGTCCGATACGCCGGAGATGGAGGATATTTATTCCTACTCCGACCATGAAGCGGCGCAGTCGCAAAGGAAGTTTTCCGAAAGCGTCCAGCAGGCGATGGAGGAAGAGGAAGCGCAGGTCGAACGTGCCGAGGCGGCTGCCGAAGCGTTTGACCTGTCGCTCGACGAGCTGGACGATACGGGGACAGACTTTGCCGATGCTGTAGAGCAGGCTTCCGCTTCCGAAACAGAGCAGCGCACGCAGGTCTATTCCGCTGCGGATGTGCGCCGCGCAGAGCAGGAAACGGGACGATCCGCGCAGAGAAAAGCCGCAGAGCGCCGTTCCGCGCAGGGTGCGGCGGGCACGCCGGCGCAGACTGCGAAGGGCAAGAAAAAGAGCAAACGCTCTCTGCTGCCGCAAAAGAACGACAGCACGTTCGAGATCTTCCGCAAGGTCCTGTTCCTTGTGTCCGTTGTGGTTGTGATCGTGTGTCTGGGCATCATCGGCAACACATACCTGCTGCAGCCGCATCTGGAGAAAAACAGGCAGGACAAGATCGGCGATCTGCTGACCAGCGGCGTGAGCGACGCGGATTCTTTCAAGAAGGCGTACGGCAATCAGGAGCTGCCCGCAGGCGCACGGTACGACCTGGCGCAGTTCTACGCGACCAACGATGATTTCTACGGCTATCTTGAAATCCCCGGCACCGGCCTGTCCACACCGGTCGTGCAGGGCAAGGACAACAAGGAGTATCTGCGCAAGAACTTCTTCGGAGAGACGACGAAGTACGGCTGCCCGTTTGTCAATGTGGAGAATACATATGCCGCGCTCGACGACAACACCAGCATTTTCGGCCACAACATGGAATACGACGATCTGGTCTTCGGCGAGCTGGAGAAATACCGCACGATTGACGGGTTCAAAAAAGCGCCCCTGATCCATCTGGAAACGATGTACGCGGACTATACGTTCAAGGTCTATGCCGTGTTCCTCTCCGATGCGGACGCGGATTCGAGCGGGTGGTTCTTCGACTACATCTTCACCCAGCTCAAGGATGACAATGAGCGCAAGGAGTACATCGCCGAAATTGACCAGCGCAAGCTCTATTCCACCGGCGTGGATATCCTGCCCTCGGACAAGCTGCTGACGCTGTCCACCTGCGCGTATGATTTCGGTTCCGAGCGTCTGGTGGTCATCGGCCGCCTTGTGCGCGAAGGAGAACCCGCAGAGGTCGACGTTTCCAAGGCTGTGGTCAACAACAATCCGCGCATGCCTGTGAAATACTATCAGAGAAAGGGGAAGGCCAATCCGTACGCCAACGCGTCGAAGTGGATTCCCAATGCATAGGACTGCATATCGGATATACGAATTTAAACAAGAGAGTTGCTGATACCAAAACCGGACGAGCGTCCACCTGCACGCAAAAAGGCGGATGAACATGGGAGGGTTATGTGTGAAAGTTGAATGTATTGCCATCGTCAAGGATCGATCATCGGTAGACGAACGCGCACAGCAAATCGTGGTGGATGCGTTCACCAGACTGGGCGTCGAAGCCGAGGCTTTCTGTGTGATGGATGAACCCAAGCAGTTTTTTGCGCAGATGAAGCAGATGTTTTCGCATGCCGACGTGATTGTCGCGGCCGCAGACGAGGCATCTTTTCTGGAACAAAAATGGAATCTGCTTAAGCTCTTGGGGCTCAAGAGCGAAATCTGTCCGCAAGTCGTTTCGGTGATCCGCGAGGAGCTTTCCGCGCCGGATACGACCATGAAAGCGCACGCGCTCATGCCGAAAGACGCGACGGTTTTCGTGACGACAGACGGACTGTTTTCCGGTTTCGCCGTGTGCAGCGGAGCGCAGACACTGCTGTATCTGCCGCTGTCCGAGCATCGGACGGAGGATGTAATTTTCAGCGGCATTGAGCCGTACTTTGAGGCACGTCTGGTTGCGGCGAAGGCGGCACAGACGGCGCAAGCGCCCGAAGAGACCGGAGATTCCGGGCAGGTGCCGGCGGAGATTCCGGACAACAGCACCCGCTTTGCCGAGACGGCGCATCTGCTGGCCGAGCGCGATCTGACCGTGGCCTTTGCCAGCACACAGACAAATGTATTCCTGCAAAACGGCGTGCGCGCCAACCCGCATTTCGGCGATTCGTTCATTCCGGCTGTCGTGACGGATGATCCGGGCAGCCGCGAATCCCTGAGCGAACGCATTGCGTGTCTGGCGGATGCGGCGCGTAAAGAGATCGGCACCACACTCGGCGCCGCGATTTCCAACGTCTTCTCGCTGGGCGGCGATTCCAAAGCGATGTTTATCGATGTTGCGCTGTCCGACGGCGAGAATGCGCACCTGCGCAAGATTATCGGCCAGCCCGGTATGGCGGCCGCCGATCTGGTGGCCATGGCGACGGACGAGCTGTATACGATGCTGCAGGATTACGCCGACGGCGCGGCGTTCCCGCCGGATGACGCTGAGGTCAAGCCTCTGAAGCTGTATATGGAAAGCGCGCAGTCTCAGAAAGCAAACGCCGAGCGCAAGCGCGGTACGGCGATCAAGATTGCGATCTGTGTGGTCATTGCGCTGATTCTCTGCGTGCTGATCGGCTTCTATTTCAAGGATCAGGTCGCGGCGTTCTTTGACTCTGCACAGAATATGTCCGCGGCATCGGCGTCCCTGACGCAGATCGAGGAAACGACGCAGCCGCAGACGACATTTACACTGCCGGAGACAACGACCGAAGCGCTGGCGCAGGCGCAGCCTGCCGTACCCGCCGAGGACGTGGATCTGGCGCTGTTCGGTACGGCAGACGTCGCGCCCGAGCAAATCGCTGAGTTTGTGGAAACGCCGGCGCCGGAATCGGCAGAGCTGGATATCCGTACATATATCGCGCCGGAAACGACGACCAAGGCGACAACGACTGCCGCGCCGACCACAACCGCCGCGCCGACGACCACGACGGCACCCTCGACAACCAAGCCGGAGACGACCAAGGCGGAAATCAAAAAAGCGGCGCAGGCTGTGTCGGAGACGGAGAAAGAATCGCAGACGACAGCCGAAGCCAAGGTTGAATACACGACCAAGGCAGTGTCAACGAAGGGCGAATCGACCAAGGCAGAGACAACCAAGGCAGAGACAACCAAGGCAGACACGATCAAAGCGGTGACTTCCGCCAAGCCTGAAACGACAAAAGCGCAGACGACGACCACGACCAAACCCGAGACGACAAAATCTCTGCTCGGCGGTCTGGGTCTGCTCGATCAGCAGAATACAACGTTTACATTTACGGTATACGGCTACGGCCACGGCGTGGGCATGAGCCAGCTCGGCGCGCTTGCCTATTCCCGCAGCGGATGGAGCTACAAAGACATCCTGTCGCATTACTATCCCGGCACGTCGCTCACACGCGAAACGCCGCCTGCCACAGTGACCTATTGCGGTAAGGCACGCGACATGGAGGATTTCATGATCCGCGTGGTGCAGCAGGAAATCGGCGGCTATGCCAGGAGCGGCGACGAAGAGGCGCTGAAGGCACAGGCAGTCGCGGCGTACTCCTATATGAAGCTGCGCAAATATACGCTGACCGGCAACGATATGGCGTGTTCGACGATTGCGGACAGCAAGCTGTCCCCGCTCGTTCGTTCGGCCGTCAAGAGTGTGCTGGGCGAATACCTGACCTACGGCGGCAGTCCGATTTCGGCGCAGTTCTATGCCAGCTCCGCCGGCAAGACGACCAGCGCGGCAAGCGTATGGGGCGGCAACAACTATCCGTATCTCGCCGGCGGCGTGGAGAGCATCGAGCAGGTGAGCGTATCCACGTGTTCGGTCAGCGCGGCTGAATTCAAAGCCATCATCGACGCGTACAACAACGCCAATCCTTCCAAGAAAATCACGCTTTCCGGCAATCCGTCGGATTGGATCGAGATCCTCTCGCACGACGGGGCAAGAGGCAGTGTCGGCTACGTCACGAGCATCCGCGTGGGCGACAAGACGATGAGCGGCAACACGTTCCGCACCGTTTTCAACAAGTATCGCGCCAGCGGTACGCCCGGTCTGAAATCGCATTGCTTCTCGATTTCGGTCGCATAATGCATAAAACGACTTTAACAGGACTCCCAGAGCGGAGTCCTGTTTTTTTATCTTACGCGCTTATATTGACAAAGCTGATTTTTACATAGTATACTGCTTTTGAGGTGATTATGTGAGAGGACAAAAAATACTGTCATTTTTTCTGGCAGCCCTTTTTCTTGTTTCCGGTTTTTCGGTGTCGGTACACGCCGAAGGCATCGGTGCCTGCACCCACATGGCGCAGGGTCGTGACCAGCAGAAAACCTGCACAGCAGCCTTGAATGCAAACTTGCCTGTTGTGCGTGACGAAGTGCATTGGGGAACAGTGGAACGCGTAAAGGGACAGCTCTCCTTCCCGGAACGCGCGCGCTGGGTGGAATCCGCAGCGGCAAACGGTATCCGGTGCCTTGCGGTGCTCACCTACGGTAACCCGATTTATGATTTCGGTCAGCCGACACAGGCCGATTTAGACGCCGGCGCCGCATGGGACTGCACAATACCCGTGCGTGACGGCAATCCGGAAACGACAGCCGACGACGAATACTTCGACGCCTATATCCGATATGTGGATTTTGTTTCCAAACATTTTGCCGGCAAAGTCGAGGCGTATGAAATCTGGAATGAGCCGGATCTCAGGTATTTTAATACCAAGGACGCAGCGGCCGCGGAGTATGCCGAGCTGTTAAAGGCGGCATATCAGACGATCAAGCAAAATGATCCCGACGTTACCGTCCTGGGCGGTGCGATCGCATTTCGGACAGAGTATATTGACGGCATGATGAAGGCCGGCGCGGGATCGTATATGGACGGACTGTCCGTACACTACTATCTGGGCAAAAGCGCGCCCGAAAAACGAGCCAGAAACAGACTGGACGACTACAGAGACGTACTGGTCAAATACGGCTATGACAAAATGCCCGTCTGGGTTACGGAAACAGGCTGGGCAAACAGCAACGTCGACGAACAAACACAGGCACAGTACATCGTGCGCAACGCTATTTTTTATGACGAATTTCTGCTTGACTACGGCATAGAGGGACAATACTTTACCTATGAGCTGCAGGACAGCAGCATCACGTCCGACGTTCTGGGCGGCGAGGAATACGAAAACTCTTTAGGGCTTTACAAAAACGACTTCACGCCAAAAGTATCCGCCGGCGCTGTAAAGACCTTTAATTTTTTAACGGCCGGGAAAAAGCTCACCGCTCTGAAACAAACAAGATACGGCCTGTTTTATCAAAAGTCCGCCTACGTTGCAACCTATGCGCAAAGCGGACAAACCGTATATGTCGTCTGGGCAGAGTCTCCGTTTCATCTGACCGTCAATCTCCCGGACGCAAATACAACCGTTTATGATATGCAGGGCAATCTGATCGAGGATAACGTACCGGGCGGCGCAAAAAGCATTGTCGCGACACAATCTCCGACATTTATTGTATTTGATGCAGATCCCGTGCATTTCGAGCAGACTGTCATGCAAAAAGTGATCGCATTTTTCAGGCATTTATTCACGGTACTTGCAAACGGATTTGTCGGCTGGTAATGCCCGAACCAATCATCCTGAAATAACGAACCGCTGACACAGGAGGTACAGCGATTATGTTTTGTGTTGTTTCATACAGAATGTGTCTGAAACGGAATTTGTTATGAATGGTTATGAATGGTGTATGAATTTCGATTGCGTTCGGTTGACATCCGGACGCAATTTGGGTATAATACTTTGGAAAAAAATAGAAGCAGGAGGACACTTCTTTGCTGCAACTGACCAACATTGTCAAAACGTATTCAACCGGCGGTATGCAGGTGCAGGCGCTGCGCGGCGTTACAATCGCCTTTCGCCGCAGCGAATTTGTTTCGATCCTCGGCCCGTCCGGGTGCGGCAAAACGACGCTGCTGAACGTGATCGGCGGTCTGGATCATTATGATTCGGGCGACCTGTCCGTTGCAGGCCGGTCGACCAGGGAATTCAAAGACAGCGACTGGGACAGCTACCGCAATCATTCGATCGGTTTCGTGTTCCAGAACTATAACCTTATTCCGCATCAGAATGTGCTGCGCAACGTGGAGCTGGCGCTGACGCTTTCCGGCGTATCCAAATCGGAGCGCCGCCGCCGTGCGCAGGAAGCGCTCGAGCAGGTGGGACTTGGCGATCAACTGCATAAGAAACCGAACCAGATGTCCGGCGGGCAGATGCAGCGCGTGGCGATTGCGCGCGCGCTGGTTAACGATCCGGAGATTCTGCTGGCGGACGAACCGACCGGCGCGCTCGATTCGGAAACGAGCGTGCAGATCATGGAGCTGCTGCGGCAGATTGCGCAGGATCGGCTGGTTATCATGGTCACGCACAATCCGGAGCTGGCCGATCAGTATTCCACGCGCATCGTGCGGCTGCTGGATGGTCAGGTGACGGACGATACCGCGCCGTACGAGGGCGAGGCGGCCGACGAGGCGGCAGTCACCGGACGGCCGTCGCGCGCGCAGAAAAAAGCGGAGAAGAAACGCCGCAAAAAAGAACGCACGTCCATGTCGTTCTGGACGGCGCTGTCGCTGAGCACCAACAATCTGCTGACCAAAAAAGGACGCACGTTTATGACGTCCTTTGCCGGCAGTATCGGCATTATCGGCATCGCGCTGATTCTGTCGCTGTCCAACGGATTCCAGTTGTATATCGACACCGTGCAGCAGGATGCACTGTCCGCCTACCCGATGACGATCGAGCGGGAAACCGTGAACCTGTCGAGCCTGATGGAATCCATGGCCAAAACGGGCGATACGCCCGACCACGACCTGGATAAGGTATATTCCAATCCGGTCATGACGGGCATGATGAGCGCTTTTTCCGCCGACCTTACGACCAATGATCTCGGCGCGTTCAAAAAATACATTGAAAACCCGGAGAACGGCGTTCTGGATAAGCTCAGTACGCCGCCGCAGTACGGCTACAACATCGACCTGAACGTCTACAAACCCGACGTGACGGACGGCATTGTGCAGCTCTCGCCCGAAAATGTCCTGACCGGGTTGATGGGCGACTACGGCATGGGCGGCGGCGCCAATTCGCAGATGGGCGGCATGGCGTCCATGAGCTCGATGCGCAGCTTTTCGATCTGGTCGGAAATGATCGACAACCCGCAGCTTCTGGCGGAGCAGTACGACGTCATTGCGGGTAACTGGCCGACCGCGTACAACGAAGTGGTGCTCTCGATTGCCAAGAACAACGAGCTGCCCGACGTGGCGATGTACGCACTGGGTCTGCTCGACCAGGAGGAGCTGCTGGACATCATTTCGTCCCTGATGAAGACGGACGGTGAAAAAGTCGAGCCGCAGGTGCATTCGATCAGTTATGACGAGATCCTGAAAACGGAGTTCTCTCTGGTGCTGCCGGCGGACTACTATCAGAAGAACGAAGAAACTGGTATGTGGGAGGATATGCGGTACGAGGACGAGTACATGGAGAAGCTGGTGCAGGATGGTGTGCGCCTGAAAATCTGCGGTATCGTCCGTCCCTCCGAGGAGGCGACCGCGACCTCCATCACCGGCGCGATCGGCTACACGCACGCGCTGACGGATTATATTGTTGCCGAGACGAAAAAGCGCGAGATTGTCCGCTCGCAGCTTGCCGATCCCGATACGGATATCTTCACGGGTCTGACGTTTACCGACGTGGAAGAGCGGCAGGCGCTGGCGGACCGCGCGCAGAAGAAAGAAGAGGAAACCACCACGGCGCCCGCGACGGCAGCGCCCGTGTCCGCAGATGCGCTGCATCCGGCGGTCGGAAACCTTTCGGCATACGGTACGCCCGCCGTGCGTTCGGTTGCAACGGCCATGAGCGAGGAGGAAATCCGCGCCTACATCGAGCAGAACGTCCCGGAGAGCGAGCGCGAAGAGACGCTGGAATTTGTAACCATTTTCCTCAAAACAACGCCGACGCTGCGCGAGCGCAAGACGATGACGGACACGATGAACCGGTGGCTTGCGAATTATCAGGGCGAAGGCGCAGGAAAAATCACCGGTGAGCAGGCAGTCGGCTTTACGCGCCTGATGACGCGCGAGCAGAAGCTCGGCCTTCTGACGGCGATGATCACGGGTGACACGTCGGCGCTGGAAAGCGCGCTGCCGCCGGAAGTGCTCGCACAGATGCGGGGCGGCGAGACGACGACCGGCGCAGATACGACCGAGCCGGAGCAGACGACAAGCGCGGACACCTCTGCGCCGAACGAGACGGCGACGGCCGTTTCCGAGACGGAAACTGTGACCGAGACCGTGACCGAACCGCCAGAGCAGGAACCGCCGAAAGTTGTGGCGGCAAAGAATCTTTCCGTCAATAAGAAGCTGCTGGGCATCGCCGACCCGGACGATCCGGATCGCATCAGTCTGTACCCCGTGGACTTCGCATCCAAGGAAGCGCTCTCCGCGATTCTGGAGGAATACAACCAGTCGATGCGCGACGCGGGCAAGGAAGAGGGCGTGATCGACTACACCGACTATATCGGCATTTTCCTGTCCTCCGTGACGACGATTATCAACGTGGTGTCCTACGTACTGATTGCGTTTGTGGCGATTTCTCTGGTGGTGTCGTCCATCATGATCGGCATCATCACCTATATTTCCGTGCTGGAACGCACCAAGGAGATTGGTATTCTGCGTGCGATCGGCGCATCGAAGCGCGACATTTCCCGCGTATTCAACGCCGAGACGCTGATCGTGGGTCTGGCCGCCGGTGTGATCGGTATACTGACGACGCTGCTGCTGAATATACCGGTCAATATCCTCATCAAAGCGCTGGTGCACATCTCCAACGTGTCGCGTCTGCCGTTCGGCGGCGCAGTCGCGCTGATTATCATCAGTGTTCTGCTGACCATGGTGGCGGGTCTGATCCCGTCCCGATTCGCAGCGAAGAAGGACCCCGTAGAAGCGCTGCGCACAGAATAAGACGTACGGCGGAGCTGCCCGGCAGCCCGCCGTATATTTCGGCGCGCAGCAAGAGATCATAAGCAGTAGAAACGACGGGCGCAGTACCCGGCTTTTAAAATAGAAAGTGTAAAGCAAGTGCAAAACGTATGACCAATCAGGAAAAGCAACATCAGAAAATGACGACGACGCCTGTGCCGCGGCTGGTTGTGCAGCTCGGGATTCCGACAACGATCAGCATGCTCATCACGTCGGTCTACAATATGGCGGACACCTACTTCGTCTCGCAGCTCGGCACCTCGGCCAGCGGCGCGGTCGGCGTGGTGTTTTCGCTCATGGCGGTGTTTCAGGCGGTGGGGTTTACGCTCGGCATGGGATCGGGCAGTCTCATTTCCCGCAGACTTGGCGAAAAGAACAAGGACGCCGCCGATCGCAGCGCCGCAAGCGCATTTTATCTTTCGCTCGCGTTCGGCGTGTGCATCACGGCGCTGGGCAGTGTGCTGATCCGTCCGCTGATGCATCTTCTCGGCGCGACGGACACGATCCTGCCCTATGCGGTGGACTACGGGCGGTATATTATCATCGGCGCGCCGATCATCTGCGCGTCGTTTGTACTCAACAATATCCTGCGTGCGGAGGGAAAATCCGCGCTGGCGATGATCGGCCTGTGCACAGGCGGCGTGCTCAATCTCGGCTTCGATCCGCTGCTGATTTTCAAAGCGGGACTCGGCACGGCGGGCGCGGCAATCGCCACGCTCATCAGCCAGTGCGTCAGTTTCCTGCTGCTTCTGTCGATGTTTCTGACGCATCGCAGCGGCATTTCTCTGCACCCTAAGCACATCGAGCGCAGCGTGCGGCTGTATCTGGAGATTATACGCTGCGGTCTGCCGTCGTTCTGCCGGCAGGGACTTGCGAGCATCTCCACGGTGCTGCTCAACCGCCAGGCGGCGCATTACGGCATGGCGGAAGGCATGGCGCGGTTTGCGGATGCGGCGGCGGCGCGCGCGTTCGGCGATGCGGCGGTCGCGTCGATGTCCATTGTCAGCAAAGTTTTTATGTTCATGCTCTGCGTGGCGCTGGGCATCGGTCAGGGCTTCATGCCCGTGGCGGGCTACAACTACGGCGCGAAGGAATACGGCCGCGTGCGCAAGGCGTACCGCTTCACGGTGCTGCTGAGTTTTGTGCTGATGAGCGGTTTGGCGGCGGTGATTTTTGCCCTAAGTCCGCAGCTCGTTTCCCTGTTCCGGCGCGACGATCCGGCAGTGATTGAGATCGGCGCGCTGGCCATGCGGCTGCAGTGCGTCGCCATGCCGCTGCAAACGGTGATTGTCCCGACCAACATGATCCATCAGGCGCTCGGCCGGTCGTGGGAATCCACACTGCTGTCCGCGTGCCGGCAGGGCATCTTCTTTATTCCGCTGATTTTGCTGCTGCCGCTGGCGACGGGACTGCTCGGTGTGCAGGTGACGCAGGCCGCCGCGGATGTGCTGACCTTTGCCGTCAGCATCCCGTTTGCGCTGCGGTTCTTCCGCAATCTGGCAAAGGAAGAAAAGATGTAGCAGAGCTGAGCGGCAGATCGGAATATGCAAAGGTGACTCTTATGCGGTTTGGAATCATAACAGATATTCACAACAATGTTATTGCCCTCCGAGCGGTTATGGAGCGATTGAATCAAGTGCGTTGCGACAAGATTATTTGTTGCGGGGATATCATTGGCATAGGGCCCTATCCTGAAGAAACTGTTCAGTATATGATGCAAGTTCCCGGCTTGATCGCCGTGCGAGGGAATCACGAAAAATACCTGCTTGAAGGAATGCCGAATGAATACCCGAACGAGGAGGATATGAGCTCCGGCGAAATGGAACACCACAAATGGGAACATAGTCAATTATCTGCCGAGTCGGTTGCCTTTCTTCGCAGCTTGCCATATCGGATTGATTTTGTATCCGATGGGATAAGCATTTCTGTTATGCATTCCTGTATGGATAAGGACGGTCATTTTTCTGGCTCCAGAAAGGATCCATCCGAATCCGATTTATTGACCATGTTTGCCGAGGTGAACAGTGATATTATTATATACGGGCATGACCATATTAGAAACATCTGCAAAGGAAATAAAACATATATCAATGTAGGTTCTCTCGGCTGCCCGTCACGAAATCGAAATATCGCACAGGCAGGAGTATTGAAGATTGAAAACGGTAATGCCGCGATTGAGCCAATCGATGTTTTGTACGATGCAGATGAGGTCGTTCGCCAAATAGATGCGATAAACTATCCGGAAGCAGATAACATCAAGAGATACTTTTACGGCCTTTGAAAACCAGAAATATTCCGCTTTGCTGCCCCCTCAGTCAGCTTCACTGACAATGTTTCGCCTGCCGGGAGAGTGTGTAGGGTCGTGTATCCGCCCATCCGTGCGGTTCAATGTACGTAAATTGTACGTGTGTAGGGGCGGGCATGACCGCCCGACGGGTGCGAAGCACCCGCGAAAACGTAAAAATACCGCAGGCAAAACCTGAAACGAACGAGCAAAAACAACCCGGCGTCATTGCGAGCGCAGCGAAGCAATCCGCATCTCCACGACGGACGGAACGATGCCGGACAAACGGGCGGATGCGATCTGCCCCTACGCCGCACCTTCTGAGCGCGCATCTACAATCTACCATCTAATATCTACTGTCTGATTGCATTGCGAGCGCAGCGAAGCAATCCGTACTCCGGAGCAGGCTCGTTTCCGCACGCAAGGGACACGGATTGCTTTGTCGCCTGACGGCTCCGCGCAATGACAAGCATTTTTGCGAGCACTCACAGCCGGAAAC
>JAFSYM010000127.1 GCA_017450005.1 Clostridia bacterium
CGCCTTTCGGCGCCCACCGTCTCGCCTGCCGGCTCGGTCGGCGCTTCTGCCTTCGGCAGAGGTGTCCACCGGACACCCGCGCCCTTACACAGGGGAGGCTAAGATATGGCGCTTGTGCAAAGGATGCAATCCTATCCCACAGAATTCCGTGAAAAACTTTTTTATTCGCAGGCGTTCGTGCAGCCGATGCCGCTCCTCTTGACAACCTTTTTGATCAATCGAAAAACGGCACAAAGAAACGCAGGATCACGTTCTTTGTACCGTATTAAAGGACATTATGAAAACCGGCTGTGAAATTGTCCGTAGACATCATTGTATTTCCTGTTCCAGCTCATCAAACAGGGGAGAATCAAAAAAATCGCGCAAGCTGATTTCCCATCCGTCGCACAGCTTTTTGATCGACACGACGCCGGGATTCTGACTTTTCTCATTCAGCATACTGTAAATCGTCGAAGGTGAAACGCCGGAGATATTTGCGAGCGCGTTGATTGTCATGTTTCGTTCCCCGCAAATCTGAATGATCCGTTTTGCAACAGCTTCTTTCGTATTCATGCCCGTCTTCCTTTCACGATATATCGCTAAAATCTTACCCAAATTTGCGATAAATCGTGTGGGACATATCGCAAACTTGAGGCAGTTATGCTATAATTGCGCTATAACCCATTAAGAGAGGCAGAATAAACTATACGGGAAAGCCCGGAGAAATTCTTGACATTTTGCCGTGAGTGTTTTATGATATTACAGTATACGTTGAGCAAAAGGAGAGAGAAATACACAATGGAAAACACACAGAAATCCATGGACACAATTGTTGCGCTCTGCAAGGGCAGAGGCTTTATCTTCCCCGGCAGCGACATTTACGGCGGCCTTGCCAACACATGGGATTACGGCCCTCTGGGCGCACGGCTGAAGAATAACGTCAAGGAAACGTGGAGAAAGCGTTTCATCCAGGAGCGGCACAACAGCTTCGAGGTCGACGCGGACATCCTGATGAATCCGCGCGTGTGGGAGGCGAGCGGCCACGTGTCGTCGTTCTCCGATCCGCTGCTTGACTGCAAGGAGTGCAAGATGCGCCACCGTGCCGACAATCTGATCGACGACTTTGATCCCGACGCGCATGCCGACGGCATGACGAAGGAGGAGATGTTCGCCTATATCAAAGCGCACTCCATTCCCTGCCCGCACTGCGGCAAGCACAACTTCACCGATATTCGCGAGTTTAACCTGATGTTCCAGACGTTCCGCGGCGTGACGAACGACAGCAAGAGCGTCATCTATCTGCGCCCCGAAAACGCACAGGGCGAATACGTCAACTTCCTGAATGTGCAGCGCACCATGCGCGCCAAGCTTCCGTTCTCGATCGGTCAGATCGGCAAGGCGTTCCGCAACGAGATCACGCCCGGCAACTTCACGTTCCGCACGATCGAGTTTGAGCAGATGGAGTTCCAGACATTCTGCAAGGAGGGCACGGACGGCGAGCTGTATGAGTACTTCAAAGCATACGGCAAGAAATACTTTGAGGATCTCGGCATTGCGCCGGAGCATCTGCGTTTCCACGATCACGAAAAGCTGGCGCACTATGCCAAGGCCGCGTGCGACATTGAGTTCCTGTTCCCGTTCGGCTGGGGCGAAATCAACGGCACGCACAACCGCACCGACTTCGATCTGACGCGCCACCAGGAATACAGCGGCACCAAGATGGACTATCTCGATCCCGCCACGAACGAACGCTTCATTCCGTACATCATCGAGTCGACCTACGGTCTTGACCGCACGGTGCTTGCGCTGCTGTGTGAGGCATACGACGAGGAAGTCATTGACGCCGAAAAGAACGACGTGCGCGTGGTGCTGCATCTGAGCCCCGCTATCGCGCCGTACAAGGCTGCCGTGCTGCCGCTTAGCAAGAAGCTGTCCGACAAGGCCATGGCGATCCGCGACGAAATCAGCAAATACTTCATGGTCGACTTCGACGAGACCGGTTCCATCGGCAAGCGTTACCGCCGCCAGGATGAGATCGGTACACCGCTGTGCATCACCTACGATTTCGAGTCCGAAGAGGACAACTGCGTGACCGTGCGCGACCGCGACTCTATGGAGCAGGTGCGCATTCCCGTCAGCGAGCTTGTCGCATACATCCGCAAGTCGCTTGTGTTTTAATCGGCTATGGGCAACGAAGTAAAACCGAACGCATCGGCGGGTAAGAAGAAAGTCTGGGCGCCGATCGTGATTGTCAGCGTTCTGCTGATTGGCGCGCTGGTAGCATTGGTGATGGGTATGCAGCGGATCGGGCAAAACGGCAGTCAGCCCGCGCCTGTTCTGCTGGCCGATCGCAGTCACTACGAGATGTACGAGACGCGGCCGGATTCGGTACTGCTGACGTATTCCGTCACACTGCGCAACGATACGGACGAGGAACTGCGCGACTTCGCGCTGCGCGCCACGCTGCAGAGCGACTACAAGAGCGGCTATCTGCTCTCGCCCGAGGCGACGGTGCGTAAATGGGGCGAAAAGAACAGCACGTTCACGCTGGCTGCAGGCGCGACACAGACGCTTGACCTGATTCTGACCGCGAAGTACCACAAAACGCAGCGCACGGCGTCCGGCGATTTGCCGCAGCTCTATGCCGTCTATCCCGACGGCAGCGAGGGAAAAATTGAAATCGTGAACAAATAAGACACACTGCCGCATTCGGATGAAGAACAAATCTTCACGGAATGCGGCAGTTTTCGACAGCAAACGATTGCAACATAGGCCCGGACGTGCTACAATACTGTCTGCTGTACAGAAAATCGCGATTAGCAAACGATTTCTATATCCTGTACGATTGCTCTGTTCAGCAGACATTACAATGGAATTATCAAAAAAGAAGGTTCATCACGGAATTTTGTGGGATGGTAAGAAGCAAGTAAAGGTGGTGTCATCGCGAGGGAGGCAAACGCCGACCGCGGCGATCCGTTCCCCCAGCAGAGCGTAAAAACAAAAGCAAGGAGTACGGATTGCCGCGCGCCA
>JAFSYM010000128.1 GCA_017450005.1 Clostridia bacterium
GAGATGACCGCCTCGTTTCGCGCACTTTATGAACGGCTTATTTTTCAAAATTTGACTTACAACACGAAAACGCCCTGCTGCAATGAGCGCCAGATCCCCGTTCTTCTGATTATGACCAGCAATGCGCCGGACTACGGCTACAGCGGGCTGCTCCTGAACTATCAGCAAACTCTCAGTCGCTTCGTCGGTCCGACCGAAGTCTTCGTCAGCGGCGATACCTTACAGCTCAAAGACTACGGCAAAACTGACTGGGAGTGGTCGATGTTCGACCCGGCGGCTAAAATGAAAAGACACGAGAACGGCTTCCCGAAAGAGCGTCAAAAAGCGTTTGAAATGGGCGCAGCGCTTGCGGTGCGATATAGAGCCAGAAGAATGTGACTTGCCATTAAAGCCGCAGAATCTTGTATCTTTTGAGATGCTTGTGTTAAAAAAAGAGTCTCCGGCTGTCGAACAGGTTAAAGGACGACAGAAAAGTAATCGGCCAGAGTAATCAGCCTAGTTAATCCACTTTTCTTAACCACATAATGTCCACATTTCTGGTCTGGTAACATCGATTTTGTCCATTTTTAGGGGTCTGTAGGCGCAAAACGCAACCTAAAATGCAACCCCATGCAACCCGATGCAACCCATGCAACCTTTGCAACCCGGCTGCATAGAAAAAGAAAAAATCCGGCACAGACGGGTGATGGAAACCCTGATCCGTGCCGGATTAGTGTTTGTATGGTGTACTCTGAATAGCCGAAATTCCTTATATATCAACGATTTCGGCATAAAAAGAAGAACAGCTACATTGTATCAATATAGCTGTTCTACCGTGGTGCGAGAGACGGGACTTGAACCCGTACGTTATGAACACACGCCCCTCAAACGTGCGCGTCTGCCGATTCCGCCACTCTCGCTCGGAACAACACGTATTGTAGCAGATAAAAATCCAAATGTCAAGCCTTTTCTTGCGAATTTTCTGTGATATAATGGAATATATTTCTGTATGGGGTAGAGAATATGGGTTGGAATATGATTTGGACAGTTTCTTTTCTGATCAATAGTATCCTTTTCGGGCTTGCACTGGCGATGGACGCCTTCTCGGTGTCGCTGGCCAACGGCCTGCATGAGCCGCAGATGAAGCTACGGCGGATGTGCCTGATTGCGGGGACGTTTTCGCTGTTTCAGACGCTCATGCCGCTGACCGGCTGGGTCTGCGTACATACGATTGAGACGCTGTTCTCTGCGGCGCAGCGGTTCATCCCGTGGATCTCGCTCGCGCTGCTGCTGTTTCTGGGCGGCAGGATGCTGCTGGAGGGTATCCGACGCCGCGGATTGGATGATACGCCGCCGGCAGTCGGCATTGCGGGACTGCTCGCGCAGGGCGTTGCCACATCCATCGACGCGCTGTCGGTCGGTTTCACCATCGCGGACTACACATGGCAGCCCGCCGTTGCCGAGGCGCTGATCATCGGCGTCGTCACGTTCGGCGTCTGCATGGTCGGTCTGCTGCTCGGCAAACGGTTCGGTACGCGCTTCGCGGGCAAGGCGGAGATCTTCGGCGGTCTGATCCTTATCGGAATCGGCGTCGAAATCTTCATAACCGGCATCCGGTGAAAAGCGGCAGCGTCTTTATCCGGCAGACTATTCCTGTCGGCTGCGGTGCGCAGCCTTACGGCCGGAGCGCGCGCAGATACCGCGCCGTATTCCAGCAGAATGCCTGCGGCCATGCGACCAGCCAGTCGTTCACTGCGCCCGGCGCATCCGCACTGCCCCATGCGCAGTGGAAATAGCCCTCGTTTTGCGCGCCTGCCGGACGCATGCGCCCGTGTATGCGCACGCCTTCTTCCGGCGCAATATTCTGCAGGGTATTCGCCCAGATCAGGTCGGCGCGCGTCTGCCAGCGCTGCTCTGCGGTGTACTGCGACAGTCGCAGCAGGTACGGCACGACCAGCGCGCCCCACGGATCGAGATGATGGTGCTGCGCGGAAACACTCGTACCGCCGAGTGTACGCAATCCGTAACGCGCAAAATCGGAGCCGGGGATCGGCAGGGTGTCGTGATGGAACATCCAGGAACAGAAATACTGCCCGGCCATCAGGGCGCAGTCCAGCCATTCGGGTTCGTTCGTCATCTCATACAGCATGATCCCGCCCGCGAGCAGAGGGCCGGACGTTTCCTTGTCAATGCAGCACGTGTCCAGCGCGCCTGCCGTGCACAGAAAATGCGCAAGATCGCGCGTACGGTACAAACGGCACGCCGACTGCGCGTACCGCAGGTACTGCGCCTTCTCCGTCACGCGGTACAGCTCGCACAGCGCGGGAATCATAAACGCGCCGATGGTGCCGCCGCTGTCGAGGCACGCGCCTGTTTCTACATCCCACATTTTTCCAAAGCCGTTTTTTGCATCAAAACGGTCGATCAGAAAGTCGGCGATCCGTTCGGCCTCCGCAAGCCAGCGCGCCTTTGTGATGCCGTGCGCTTTGAGAATCCCGTAGGCTTTTGCAAGCTCCGCAATCGCGTAACTGAGATTGCAGATATCCGCCTTGTCGTCGCCGATCAGCTCGTCGTCAAAACGCACGTACATCAGACCTGTCTTGCCGGTACTGCCTGCCCAGAAGTCCAGAATATCCGTTCCCGTTCTGACAAGATCGGGATTTTTTGTTTCCAGACCGTGCTCCAGAAACAGCCGCGCATACATGCCGTTCTGTCCGCACCAGCCGAATTCAAAGTCCGTGCGCGGCGCAAAACCGTCGTGCTGATCCGGCTGCCTGCCCGTGCAGATGAGCCGGTGACCGGCCGTCTCCACCAGCAGCCACTGCGCAAATGCACAGCAGAGCGTCTGCACCGCATCCGGTGTATACCGTGCTTTGAAAGGGGAGGCAAGCAGATCCAGCGCCGCGTCCTGCACCTGCGCGGCAGCAAAACACGGCCTGGCGGTCTGTCCGCAGAGCAGATAGGCGGTCGTGCGGAAGGTTTCGCCTGCTTCGAGCGCGATAAACGCCTCGTGCGGCGCGTCGAACTGATCCCTGTTTCGGTAAGTCAGCGGCTTTTCCATGCCGGGATACAGTAAACGATGCAGCATCGTGCCGTCCGCACAGGAGGTCATGGAGCAGGATGCGTTCAGAGACTGCGGCGTATCGTTCGAGGCAAACAGCGCCAGAAACTGCTGCGCATTCTCGCTGATTGTGCAGGCGGGAATCGAAGTCCTGCGGTGATCGAATACCCATGTCTCGCCGTTGTGTGCAAGACCCTTCGGCTCGTTTCCATGTCCCCAGGCATTCCCGTTGTACAGTACAGCGGGAATCACATAGTGCGTGCAGACAAAATCGGTCTGCACACGGATTTCCGGCTGCAGGAAAATCGTCGTGTTTCCGGTGTTGCGCCACGTCGCTGTCAGACGTGTTGCCGCGCCGTCCTGCTTTTGCTCCGATAAGGACGCCCGCACGTCTGTCGTGTCGGTGCAGGGTACGCTCGCCGCCCCGCAGATCCGGCAGAATAATTGAATAGTGTAATTGTTTTTCATTCCGCAGCACCTTCTTTTTCTTTTCAGCTTAACGATACCGGATTTGCTTTGATTTGTCAATGGTTCCGCGCAGACGAAAATGATATTGCACGGAAGGAAAATCAGTGATATAATACAGACAGTTTAATGGATAGGTCGTGATACGATGAAGAAAAGAACGTTGAGTCTGTTCCTCGCACTGGTTCTGATTCTGGCACTGTGCCCCGTTGCATCGGCGCAAAGTACGCAGGTCGTGATTGAGGGACTGCACGATATGCAGATCCGTACCGCAGCGCTCTACCGGTTTTCCGGCGGCGTGCCTTCCGGCAGCGACCTGCTGTCCGGCATCGCGCCGCAAGCGGACGGCTATGAGTACCTGTACCGCATTTCGCTGGAAGCGGGCGCGTATTGGCTCGAAGGCTTCGACGCGAACGGCGACGACAACGGCGGCATCTCTTTCACTGTCGCCGCGGATGCGGACAATACGTTCCGCGTGCAGCGCATCTATGATCTGCATGCAAACAACAGCGGATGGATCGCCGGCACGGATTATTCGATTGACGTGACAGTCGCGGCCGCGAACGGTCAGAAACGCCGGATTGCGCTCGGCCGTGCGGCGGATTACGACGGCAAAGCACGCACGTCCTGCCTGTTCTTTGTCGGAGACATGGTGGAAGCGACGTTCACGCCGACCGGCGACAAAGCCGAGGACTATCTGCCGTTCACCGTTTCCGACAGGCCGAAGATCAACCGCGCGTTCACGGGGACGATCTATGAGGCGCTGCCGCTGACGATCCTTGCGCCGGCAGGTTCCACCGTGAGCGCAGGGTCGTTTTCCAACTACTATCTGTACAATTACTTTGCGCCGGAAGAAACGACGACAGATGCGGACGGCCGTGTCCGCACCGCGTTCCGCATTCCGAAACAGCGCGCAGGCAATACAAACGGCACCAACTTCTTTTACCGCGTGCAGAATCCGGACGGTGTGACCTTCTGGAACTACTTTGATCCGACGGCGCTGACAAGCAGCACGATCGAAATCACCGCGGCGCAGCTGCATCTGAACGACGGTGCGGTCAATGCAAAAACGGTCATTCATGATTACCGCTTCAACACATACGACAAAGCGGATATTTATCTCGGCGGCAACAAGCAGGGTTATGTGCCGCTGCAAACGGGCGAAACATTCGAGCTGAATACGTTCCGCAACTGGATGGCCGTCGAGAGCGTTTATAATGCAAAGGTCGCTTTGCCGGACACGCACTATACGGTGATCGATGCAAACGGTAACCCAAGCGACGTATTGACGGTCACGCCGGACAAGGACAACAGCTGCATGGCGACGATCCGTGCCGATAAGCCGGGCACGGCGCTTGTGCTGGTCACCTATGACGCTATGTATGCATCGCAGGCATACGTCAGCGGCAAGGCGGGGCAGGGCTGTCTGTTTTCCGCGATCTGGCCGGAGAATACGGGTGTGCTGGTCTTCACCGTGGACGCGGACGGCAGTGCAATCGGGACGGGTATGATGCTCGGCGGCAACGGCACGGGCTATGAGATTGACGCGGAGCTGGATCCGCTGTATTATACCGGTAACGAAGGCGCGCAGTACACGTTCAAACCGCAGGCGGGCTGCACCGTCACGGTCAACCGCAGCACGGTCGGCGACGCCATGACGTTCGGCGGGTTCTCGTCGGACGGCGTGCGGCGGAACGATGACGGCAGTGTGATCGTATCGAACCTGACGCAGGGCAAGCACATCGTCAAGGTGGAAAAAGACGGACTGGCAACGTATCAGGTGCTCACCGCCAGACAGACGGCCTATACGCTTCCGGGCGAAGACGTCCGTGCGGGCGATACGCTCACCATTCAGTTTTCCGGTCTGGTGAATCCGGTCGAAAAGATGTCCGGTATCTACAACGGCAGCGCATCCATTCGCTATGTCGGCGCGGACGGATCTGTGTTCACATCCGATCCGGGCAGCATATACGGCGTCTATGATTTCGGCGGCAATTCTGAACGGCAGCGGATCAATGTCACGATTCCGAAGTATTATGCGGGCGACGTCTATACGCTCTCCGGCGGCTCGATCGCGATGCATCTGTTTGGCAGTGCGCCCGGCGGACACCGCGGCGTATCCTACCGCGTCGGTATTGATCCCGGCTTCAGCGCGCCGAGCACAGGTGCGCTGCAGGGGATGCTGCCGGATATCCGGATTGCGCTGAAGCAGTCGGATTTCCTGTCCGGCATGCTCAGACTGACGGATGACAAAGGCAAACCGATTGGATTAGAGGGACTGACGGTCACGCTGCGCGACGCAGAAGGCATTGAAACCGCCGTGCAGCCCGACGGCACTTTCCTGTGTTATGCGGGCGAATACGCCTATACGATCACGGGTGAGGGCGTTGAGGACGCCGAGGGCACATTCACCGTTACCGACAACGGCGAGATTCCGCTTGTTCTGACGCGCGCAGCAGCGCCTTCCGGATTCCGGCAGATACTCGACAAAATCGCCGCGTTCTTTGAGAAGGCATGGAAGGCGGTTTCTCTGCCGTTCCGGCTGCTCATAACATGGATTCGCGGACTGCTGAAAAAATAAAAATCGACAGCAAAACACCGGATGCCCCGAAAGGCCGTCCGGTGTTTTTTATGGGAAAAGGCGGCTCAAGCCGCGATGTTCAGTTTATTGGCAATCCACATCCAGAGCTGGTGCAGCAGCTCGACGGCGGTCAGCGGCAGCCAGGCGAAGGACAGCAGGCGGATGGCGGAATAATACGTCGTTTCGTATGTTTGCAGGTCTGCCTTGTCCAGCGTGATGACGCGGAATCCGCGGTGGAAATCGTTGTAGGCCTGGTAGGTGCATCCGGCAGAGGAGACCAGATCAACGCCCTTGTAGGGCACAATATAATGGTTGACATGATCGTGGCCGTAAAAGATGGCGCGAACGTCGCCGCGTTCGATCATCGTGTCAAGCTGCCGGTATCCGTCGGCAAAGTCGGGATCGGGCGGACACGGCGCTTCGCTGAGCCAGTTTTTCATGCGGTCAACGCCGTCCGGCAAAACGTAGTATTTGCCTTTTTGTTCCACAGCGCCGATTCCCTTGCGCGGCACTTCCTTGAGCGCGGCGTAGATCTGCGGGGGCGCGATGTGCTGGAAGGCGATAGAGGGGACAAGCTGTCCGCCGTTCGCCGCCTGCAGCGCCTCGGACGTGCGCACGTACCAGTCAATCTGCTCGGGCAGCACATACCCGTAGCCGCCGTAGCCGGGATCGGGATTGTATGTGCCCGAGTCAAAACACCAGATATTGTACACCACCTGATCGCTGTCTGCTGCGGCGTATACGGGGATGTTGTATGTGCCGACGTTGTGCATCGTGCCGCCTTCGACGGTTCTGGACGCGACAACGCCTTTGCTGCCGATAAAGCAGGGGTAGGACGTGTAGATGTCCATCTCTTCTTCCTTGGTCATGGGTGTGCGGTCGTCGTCATGATTGCCGAACACAGCCGCAACGGGTATGCCGTACTCGTCGAGGATGTCCATGAACGCGCGGATGCCGGCCTCGGCGTCTTCCTTGGTCGGGCAGTCATAGCCTGCAATGTTGTCGCCGGTCATGACGATCAGGTCTGGCTTGGTTTTTTCGACGGCTGCGCGCAGGAGCTTCTGCTCGGCTCTGCCCAGTTCTTCATCGTCCTGCAGATCGGCAATCTGCAGAATGCGCAGCTTGCCGTCCGCGTTGAACGCGATGTGCGCGTCTTTGCCGCCGGCCGCGGCATGCACGGACAGCGCAGGTAATGCAGCTGTCAGCAGCAGGGCGAGTGTGAGCAGAATGGAAACGGTTTTCTTCCTGAACATACGGGATCTTCCTTTCACAATAGTATACCAGTATTATATAGGATAAGAAATGAAAATGCAATATTCCGGCAGCGCTGTTTTTTGTATATGCTGTACCGGAACAGACGGCAGAACGGAGGAGACGGTAAAAACAAAGGCGTGTCCTCTTGACAAGTCGCCTGCAGGCAACTATAATTCTTTTGGTTGGATTCAACCGAAACAAAGAGAGGATGTATAACTTTGACGCTGAAAGAATTGCAGATCGGCAAGTCTGCCGTGATTTGCGCAGTCGGCGGCGAGGGCGCGCTGCGGCAGCATTTTCTGGATATGGGGATTCTGCCCGGCGCGGAAGCGACGGTGGTGAAGCTCGCCCCGATGGGCGATCCGATGGAGATTCGTCTGCATGGGTATGAGCTGACTCTGCGTCTGGACGATGCGGCGAGGATCGAAGTGGAGCCGGTTCCCGAACGGACAGCTGCCGTGCACGCCAAGGCGAAACACGTCAAGAATCTGCATCCCGGTCTGGGTGAGGGCGGCAAGTTTCACCCGAAAGGCAGCGGTGATCCACTGCCGGAAGGCACGCTGCTGACATTTGCGCTCGTCGGCAACCAGAACAGCGGCAAGACCACGCTCTTCAACCAGTTGACCGGCGCACACCAGCACGTCGGTAATTTTCCGGGGGTGACGGTCGACCGCAAGGACGGCGCAATCCTCGGTCACAGCGATACGTCCATTACCGACCTGCCCGGCATCTATTCCATGTCCCCGTATTCGAGCGAGGAACTGGTTTCGCGCGACTTTGTGCTGCGAGAGAAGCCGAAGGCGGTCATCAATATCGTGGACGCGACCAATATCGAGCGCAACCTCTATCTGACGATGCAGCTTCTGGAGATGGATATTCCCGTAGTTGTTGCGCTGAATATGATGGATGAAATGACGGGCAACGGCGGCGCGGTGGACGTCAACCGCATGGAGTCCATGCTCGGCGTACCGGTTGTGCCGATCTCCGCGGCCAAGCGGCAGGGCATCAACGAACTGATCGAGCACGCAATCCATATTGCGCATTATCAGGAAAAACCGCTGCGGCAGGATTTCTGCGACCAGGAGCAGTCCGGCGGTGCGGTACACCGCTGTCTGCACGCGGTCATTCATCTGATCGAAGACCATGCGGCCGAAGCCGGTCTGCCGGTGCGCTTTGCCGCAAGCAAGGCGATCGAGGGCGACGCGCTGATTCTCGACCAACTGCGGCTGGACGAGAATGAACTGGAGATGCTCGAACACATCACGCTGCAAATGGAAAAGGAGCGCGGGCTCGACCGCAGCGCGGCGATAGCGGATATGCGCTTTGCCTATATTATGAAGGTATGCGGTGACTGTGTCGTCAAGCCCGAGAAGAACCGCGAGCACCTGCGCAGCCAGAAGATTGACCGGTTGCTCACGGGCAAGTATACGGCAATCCCGATTTTTATCGTCGTGATGGGACTGGTGTTTTACCTGACGTTCAATGTGATCGGCGGGACGCTGCAGAACTGGCTGGCGTTGGGGGTTGATAAACTCAAGGAGGTCACGGACGCTGCGCTGACCGGCGCGAACGTCAATCCGGCGATTCACGGTCTGGTTATCGACGGTCTGTTTGAGGGCGTGGGGAGCGTGCTGAGCTTCCTGCCGATCATCGTGACGATGTTTTTCTTTCTGTCGCTACTCGAAGACAGCGGTTATATTGCGCGTGTCGCATTCGTGATGGATAAGCTGCTGCGCAAGCTCGGCCTTTCCGGACGCAGTATTGTGCCGATGCTGATCGGCTTCGGCTGCACTGTGCCTGCCGTGATGGCGTCGCGTACGCTGCCGAGTACGCGCGACCGCAAAATGACGATTCTGCTCACGCCGTTCATGAGCTGCACGGCAAAACTGCCGATCTATGCGTTTTTTGTCGACGCGTTTTTTCCGCGGTACAAGGCGGCGATCATGATCGGCATCTATCTGCTGGGCATTGTGACGGGCGTCCTTGTGGCTCTGCTGTACAAAAAGACGCTTTTCCGCGGCGAGGCGGTTCCGTTTGTGATGGAGCTGCCGAACTACCGCCTGCCAAGTGTGCGCTCCGTCGCGCAGCTTCTGTGGGAAAAAGCGAGGGACTTTTTGCAGCGGGCGTTTTCCGTGATTCTGATTGCGACGATTGTCGTCTGGTTTTTGCAGACCTTTGATTTCCGTTTCAACATTGTGGAGAAGTCGGGCGAGAGCATTCTTGCCATGCTGGCGGGTGTTCTCGCGCCCGTGTTCAGACCGCTCGGACTCGGTGACTGGCGGATCGTCACGTCGCTGTTGAGCGGCTTCATGGCCAAGGAGAGCGTCGTATCCACGCTGGAGGTGCTGTTCGGCGCCGAGGGCGGCGTTGCGGCGGCGATGCAGCCGGTTGCGGCGGCTGCGCTGCTTGCGTTCAGTCTGCTGTATACGCCGTGCGTGGCTGCCGTCACGTCTGTGCGCAGGGAGCTCGGGCACAAGTGGGCGCTGTATGTTGTTGTCTGGCAATGTGTCGTTGCGTGGATTGTCGCGCTGCTCGTGCGTCTGGTCTGCTTGGCCGTCGGGCTTGCCTGAGCGGGGGACAGGACGATGCATTTGATTGATTGGATACTGATTGCGCTGATCGCGCTGTGCGCGGCGCTTGCTGTACGGCATATGTGGAAAAAGCGCGGCGCATGCTGCGGAGACTGCGCTGCATGCCGCAAGAACTGCGCGCAGCGGAAAGAGGATCGGTAAGCGCGCATACAAGACATCATACCGCACTGGCTTGCATACACGACTTGCTTGTGCAATACTTATCTCAACAGGGGGCAATACTATGAAATCATTGCAAATCATTCAGACTGTTTCTAAAATCGGCAAGGTCATCAGCACGATTGTTTTCATCTGCTGCATCGTCGGCTTCTGTATGTGCATCGTCGGCGTTGTCACCACAGCGCTCGGCGTGACCGCCGTCAAGCTCGGCGGCGTAACGCTGCAGAGTATCCTGCAGAACGAGGCGCAGATGACCGAGGGCACGCTGTATCTGTCGCTGATCGCCGGCGCGATCCTTTGCGCGGGACAGGCGGTTCTGGCAAAATTCGCGGCGCACTACTTTGAGCGCGAGCTGCGGGACGGCACACCCTTCACGGGCGACGGCGCAAAGGAACTGCTACGGCTGGGCGTGCTGTCGATCTGCATTCCCGTCGCCGTACAGATTGCTTCGGCGATTGCGGAAAAGATCATTGCCCGGTTGTTCGCGGGCGTGGAACCGCCGGACGTAGATCCGACCGTGTCGCTCACCGTCGGCGCGCTGGTGATCATCCTGGCGCTGGTTTGCCGATATGGCGCCGAGCTTGCCGCGCAGCGCGCGACGTCAGATCTGGAGTCCGAACAGGAGCAGTGAGAGGAGAAAGCCATGATTGTATTAAACGTAACGTACAAATGCAAACCCGGCATGCGGGACGCATTTCTGCAAGCAATCTACCGGGAAGGGGTAGACGCTGCCTGCCGTGCCGAAGACGGCAACATTCGGTATGATTATTTTATTCCGGCGGACGATTCCGACGATCTGCTTCTGGTCGAAAAGTGGCGCGACGCGGCATCGCTTTCCGCACATGCGGCGCAGCCGCACATGGTTCGTCTGCGCGCGATAAAAGCCGAGTTTACGGACGACACCGTAATCGAAAAATACTTGTACAGTCCAGAGGTGTAAAAGGTGCTGATCCGCAGTGCGACAACGCAGGACGCCGTCTTCTCGAAATCTACGCCTATTATGTGACGGATACCGCCATTTCCTTTGAGTATGACGTGCCGTCGCTCGAAGCATTCAGAAGCCGCATCGCCGAAACGATGCGGCATTATCCGTATCTGGTTGTCGAGGAAGACGGCGTCGTGCAGGGGTATGCGCTGGCGAAGCCCTTCGTCGGCCGCGCCGCATACCGCTTTGCGTGTGAGACGACCATTTATCTCGACCGCGCCGCCAAAGGGCGCGGGTACGGACGCGCACTGTATGAGGCGCTCGAAAGTGCGCTGCGTGCGCAGGGCATCCGCAACATGTACGCGTGTATCGGCGATCCGATCACGGAGGATGCGTATCTGACCAGAAACAGCGAGCAGTTTCACCGGCACATGGGCTTTGTCAAGGTCGGCGAGTTTCACCGGTGCGGATATAAGTTTGATCGCTGGTACAATATGATCTGGATGGAAAAGATTATCTGACAGAAGGAGGTTTCAGAAAATGAGCAAAGCATACTGCGGTATGCCGATGCGGTTTGCCCACACGGGCGTTACGCAATTTGCGCCGGAAAATACGCTCGAAGCGTTTCGGAAAGCGGCCGAGCTCGGCCTTGAGGGGATCGAGCTGGACATCAACATCTGCGGCGACGGCGAGATCATCGTGACACACAATGCCAATATGGGCTACATGACGTTTGACGCGCATCAGGATGTGATCAAGGAGATGACGGCTGCCCGGATCAAGCAGTTCGACATTCCGTACCGCAATGCGCTCAAATTCAAATATCCGCCTTATCCGTGGACGGAGCATACGGGCGGCAGACGCTGCGCCGTGCCGGATTGCCATCCGGAAAGCCGTGTGACGCACCTGATCACATTCCCGGAATTCGACGCATGGCTTGCCACCGTGGACTATGACCTGACCGTGGAGGTGGAATTCAAAGACGTGGGCATGTGCGATCGCATGGACGAAATCCTTGCCGCATCGCCCAACGTTTCCCGCTACATCTTCTTTTCCGGCGACCGTGCGGTGCTCGAGGAAATGCAGACGCATTACCGCCGTAAGGGGAAGCCGGAGGGACTGCGTCTGGGCGCGAACATCCGTTTTCTGACGGAAGAAAACATGGAGCTTGTCCGCCGGTCGGATCTGTATGAAGTCGGCCTGAACAACGAGGCGTTTACAAAGGCGGACGTGGACATGCTCGCGCAGATGGGCATCAAGGTCTTCTCCAATTTAGGCGACTACCCCGAATGGTGGGCGCAGTTGTGCGACATGGGCGTTGCGGGGTTCAAAACGAACTACCCGGACGCTTACACCGAATGGTGGCAAAGCAGCCGCGCATAATAAAAAACGATCTTCACGGTTTTTTGTGGGATAACGTTTTTGCCTTGATTCTGATTGTGTGCGCCTTTATGGCGCACGGCAAAAATCGTTTTACTGAAAACTCAAAACGCTATTGTTGTCATGAACATTGACCGAAATAGGC
>JAFSYM010000129.1 GCA_017450005.1 Clostridia bacterium
GCCGACACCCCCAAGGACGCCAAGCAGGCCGCTTCCTTCGGCGCGCAGGGCATCGGCCTGTGCCGCACCGAGCACATGTTCTTCGGCCCCGACCGCATCCCCGCTTTCCGCGAGATGATCTGCTCCGACACCGCCGAAGAGCGCGAGGTTGCGCTGAACAAGATTCTGCCCTATCAGCAGAGCGACTTTGAGAAGCTGTACGAAGCGCTGGAAGGCTGCCCCGTTACCATCCGTTTCCTTGATCCGCCTCTGCACGAGTTCGTTCCCACCGAGGAAGCCGACATCCAGGCGCTCGCCGATGCACAGGGCAAGTCCGTCGCCGACATCAAGGCGCTCATCTCCTCCCTGCATGAGTTCAACCCGATGATGGGTCACAGAGGCTGCCGCCTGACCGTCACCTATCCCGAAATCGCCAAGATGCAGACCACCGCTGTTATCCGTGCGGCGATCAACGTCAAGAAGGCGCATCCCGACTGGAACATCGTTCCCGAAATCATGATCCCGCTGGTCGGCGAAGTCAAAGAGCTCAAGTACGTCAAGGACATCGTCGTGGCCACGGCCGACGCGGAGATCGCGGCTGCCGGTTCCGACCTCAAGTACGAAGTCGGTACGATGATTGAGATCCCGAGAGCTGCGCTGACGGCTGACGAGATCGCCACGGAAGCTGAGTTCTTCTGCTTCGGCACCAACGACCTGACCCAGATGACGTTCGGCTTCAGCCGTGACGACGCGGGCAAGTTCCTTGGCGCATACTATGACAAGAAGATCTTTGAAAACGATCCGTTTGCCAAGCTCGACCAGAAGGGCGTCGGCAAGCTGATGGAAATGGCTGTTACGCTGGGCAAGAAGGTTCGTCCGGAAATGCACTGCGGCATCTGCGGCGAACATGGCGGCGACCCCGTTTCCGTCGAGTTCTGCCACAAGATCGGCCTGGACTATGTTTCCTGCTCGCCGTTCCGCGTACCGATCGCGCGTCTTGCCGCTGCGCAGGCCGCAATCAAGGATATGTAATTACAAGTTCACCCATAAAACGCACGGGGCTGTCCGAACGGACAGCCCCATGCTGTTTTTCAGAGCGGCAAATCAAAAGAATGGCTCTTCACGGATTTTTGTGGGATCCTGCCAACAAAAAGAGGTGTCATTCCGAGCCCCGCAGGGGCGTGGGAATCTCCATAAGCAGTCTGTATCGGCATCTGTGGGAGATCGCCGCGTCGCTTTGCTCCTCGCGATGACACCGGGTTCCATTATACCCCACAAAAATCCGTGAACATCGAAAAGAATTGGTCGCAGATATTCGGGTATCAACTGCGTGTTCATCATCCGCCGAATCGATTGCATGCGTCCACCACTCGCGCAACGTCTTCGTCTGTCATCGTAGGATACATCGGGATCGAAACGCAGTGCTCGGATAAATACTCGCTGTTCGGAAGACTGTTCGCCGAATCGTGCAGATCCCGAAACGCCCTTTGCAGATGGCAAGGCACCGGATAATGAATACCGCATATGATATTTGATTCCTGCATATGCGCCATAAATCGGTCACGGTCGTTAACCGCAATACAAAACAGGTGCCATACCGGATCACAAACGGAGCAAACGGTTTGGAATCTGATCCGCGGATTATGGATTTGATCATAATACGCTTTGGCGATCTCTTTACGCCGATGATTGTCGGCATCCAGAAACTGTAACTTATATTCTAACAAAGCTGCCTGTATACTGTCCATTCGCATATTGTATCCGATTTGCGTGTGGTCGCCGGTTTGTCGATCCAGCGCAAAGGATTTCAGATGGTCGATCATTTCCTTAACGGACACATCTTCCGTTAAAACACATCCCGCCAAACCACCTGCACCCAAATTCTTGGTCGGATAGAAACTGAAACACGCCAGATCTGCAAGACCGCCGACTTTTTTGCCTCGATACAATGCGCCATGCGCCTGCGCGCAGTCCTCGATGACCAACAGATCGTACTCTTTTGCTATCTGTAGGATAGGCTCCATCTCACACGACTGCCCATACATATGCACGCAAATGATAGCCTTCGTCTTTTGCGTAATACAGCGTTCCACAGAACACGGCAAAATCTCCCATGTGTTTGCATCGCAATCACAGAACACCGGAACGGCTTGATTGTATTTGACGGCCATCGGCGTAGCGCAAAACGTATTGGCCGGCACGATCACTTCGTCCCCTTGCCCGATTCCCAACGCCTTCATGCCCAAAAACAACGCATCTGTCCCACTGTCCACCCCACTGCAACAGGATACGCCACACCACTTTGCAAAGGCCTTTTCAAAGCTCTTGACTTCCGGGCCGTCGCAGAGCTCCCCGTTCCAGACGGTCTGACGGATCACATCCAGAAACTGCTCGATATTCTGACGAAACGCCTCTTTGGGATTGCTGAAAAACAGTTTTTTATTCATAAAGCGTATGTTGACCTTCCTTGTAGCCATCTGTCCCGCGATCGAACGATCCGTCAATCGAGCAACTTGACCGCATGGTTTACGTTCTCCAGTTTGATGCTGACATCGTTTTCTTCTTTGGAATACCCATGCTCCAATGCGCTTTTGAGAACCGGATCCTGTTCCAAAGTGTGTAGTTCCTTCAAACAATAAATATATTGGGGTACCTTTTTGGGATTCGTTTCATAATATGCCTTCAGGCGTTCATGTGTATCCATGTCCGTGATCCACGCAGAATAGGTGGCGCTTCGATGCTGCGTCACCTGCAAATAAAGCCACGGTTCCTTCGCAATAAACAGAATCGTTCCGGGTTCTTTGTCCTTATAGTACAACAGATCCTCGCTGATATTCTCCACAGACGTCTTGTAATTCAACGATTCCGTATACAATCCTTTCATCGGTCCGCTTTGAATCATATATTGTTTTCTGAGATCCATAGACGCCGGGTTCTCGCAATAATACGTCGCTTTATTGCCGATCAGACAGACCATCGCCAAGGCAGCCAGCACACTGAAAACGGCCTTCGGCGCCGGTCGACGTTCCATCTCCCGCAGCAGATTGCCGGCTATTAAAACGCCGGCGAAAGCCGGAACGACGCTGGCCATAGCCACCGCATAGAAACAACGGTCCGAGGTAAGGCTTATGGCGATCTCATACGCAATGCCGGAAACAAACAAACCGTAAAAAACACTTCGTATCTTCTTTTTATCCTTCGTTAACACGTAAGAAATCAGCCCCAGAAATGCCAGCGGAAACAGATAAAAGCTCCCGTTTTTTTCGTAGGAATGAAAGTGCAGGCTGATTTCCAGCGCCAGCGATAAACAACAGCCGACATAGAAAACAGATTCGCGGCGGTTGACCCGAACCGACTCTTTTGTGCAAAGAAGTAAAACGGCAGCGAACAAAACCAGCACGATCACGGTTGTCAGCTTACCGTAAGGAATAACCATTTCAGAAAACGAGTCCCACAATCTTTTATAAAACGGATAAATAAAATACTCCGGGTCTGTCTTCATCCACGTCCAGTACAGGGGCATCTTTCGAATATCTGTCCGGCTGAAAAGAAATGTAAAAAAAGCAGCGGCTACAGGGAGGATCCCGGCCGTAACCCACAGTACGCTGCGAAAATGAAACAGATCACTTTTCTTTCTCAGCGCAACGCCGGCTACTGCGAAAACAAAATATAAAGGAGCTAAATACGGGCAACACAACACAGCGCAGGCGAGCATTGCGCCGGATATCAGATAGTCGCGTCTTGATCGGTTGGCCGTCGCCCAGAATACGCCGGACATCTCCAAGGCGTCGATCCCCATGCTATTATAGCTGTATGCCATAATGTTAAACGGTGCAAAAAGATAGGTCGCCAACACGGCGATCACAGTCGCCGCTCCATACTGACGTAAACGAACATAGAGTATAACGGCAACCGCCGTATGCAGAAGCGTGTAATAATATCTCGCTGCGAGAATCATGCCGGTTCTTCCGAAAACGCCGAGCTTGAACAAAAGCTGGAACGGGATCAACAAAAAGCCGGACATCTGCGAAACTTGCTGCTCGTCGAGCATCATTGCGTCTCCCTGTAGGAAACGAAGCGGTATTGTCAAAAAAAACGACTCGTCGTTACCGGCTAACCCTATGTGACATTTCCAGATAGAGAACAGCAGTCCCGTCAGCAACAACACAGCAAAACAAATATCCTGTATTTTGTTTGCATATAGGTTTTTTGTTCTTTGTGTAATTGCATTTTTCATCGTACAACCAGAAAACAAGTCAGATGCACACCTTTCGCAGTCTTATAGCTTTCAGTTTAAATTTTCTTCGATTAAAAAGAGCGGTCTTTTTTTTGCTTCCCAAAGCGTTTTGGCCACATACTCTCCGACGATTCCGATGGCCAACAGTTGAAGGGAGCCGAAAAAACATATTGCAAACAGAATCCACATCCATGGCAGGGCAGCATGCAAGCATGTCCTGACCAAAGCAAACACACCTAAAACTACACTGGCCAATAGCAAACAAATGCTCAAAACACCGATCATGTGAATCGGCTTGGATGAGAAAGAAATGATTCCGTCCAAAGCAAAGTCAATTATTTTCCGATAGGAATAATGCGTTTGGCCTGCCGCACGTTTTGCCCGGTCATAGAATACCGCTGTGGATCGAAATCCCACTCTCGCTAATAAGCCGTTCAAAAAAAGGCCGGATTCCTGGTATTGCAGCAATGCACGGATCGCTCGCTTACTCAGCAAACGATAACCGCCGTTATTATACTCGATGCCGGTATCCAGCCATCTGGCGACTTTGTAGAATGCGATTGCCGTTGCACGCTTCATAAAAGAATCTGTCGCTCTGGACTGCCGATTTGCATACACAATATCGTAACCCTGCAAATACGCATCGATCATTTGATCGATGACATTGATATCATCCTGCAAATCCGCGTCAATGGTGACCGCAAGATCGCAAGCCTCGTTCGCAATGGTCAATCCGGCCAAGACAGCCGTTTGCTCGCCTTGATTTCTCGAAAGCCTGATACCGGTAAATGCAGGGTTTTCTTCATGCAGCGAACATATGATCTCCCATGTGGAGTCCTGCGACCCATCGTCCACAAAGAGCACTTTACTCTTGGAACTGATAAGCCCGGCGTCCATCAAAGAAAACAACTTGTTTCCAAATGTTCTCGATGAAATCGACAGCACCTTCTCCTCATTAAAGCAGGGCACTACAATGTACAGCGTTCTTTCCATATCAATCCTTAAACCGACGCGGAATCGGCAAAAACCAGATCAAGAAAACAGAAGCCGCATAATTATCCGTTTTTCTGGTATAAGAGGCATCCGCCCACAACATCGAATGATTCACTCAAACAAACCGCTTTTCCCTCATTTTTAAAAGGCGCTTGGCCATAATCGAACCCACGAAGAATTACACATCGACTAATTTCGAGTCACCGATTGTGCGTTACCTGTCAGATCAAATACGAAGGGACGATCAGAACATTCTCGTCAAGCGGAAGCACGACGTCCGACATACAGATCACGGCGCCGACGCCGACGGTGCGGGAGGCGCTTTTCAACACAGAAAAGATTTTGTCGCGTTTTTATCGGGTACGCTCGATTTTTTAATTTCAATCGGGTGAAGAACGCCGTTTTCTTCGATGATCAGGTCGATTTCCTTCATTTTATACATTCCATTGCGAGCCTCCGAAAGAGCAATTATAAAGTTCACTTTATTTTAGCTCCATTGTGTTTTTTTATCAAGGACTCTGCCGCAAATATTTGATGTTCAAACACAATTTTATTGTATCGGTAAGATCCGTAAGGTCTTATCCGTCAGGGTGAAATTGCTGTAGCCGTCTTCGGTAATCAGCACCATATCCTCGATGCGCACGCCGAATTTGCCGGGCAGATAGATGCCCGGTTCCGCCGTCACGACGTCGCCGGTCTGCAGCGTCTCGCTACTGCGCGGGCTGACATTCGGCCGCTCATGGATCTCGACGCCTACGCCGTGTCCGGTACCGTGGCCGAAATAGTCGCCGTATCCCGCCGCGGCGATCACGTCGCGCGCCGCCGCGTCCGCATCCCTGCACGTTGTGCCGGGACGCATGACGGAAAGTGACGCAAGCTGCGCCTGCAAAACAACGTCATAAACCCTGCGCATTTCGTCCGTCGCGCTGCCGAGCGCAAACGTGCGCGTCATGTCGCTGTGGTAGCCGTCCACCACCGCGCCGAAATCCATTGTGATGAAGTCGCCGTCGCGCACTGCGCGTGCGCCGGGTACGCCGTGCGGGAGCGAGCTGTTCTCACCGCTGACGACGATCGTCTGAAACGACAGCGCGTCCGCGCCCATGCGCAGCATCGTGTAGTCGAGGTCGAGTGCGATCTCCTTCTCCGTGCGGCCGGGGCGAACAGTCGGCAGCACCGCCTCGAGCGCGGCCTCGGCAATGCGCTGCGCACGCGTCATTTTGTCGACCTCTTCTGCGCTCTTCTTGCGCCGGAACGCGGACAAAAAGGCGATGTCGTCCTCGTACAGCAGCTCCGTCTGCGGCAGCAGTGCGGCAAACTTCTGCGCCTCACGTACGGTCATTACCGCCGTTTCAACCAGAAGACGGCGCACGCCGTGCGCTTCGCACAGTGCCGGAAACTCCCCCGCGAACTGCGCCGTGTTGCAGAACGTCACGCCGCCGATCACACGCTGCGCCGCTTCGAGATAGCGGCTGTCGGTGAAAAAGAAGCTGTCCCCGCGCGTCACCAGCAGCAGCGCCGCGTCGCACGGGAAGCCCGTGAAATAAAAGATGTTGCTCTCACTTGTGATGAGATAGCCGTCCGCATGTGCAGGCAGTGCGGCGGCCAATGCCTTGATCCGATCCATAATTCCTCCAAAAGCAAAAGCAGGCAGCAAGTGCCTGCTTTCGTTTTTCTTACTTATACTTGTGCTTGCGAGCAGCCTCAGACTTCTTCTTGCGTCTGACGGACGGCTTCTCGTAGTGCTCTCTCTTGCGGACTTCCTGGATAATGCCATCTCTGGAAGTCTGACGCTTGAAACGACGCAGTGCGCTGTCGAGAGACTCATTCTCTTTAACTTTGACCTGACTCATTCTTATTCCCTCCCCTCCGGAACACAGGGGTTCTGTTAAAGCTAACAGGGTTCATTATACAGGAGCGGTCGGAAATTGTCAAGAACCTTATTTGAATAATCTATGAACTTTTTCCGACTATTTCTGTCAGTTTTTCACAACGATATTGACCAATCTTCCCTTTACGTATAATTCCTTGACAATCGTCTTGCCTGCAATGGCCTCGGCGACCTTTTCATCGGCTTTTGCCTGCGCGATCACGTCGGCGGACTCGGCCGCTGCGTCCACGGTCAGACGCGCCTTGATCTTGCCATTCACCTGCACGGCGATCTCGACCGTCTCGTCCCTGCACTTGTCGGGGTCGAACTGCGGCCAGCTCTGGCTTGTCACGACGCCGCCGAAGCCCATCGTCTCCCACAGCTCCTCTGTCAGATGCGGCGCAAAGGGATTGAGCAGCAGAATAAACGTGCGCATCTCCGCTGTCGTCACCTTGCCGCTGTCGTAGAACTTGTTGAGCAGCGACATCAGCGCGGCAATGGCGGTGTTGGCCTTCAGATTGTCAATATCCTCGCCGACCTTCTGAATCGTGCGGTGCATATCCGCCGTGAGCGCGTCACGGTAATCGCCGTCCTCGACGATATTCTGCAGCGCCCATGTACGATCCAGGAAACGTTTGCAGCCCTTGATGGAGTCGCTGTTCCACGGTGCGGCTTTTTCAAAATCGCCGATGAACATCTCGTATAAACGCATTGTATCTGCGCCATACTGGTCGACAATTTCGTCGGGATTGACAACGTTGCCGCGGGACTTGGACATTTTTTCGCCATTCTCGCCCAGGATCATACCGTGGCTCGTACGCTTGGCATACGGCTCTTTGGTCGGCACAACGCCGATATCGTACAGGAATTTATGCCAGAAACGGCTGTACAGCAGATGCAGCGTGGTGTGCTCCATGCCGCCGTTGTACCAGTCGACAGGCGTCCAGTATTCGAGCGCTTCGCGGCTCGCGAGCGCGTCGTCGTTATGCGGATCGCAGTAGCGCAGGAAATACCAGCTCGAACCCGCCCACTGCGGCATGGTGTCAGTCTCGCGCTTGGCGTCGCCGCCACAGCACGGGCACTTCACGTTGACCCAATCGGTCAGCTTTGCCAGCGGCGATTCGCCCGTTTCGGTCGGCTCGTAGCTCTCGACCTCCGGCAGACGAAGCGGCAGCTCGCTCTCATCCAGCGGCACAAAACCGCACTTCGGGCACTCGATGATCGGGATCGGTTCGCCCCAGTAGCGCTGACGGGAGAACACCCAGTCACGCAGTTTATAGTTGACCTTCTTGAAGCCCTTGCCGTTTTCGGTCAGCCAGTCGATGATGGCGACCTTGGCGTCCTCGACGGACAGACCTGTGAGAAATCCGGAGTTGACCATCACGCCAGTGGCACAGTCGGTAAAGGCTTCCTTCTCCACGTCGCCGCCCTTGACGACCTCGACGATCGGCAGGCCAAACTTTTTGGCAAACTCCCAGTCGCGCGTATCGTGCGCGGGCACGGCCATGATGGCGCCGGTGCCGTAGGAGACCAGAACGTAGTCGGAAATGAAGATCGGGATCTCTTCGCCGTTGACGGGATTGATCGCGCGCACGCCCCGCAGCTCGATGCCGGTCTTGTCCTTGTTGACCTCGGTACGTTCAAAGTCGCTCTTGTGTGCGGCTTCGTTCTGATAGGCGCGGATTTCGTCCATGTTGGTCAGCACGTCCGCCCACTTTTCAATCAGCGGATGTTCGGGCGATACGACCATATATGTAGCGCCGAACAGCGTGTCGGGTCGGGTCGTGTACACTTCGATCGGGTCGCCCGTCGTCGCGGTGAACGTCACCTGTGCGCCTGTGGAACGGCCGATCCAGTTCTTCTGCTGCACCTTGACTCGCTCGATGAAATTTAGGTCGTCCAGATCGTCGATCAGACGCTGGGCATATTCCGTGATCTTGAGCATCCACTGGCTCTTGACCTTGTGGATGACCTCGCTGCCGCAGCGCTCGCACACGCCGTTGACGACTTCTTCGTTCGCCAGCACGCATTTGCAGGACGTGCACCAGTTGACGGACATTTCCTTTTTATAGGCAAGTCCCTTTTTGTACAGCTGCAAAAAGATCCACTGCGTCCACTTGTAGTAAGCGGGATCTGTCGTGTTCACCTCGCGGCTCCAGTCGAAGGAGAAACCCAGCGACTGCAGCTGCTGCTTGAAACGGGCGACGTTCTTTTTCGTCACGATTTCAGGATGGATGTGGTTCTTGATCGCGTAGTTTTCCGTCGGCAGACCGAAAGCGTCCCAGCCCATGGGGTACAGCACGTTGTAGCCCTGCAGTCTCTTTTTGCGCGCGACGGTATCCAGCGCGGTATAGGAACGCGGATGTCCCACATGCAGACCCTGCCCGGACGGATACGGGAACTCCACCAGACAGTAAAATTTCGGCAGCGTATAGTCCTGTTTTGCATGGAATACACCGCTCTCTTCCCAGCGCTGCTGCCACTTTTTTTCGACCGCTTTGAAGTCGTAGTTTTTCATCGTTTATAACAGTCCTTTCGGAAGATCATTCCGTAATGATACCCGACAGATCCACCTGGTGGGCGTCTGTCCAAAGCCGCTCTAAATTATAATACGCGCGGCTCTCTTTGTCAAATACGTGCACGAGTACCGCGCCGTAATCGAGCAGTACCCATCCGGTCGCACGGCCTTCGATATGGCCGTCGTGCACGCCGAGCTGCTCGAGCTCGTACTCCACGTCGTCGGCAAGCGCCTTGACGTGCGTGGAAGAGGTGCCGGTTGCCAGCACGAAGTAATCGGCTACAATCGTCTGCTCGGTCACTTCGATGACCTTGATATCCTCGGCCTTTTTCTTGTCGAGGATCTCGGCCGCTTTCATTGCAAGTTCTTTCGGTGTCATATTCATCTGTCCTTTCCGGTTTCCAGTATTTCATTGTAACAGGCCACGCTGTCCGGGTGGATCGGCTGCTCGTTCTGCGCAAGCTGCGAAATGGTGAACGACAGGCCGAACAGCATCGCGCTCTCCAGACTCTGCCGCGCCAGACGCCGCATGCGATCCACACCGTCATATACGCGGTCGGCGGACATATAATCCGCCACATAAATGATTTTTTCAAGCAAACACATTCCGGCGCGTCCGGTGGTGTGGTAGCGCACGGAATTGAGCAGCGTTTCATCGTCGAAGCCGAGAACCGTGCGCAGGAACGCCTCGCCCGCCATCGCGTGCCAGAGCTTGGGATTGCAGCGCTCCGCCGCGGTCAGTTCGGCGCCGCCCTGCGCGATCATCGCAAGCTGCGCCTCACGCGGGCTGTCTTTCATCACGTCGTGCAGAAGCCCCGCAAGATACGCCTGCTCCGGGTCCGCGCCGTACAGTCCGGCCAGCTCGCGCGCACTGTCCGCCACACAGAAGCTGTGGCGCAGACGGTAATCGCCGAGCTTCTCCCGCAGCAGCCTGCGGTACGGCGTATACGCGTCGGTATACAGGCCGTGCTGCGCAATGAACGCGGCGACCGCATCGCCGACAAGCGGCTTAACGTCCTCGCCCGCGCGCACTTTTTCGCGCACGGCGGTGGAGCTGAGCTCAATCGGGTCATAGTTTTCGAGCAGCACCGCGCCGTTCGCGTCGAGCGCCTTGCCCTTTTCGCGTACCGCTGCAACGACGGTACACATCCTGCGGATGTCGCCGGCGCGGTACCATGTGTCGAAGCTCTCGAGCATATCGGAACCGACCAGCAGATACACCGGCTCGTCCGGATACTGTGCACGCAGCGTTTCGAGCGTGTCGACCGTATAGCTTTTCCCGCCGCGGCGGATCTCCATATCGCTGATTTCAAATCGCGGATCGTCAAACAGCAAGCCGCACATCTGTATGCGCATTTCGGCCTGCGCCAGATCGGGCGACGCCTTGTGCGGCGGAACAAACGTGGGGATAATCAGCACACGGTCGAGCGCAAACCGGTCCGCAAACGCGCGCACAAGCCGCAGATGCCCCAGATGCGGCGGGTTGAATGTGCCGCCAAATACACCGATCGCCATTATTTGATGTTGACGTGGTCGGTCATGATATTGCCTGTCGCCACATACAGCAGCACGCAGATGATCGTTTCAAAGATGTAGCCGAGGATCGGCATCTGCATGAAGACGCTCTCCATACCCGGCAGGCCGATCACACTCTCCCCGAGCACCAGACCGATGCCGGACGATCCGATCGCCAGATTGACCGGAATATACGCCGCGCTCACGTTGCCGATGGACAGCACAATGAAAATCGCAATATAAACAAGGATGGCAATAAAGATGGGGTTGAACTTCTGGAAGCGCTTGGTGTTGGCGATCGCCAGCGAGAACGCGACCTTGAAGATCAGGAACAGCGCACGGATGAACAGGGCGGCCACCATCACAATCAGGAATTTGAGCGCCGTCTGCGGATCGGGCATGCCCTCCATCGAGCGCAGCATATCGTAGATGGTCTGAATGACCTGCTTGACGTTGTCGCTGGTCTGCGCGACCCAGTAAACGACCAGAAAGACCGACACAAGAATCGCAAACAGGAAGCTGATGCTCACCCAGATCAGCGAAACAATCGTCTTGGACGCCAGAAGCTGCTTGCCTGTGACCGGCAGCGTGAAGCTCAGGTATCCCTGCGCGCCGTAGAGCGACTTGTTGAACATGGAGATGATGGAAAACATCGTGATGATCAGCACCGCGACGGCAATCGCGCCGAGCACGACGGAGCTGAGAATCATCAGTGCGCGTACCTTAAACAGGAATACGAGCAGCATGACGAGAAATGTGACGCCCGCCGCCATGAACACGCCGAACATGGAGTGCGCGGTGGACTTGAATTCATTCTTAATTAACTTGCCAAGCATAGTGGAACACCTCCTTGAATACGTCCTCAATCGTCCGGCCGTCGCCGCACAGTTCGTCTACCCGCGCCTTGACCAGCACCTTGCCCTGGCCGATCATCAGTACAGAATCGAAAATATGCTGCACGTCGTAGATCAGATGCGTGGAAAGCAGGATCGTGGAGCCGGCCGGATGGTTCTTCATGATTGTGTCGAGGATGAACGACCGCGCTGCCGGATCGACGCCGCCGAGCGGCTCGTCGAGAATATACAGCTTCGCGTTGCGGCACATAACCAGAAGAAGCTGCAGCTTTTCCTGCATACCCTTGGACATGGATTTGATCGTCTGTTTGGGCGGAAGCTGGAAATGCTCGAGCATGCCGTACGCCTTTTCGCGGTCGAAGTCCAGATAAAAGTCGGCGAAGTATTCAATCGCGTCCACGCAGCGCATCCAGTCGGGCAGATACGTTTTTTCCGGCAGATACGCAACCATCGCCTTGGTGTGCGGATCGGCGGAGTGCCCGTCGATATACGCGCCGCCGCTGTAGTCCTTGATCAGGCCGACCAGGATCTTGATCAGCGACGTCTTGCCGCTGCCGTTCGGGCCGAGCAGACCGATGATCTGGCCGCCCTCGAACGCGAAGGAGATGTCATCGAGAACCAGATGGTTCCCGTAGGATTTCGTCAGATGTTCTACTTCAATAAGCGCCATAGTGTAGCCTCCTTTTGGTGCCTGTATTAGTCATCCGCCATTTCCGCTTCCTTGATGATCTCATCCGGGATCGCCTCGCCGTGGCGAACGCCCAGAATGCACAGCAGGGACAGCGTGAAACAGATCGGGCAATAGACAAACAAAGATGCGTATGTACCGCTGAGCATGCGCACGATACCGTACACGATCGGCGTGGCGATCTGCGCGGAGAACGTCGCGGTATAATAGTAGCCGGTGAATGTGCCGACCTTTTCGATGCCGCCGATCTCCAGCACCAGCGGGAGTGTGTTGACCGTGATGAGCATGTTGGCAAAGCCGCCGAGAACCAGCGCCGCATACACGAGCGGGAGCATCGCCTGCGAAGCGAAGCGGCCGACGGTCAGGTACGCGGCAAACGCCGCGATAAACAGACCCAGACCGAGCAGGATAGTCTTTTTCCGGCCGATCTTTTTGCCGAGGAAGCCGGCAGGCAGTGCGCCGATTGCCGTGGACACCGCGAAGAGCGTCATCATGCGCGTCGCCTCACCCGAAGACTTGCCGAGGATTTCTTCCGCGAACAGCGCGAAGAAGGTCTGGATGGAGTTGGAACCGCAGAACAGGAAGAACAGACCGGCCAGCATCAGAATCAGGCTTGTGCGCTCGCCCTTGGTGAGCTTCATCGCCTTGAGCGCCGCTTTTTCTTCCTTGCGCGCCTGCTTGGCCGCTGCGCGTACAGCCGCCGCGTCGGCGTCCTTGTTGCGCTCAGCAGCCGTGTGCAGGCGGCTGTCCGGCTCCTTGACAAAGAACGTCACGACCAGTGTACAGATAATCATGATCACCGCCGCAAACAGGAAGACGTACGGCGTATACTGTGTTTCGTGCGCCTGATCGTTTTTGATGCCGAGCACAAGGCACACAATCGTCGCCGCCACAAGCGCGAGCATCGAACCGAAGCCGCCGACAAGGTTGATGACGGCGTTGCCCTCGCTGCGCAGCGACGGGGGCGTCAGATCCGGCATGAGCGCCACACACGGCGCGCGCCACAGCGACATGACAAACACAAACAGAATAATGCAAACCATCAGCGCCGGAACAGAGCCATACTTTTCCATTCTGGGAATCAGGATGAACAGCACGGCCGCTATTGGTGCGCCGAACATAATAAAGGGCTTGCGCTTGCCAAAGCGCGTGTGCGTGCGGTCGGACAGCTTGCCGAACGTCGGCTGAAAGATCACGCCGAACACATTGTCGAACGTCATGATGATGCCGATGAACAGCGGAACGAGCGTAAAGCCGGCGGCAGCCGAGCCGACGTTTTCGCCCTGCGCTGCCATAAACTTCAGCAGGATCGGGAACCGCTGTGCCAGCGCCGCGCTCCAGTGTGTAATCATCGGCGATGCGCTGAGCATGCGGTTGAGGATCTTGGTCACATACGGATCATACACGCCCCACGCCACAGAAGACGCCATGAACGCAAAGCCCATGAGGATCGTCTTGCCGTAGTTGAGCTTCAGGCCGCCTTCGCCTGATGTCTTTGTCTTGCCCATAATTCCCTCCTTATTTCAAGAAGCCCTCAATAATGATGGCCTCCGCTTCACTTTCCGTCATTCCCAACGTGCGCAGCTTTGTGAGCTGGTCGTTGTTGATGCGGCCGATCGCCGCCTCGTGGATGATCTGCGCGTCGCAGTGGTTGGCCGCAATCTCCGGTATCGAACGGATCTTCGCGCTGTCCATGATGATCGAGTCGCACTGTACATGCGCATGGCACGGCGCATTGCCGACCGCTCTCGGATAAAACACCTGCTCGCTGCTGTCCTTGGCGACGGAGCGGGAAATGATCTGCGCAGTCGAGCCCTCGCCGTCGAGCTGAATCTCCACATTGGATCGCGCGGTCTGCTCGCCGTGCGTCATCAGACGCTCTAAAATGACGAGCTTCGCGCCCTTTTCGAGGTGTGCGGTCGTCTCGCGCAGCGTTGAGTCCACACCCTTGACCTGCACCATTTCCATCTCGCAGACCGCATTCTCACCGAGGTTGACCACCGTGGTCGGGTTGAGGATGCGTCCGCCGGTGCCGTCGCCCTCGCCGTAGTGCTTCTCGATATAGCGCACATGCGCGCCCTTGCCGACGAAGAAGCGGTGCACACCGTCGTGCTCCGACGTTTCGCACCCGGAATTGTGGATGCCGCATCCCGCGACGATCTCCACATCCGCACCCTCGCCGATATAAAAATCATTGTAAACCAGATCGTTGACGCCCGTCTTGGTGATCACGACGGGGATGTGCACCTTGTCCGCCTTGCAGAATGGCTGCACGCGGATGTCGATGCCGGGTTTGTCGGTTTTGGGCGTGATCTGCACCGTCTCAGTCGAGCGGCGCACCATGCCCTCGCCGTCCTTACGGATATTATACGCGCCGTCGGTCGGGATATCGTCGATATCCGCGATGCTGCGCAAAAGACCGGATAACAGCTCGTCCATCATTGTGCCGTCGCCTCCTTCCCGCGAAAACCGCAGTCCTCGTCAAACTGCCCGAGCAGCGTCGGAAATATCTCCTCGCGGCTGCCGCGGGACCGGATCTGACCGTCCGCGACAACCAATATCTCGTCCGCAAGCTGCATAATGCGCTCCTGGTGCGAAATGAGGATCACGCTCTTGTGCCGCCCGCGCGAAAGATTGCGGAACGACTGCACCAGCATGGAAAAGCTCCAAAGGTCGATGCCTGCCTCCGGCTCGTCGAAGATGGCAACTTCTAAGTTTCGTGCCATCAGCGTGGCGATCTCAATGCGCTTGACCTCGCCGCCGGACAGGGAGGCGTCCACCTCGCGGTTCAAATAGTCGCGCGAACAAAGCCCGACGTTCGTCAGGTACGCGCAGCACTCGTCCTCCGGCAGATCGCTGCCGTGCGCAAGGGAGAGTAAACGGCGCACCGTCAGACCCTTGAAGCGGGGCGGCTGCTGGAACGCATAGCCGATGCCACGTCTGGCGCGCTCGGTCACGTCGAGGGCGGTGATGTCCTCGCCGTTCAGCAGAATCTGCCCCTGTGTCGGCGTTTCAATGCCCATAATCACACGCGCAAGCGTGGATTTGCCGCCGCCGTTGGGGCCTGTGATTACAAAAAACTTTCCGTCCTCAAGCGTAAAACTCACGTCGTGCAGGATCTCCGCCTGCGTGCGCTCGTCGTCCACCCGAAAAGAAACATGTTTCAATTCCAGCATAAATAACTCCTAAAATAGTATAAATAATACGGCTGTCAGCGCAGCGTACAGGATTTGCCACACACCGAAGCGAGAGAGAAACGCACCGGCACGCATGCACGCGGCAAGCGGCGTCAGGATGATCTTTGCCGCCGCAGACGCCTCGTCACGGCTCTCCCACAGATACAGCGCGTCCTCGTAGGAAGGGAATACATGGCATAGCATGCATATCCCCGCATACAGCAGCACACAGCACACAATGAACAGCACGCTGACTTTGCCTGTCGTCAGAACGATCGGCGTGACGCCGATTGCAAAAAGCTGCACGGCTGCCGTACCGGCCGTAACTGCGCCGCACAAAAAGAGAATCAGTCCCGGCACAAAACACAGCGCAAATCCCTTGCCGGCCTGCAGCACGGGCTTGTGCTCCACATGCCCGAACTGCTCGCTGCAGTGCAGGTATGCCGTATCCTCCACAGGAATGCGCAGAATCCTGCACAGCAGATGCTCCGCAAACGCGTGGAATATCGCGCCGGGCACGGTCAGAAAGCCGAAAATCCACGACAGATGTCTCATAGTATCTCCGCCTTCCTTTCCACGAACACATCGCGCAGCGTGAGTTTGCCGTCGATCACCTGCTGCGTTGCATCATCACATGCGCCGTACTGTGCAATCGTCTGCATCGACTCGTCGTTTTTGGTAAGTGACGCACAGAGCGAGGCCATGTTGAGCACCGGCTGCGTCAGCGCAGACGAATCGCCGGAGATGTAGGCCACGTAGTACGCATAATTGAATCCGTGCTCATATGCCGTCTGATACGCCGTCTGCGTATCGCCCGCCAGGAGCGAGACGGCCGCATCGACGGTGTTGTAGCTAATGTAGGACGCCATAAACTGAATATCATCCGGCTGAATCGAACGGTCGGCCAGCATCTTGTTGAAGATTTCATCCGCCTTGGCCGAAAACGCCTCCTGCGCCCGGGCGCACAGCTTCTGCGCCGCGGGCAGATCGTCGTCCAGCATGGCAAGGCGCACCTGCAGGCGGTAGGTCTGCGGATCGTCATCCGGCAGTTTGCCGATGGCCTGCTGTGATTTTTCAGTATCGCCCGCCAGATATGCCGCCTCGGCAATACGCGCCCATGCCGTCGTGTAATTCTTGTTTCTGCCGAGGATCGCCTCGTATGCCTCGATCGCCTTGTCATATGCCTTTGCCATCATGGCGCTGCCGGCCTTGCCCGTATAGACGGTCATATATTCATCGGGCAGCAGTTCGAGCATCCTGTCGTAATACACATTGGCGGCAAGCGGATCGTCCTGCTTGTAATACGCAGTCGCAGACGCCTGAAAATACGCCGTATAACCCTTGACATACCGCGAGTCACTCGCGTCGGCATGGGCTTTCAGGTCGGCCATCATGTCGTCATACGGCATGTCCCGCGGCGTATCGAACGTATACTTTTCGTTGAGCGACTGCACATACGCGATCGTCTCGTCGTATGCGATTCGTGCCTCGTCCAGCGCACTAAGCGTCGGGCTCGCCTCGATCTGCCTGGGCTTGAGTGCGTCGCGCACCATCGACGCAGCGTCATATTCGGAATAGGCTTCTGCATAGACCGACGCATACTTTTCCCACACGCGCAGTCCGCTCTCGATCGGCAGCAAGGATTTCTTTTCGCCGCTATCGCCGTGAATCGCCGATGCGTACAGATCGCACGCGTCGTACAGACGGCAGTCCGCCGCAGCCTCGTCCGCGCGCCGGATGCAGACGGCATAGGGGACCGTCTGCACGGCAAGGTATACGCTCAGCGCGACGGCCGCCAGCATGACCAGCATCACCGGCACGCTCCACCAGCGCACATGCGTGTGCAGCATTTTTTCGCAGCAGGCGATGCAGTGCTCGGACTCGCCCTCGAAATAGCGCAGGCGCTTGATTTCGCCGCAGCGCGTGCAGAAGCGCCGGTCTTTGGGTACCGTTTGCTGCGGGTGCTCCAACTCGTGCACGGTATACGCCCCTTTCTGCGGACAAGCCGCCTATGATAATACAGTATGTATCATACCACACTTTTCCGTATATTTCAAATAGAAAATGCAAGATTTATAAATCTTTCATATTTTTATAAAAAAACAGAGCCTGCCGCACATGGCGGCAGACCCTGCGAACCTCATGCTTTTTGCTCATCGCGGATTTACGTGCAACGGAAAGATGTTAGATTGTAGATATTAGATTGTAGAAAAGGACGGGCTCTGCCCGTACCCATTTTATTTAGGGCGCGGGGCATTTTGCCCCGCCCTTTTCTAACATCTACGATCTACTATCTACTGTCTTCGGCAATATCGCCTTTCCGTGTTGCACACTTTTCCGTGGAGAACCTATGTTATTTCCCGAACAGACCGCCGAGCTTGCCGGCAATATCGCCGAGCTGATCTGCGGTCAGCTTGGATTTGACCAGATCGACAACCTTTTTGGTCATGTCGTCCGGCAGATCGACACCGATCAATCCCTCGATCGTTTCGATCGGATTCGCTTTGAATTTGGCAGCGAGGTTTTTGTCGGCCTTGATCTTGGCGACGATTTCCTCCGCCTTGGCTTTGATGTCCATAGCTGCTCCTTATTCGCCGAAGTAGCGCTTCAGAAGGCCCTCAAACGCCTTGCCGTGACGGGCCTCGTCCTTGCACATCTCGTGTACAGTATCGTGCACCGCGTCACAGCCGAGTACCTTCGCCTTCTTGGCGAGCGCGAGCTTGCCCTCGGTTGCGCCGAACTCCGCGTCCACGCGAAGCTGCAGATTCTTTTTGGTGTCCGCCGTGACGACTTCGCCCAGCAGCTCCGCAAACTTCGCCGCATGCTCCGCCTCTTCAAACGCGATGCGCTTGTAGGCCTCGGCGACCTCGGGATAGCCCTCGCGATCCGCCTGACGGCTCATGGCCAAATACATGCCGACTTCGGTGCACTCGCTGGTGAAATTCTGACGAAGCTCCGCGACGACCTCGGCGTCCAGACCCTGCGCGACACCGACCTTATGCTCGTCCGCCCAGACGCGCTCGGCTGCCTGCTCGAGAAATTTATCGCCGGCTACGCCGCAGATCGGGCACTTTTCGGGGGGCGTGTCGCCCTCATGAACATAACCGCAAATGGGACATACAAACTTTTTCATGGTGTTTACCTCCGTTATTTTGATTACTCTCATTATACCGATATAGGACAAATTGTCAAGTGTTACAGAACAAGCGCTTCGCTCTGTACAAGATAGGCGCCGTTCGCATCCGTCGTCACGGTCACGGCCTGGTCGGCCGCGTGCGCGCTCAGCAGCTTCTGCACGTCGTCGACCGACGTTGCCTTACCGGCTCCGCCTACAACGTTGATCGCCCAATCGAGCGCTGTCTGCACAAACGCAATCGGTACCGAAAAGCCCCACGTCGCGATATGACCGGGCGTGCGGTCGCTGTCAGCCTGCAGCTGCGTGAGCGCATATTTGCTTTCCGTCTCATGACCGGTCAGATCCACGCCTAAATCGGCCGCAATCGAAAGCGGCGAGGGCAGGAACGTACCCGGCATAAACATGCCGTACCGCAGCGCCTCTTTCGCGACGGCGCCCTGCACCTGCGCGTCCGTGCTGACCAGGGCGGTCTTTTCGCCGAATTTGTCGTTCTTGCGCGCCGCGTCCTCGGCGATATACATCTTCGCCGTGTCGAGATCGCGGCCGTCCGCGAGCCTGTCGATGCTCGAGGCGAGCTTGAAGGTCATCTTCTGCGCTTTGCATGCATCCTCCGCCGCCTTGCGCAGCGCAACGACCGAGCTGTATTTCAGATGGCGATTCGTCGTGTAGAGTACGAAGTTCTCCGCGCCCATATCCTTGGCCTGCCTGACCATCGCCTCGCCCAGCGCCGGGAAGTCCACGCTCAGCACAAAGTCTGCGCCCTTCATATTGACCGAGCCTTCGTGCGGGTTGCACACGGCGATGCGCAGATCCGACCGCATCGCGTGCACCTTCTGCACCGCTGCGCCGGTGCCGTAAACGCCGTCGGCAAAGATGATCGCCTGCACGTTCTCATCGCCGGCAATCGTCTGCGCAATATTCGTCACCGCTTCGGGATCGGCATAGTAGTTTGCAGCGTACTTGACAATCATAATGGAGTTATCATACATGCGGGCAATCTCGCTCACTGCCGCAAACAGCTCCGGATTCTGCGCCTGCTCGCCGATGATGATGGCAATTTTCTGCCCGTCCGCTGCGGCGGATTTGCGCGCAGGCTCCGTGGTTTCGCCGTCCTGCTTCTGTCCGCAGCCGAACGCCAGAAGAATCATACTCACGGCAAGGATTGCCGCCAATACTTTTTTAAACATACGTTATGCTCCTTTCGGGATGCTGCTGTTATTTTCTTTCCTCTATCCCGGATTATTCCCGATGCCACTTCACACCGTTCGGCGTGTCCTCAAGCACGATCCCCTGCGCCTTCAGCGCGTCGCGGATGCGGTCGGCCTCCGCCCAGTTTTTCGCCTTTCTTGCAGCAGTACGCGCCTCGATCATCGCCTCGATCTCGCTGTCGAGCGTCTTTTCCTCGCGGTTGTACACCAGACCCAGCACGCCGGTCAGCTCGTCGAACACGGCGATCGCCGCCTCGACTGTCGCCTTCGACACGCCCTTGCCGAGCACGCCGGTGTTGACGTCGCGCACCAGCTCGAAGACGGCCGCAATCGCGTCGGCGGTATTCAGGTCGTCGTCCATCGCCTCGCAGAACTGTGCGCGGCGGCTGTCAAACTGCGCAAGAATATCTGCATCCGCTTCGCCTTCCGGCGCGTTTTGCAGCTCGAAATCGAGGCTGTCGCGGCAGGTGTACAGACGCGTCAGCGACGCCTTGCACTGCTCGATGACGTCCACGCTGTAGTTGATGGGGCTGCGGTACTGGGAGGAGATCATCAGATAGCGGATCGGCTCGTACCCGTACTTCTCTGCCACGTCGCGCACGGTGAAGAAGTTGCCCAGAGACTTCGACATTTTGACGTTGTCGACGTTGATGTAGCCGTTGTGCATCCAGTAGTTGGCAAACGGCACGCCGTTGCAGCACTCGCTCTGGGCGATCTCGTTTTCATGGTGCGGGAAGATCAGATCCTGTCCGCCGCAGTGGATGTCGATTGTCTCGCCGAGATAGCGGCGCACCATCGCCGAGCACTCGATGTGCCAGCCGGGACGCCCCTTGCCCCACGGCGACTCCCAGTAGGGCTCACCGGGCTTGGCAGCCTTCCAGAGTGCGAAGTCCATCGGCTCACGCTTGATTTCGCCCACCATGATGCGCGCGCCCGCTTCGAGATCCTCCAGCGGCTGGTGCGAGAGCTTGCCGTATTCGGCAAATTTCGACGGACTGAAATACACGTCGCCGTCCACGTCGTAGGCGTAGCCCTTTTCGACGAGCGTTTCGATAATGTGAATGATCTCACCGATGTTTTCTGTCGCCTTCGGGTGCACCGTCGCCTCGCGCACGTTCAGCCCCTTGGCGTCCGTCCAGAACTCGCGGATATACGTCTCGGAAATCTCCTTGAACGTTTTGCCCTCCTCAATGGCGCGCTTGATGATCTTGTCGTCGATGTCGGTGAAGTTCTGCACGAATATCACCTGCATGCCGCGGTACTCGAGATAGCGGCGCAGCACGTCGAACACGCACAGCGGGCGGGCGTTGCCGATGTGGATGAAATTGTAGACTGTCGGACCGCAGGCATAGATGCGCACCTCGCCCGGATGGATGGGCACAAGCTCCTGCTTCTGACGGGTCATGGTATTGAATACGCGCATTTTATTGTTCCTCCAAATTCAACATTTTTTCCAATTCACGGATACGCGCGTCGAGCGCGTCAATGTGCATCTGCACGGGGTTGGGAATGTGGATCTGATCGAGCGGTACGCGCCGGCCGTCCTGTTTAATGACCTGCGCCGGCACGCCGACGGCCGTACAGTTGGGCGGAATCTCGGTGAGCACCACCGCGCCCGCGGCGATCTGACTGCCGTCGCCCACGGTGAAGGGGCCGAGCACCTTGGCGCCCGCGCCGATCATCACGCCGTTGCCGATCGTGGGATGGCGCTTGCCGACGTCCTTGCCCGTACCGCCGAGCGTCACGCCCTGATAGATCGTCACGTCGTCGCCGATCACGGTCGTCTCGCCGATCACCACGCCTGTGCCGTGGTCGATAAAAAAGCGGCGGCCGATGGTCGCGGCGGGATGGATCTCGATCCCCGTTTTGCGCACCGCGCGCTGCGAAATCCAGCGCGCCAGAAAACGCAGGCCGTGGTGGTAGCACCAGTTCGCCCTGCGGTGCATCCGGATGGCGCGCAGCCCCGGATACAATAAAAAGATCTCCAAAAACGAACGCGCCGCCGGGTCGCGATCCCGCACGCTCTGCACGTCCTCCCGCAAGCGGTCAAACATTCAAATGCCTCCTACAGCTTGTTTGGAGTTGTCGACTCTCCCTCTCACCTCATCCGACCTCGCTTCGCTCGGCCACCTTCCCCTACCGTAGGGGAAGGCCAATCCCGCCGGAACGACATCGAACCGGATACTCTTATTTAAACAAACGCCCCCAAGCCGTCTGGCTCGGAGGCGTAGATACGCGGTTCCACTCCGGTTTATCACTCATTCGGAATATAACGGTTCCGTCCGGGCGGGCATTGCCTCCCGCCGGCTCCGGAGCGCACTTCGCCGCCGCTGCGCCGGAACCCTTGCAGCCGGGGAGGTTCCTCTCTGATGGCGCACGCATGACGGGTACTCTTCCCCTTCATCGCCTTTGCTCTTTCGTTACTTTTCTATTATATGAAAGTTACCGGAAAAAGTCAATTCTTTTTTTCGCCTGCATAAAGTAGATCACGCCGGACACGACGGCAAACACGGTTGTGGTCCAGATCATGACGTTCGACGCTTGAAAAAACACTTCCGGACGCGCGGCAAACCACGGCAGCGACTGCACCGCCTCGCCCCACAGCAGGATGACCAGCGAGAACGCCATCTGCGTCGCGGTCTTGATCTTGCCGAAAATATTCGCCGAGATCACGATGCCCTGCGACGACGCGATCAGGCGCATGGACGTGACGGCAAACTCGCGCGTGAGAATGAGCATCACGCACCAGATGCTGCACAGCTCCATCCGGAGAAACGCCAGCAGCGCGGCCGTCGTGAGCACCTTGTCCGCGACGGGGTCAAGGAGCTTGCCGAAGGCGGTGATCTGGTCGCGCGAACGCGCTAAATGCCCATCGACCGCGTCGGTCACGGACGCCGCGGCGAACAGCACCGCCGCGCACAGAAACTTGTGCGGAAAGTTGGCCAGCAATACGGCCAGAAACACAGGCGCCAGACAAAAGCGCGCAATGGTCAGTTTATTCGGTGTGTTCATAGCGATCTCCGTTTTTTCTTTACCATAGCACAATCCGGCTTTCATTGCAAACAAAAGTCGAATTCTTCATAAAAAATTCACAGGATCACGACGTGTACAGCAAACGCCTATTTCAGATTGATCAGCACCAGCCCGACCAGACACACGGCAACGCCGACGACCTTGTTCCACGTCAGCGACTCGTGATACAGGAAATAGCCGACAAACAGCAGCGCTGCCGCGAGTACGGCGCTCTGCACGATAAAGCCGACACTGACCTGCCAGCCCGCTTTGTACGCATACAGCCAGCCCGCCTCCAGACCGACGATCACGATACCGAGCACAAACGGCGCCCAGTTGAGCTTACGGTACTCGGCAAGCAGACTGACGCGCCCGGACAAGACAAAAAACAGGACCGCGGACGCCGCCGCGCCGACCAGATACGTCACGGTCAGCGAGGCAAACGGGTTTATGTCGGGTGCGACGGATTTCGTGCAGATCTGATACAGAACATTGGAAAACACGACCAGCGCGAGCGGCCAGATCATCGTCCACATATCACTTGCTCCGGATGTCCCGCCCGACAAGATCGTACTCCTTTGTATCGGTGATCTGCACCTGGGCAAAATCGCCCGGCTCGTAGTCGCGATCACTCGTGAAGTACAGCACGCCGTCGATCTCCGGCGCGTCCATATAGGTGCGGCCAATATAGCAGTCGGCGTACGCGTCGTATTCCTCGACCAGCACGGTGTACGTCTGGCCGATACGCGCAAGATTCTTGTCCTCGACGATGCTGTACTGGTCGTTCATCAGCACCTCGCCCCGGCGCTGCTTGACGTCGTCCTCGACCTGTCCGTCCATACTGTAAGCCGGCGTCCCCTCCTGCGGGGAATAGGCAAAGCAGCCCATACGGTCGAACTCCATCTCGTTGACGAACAGCGCCAGCTTATCGAACGCGTCCTCATCCTCGCCGGGGAATCCGGTCATGAACGTGGTGCGGATCACGATGTCGGGCATGGCAGCGCGCAGCTTTCCGATCAGCGCGCGGTTTTCGTCCGCGGTGGTGCGGCGGTTCATTGCGCGCAGAATGCGGTCGTCCGCATGCTGCAGCGGCAGATCCATATAGTGCAGCACCTTCGGCTCCGAGGCCATGGTTTCGATCAGCTCGTCCGTGACCTTGTCCGGATAGCAGTACAGCAGACGAATCCACTCGATGCCGTCGATTTGGCACAGTTCATGCAGCAGCGCACTCAAACGCAGCTCGCCGTACAAGTCCATGCCGTAGTTGGTCGTATCCTGCGCGATCAGGATCAGCTCCCGCACGCCTGTTTGGGCAAGCTGCCGCGCTTCCTCCACGATGCTCTCTGTCGGGCGGCTGCGGTATGCGCCGCGAATGCTGGGAATTGCGCAGAAGGTGCAGCGGTTCGAGCAGCCGTCCGCAATTTTCAGGTATGCCCAGTATTCGGGCGTGGTCAGCAGACGCTGGCTGTCGAGCGGCATGGCGCACTGGTCGGGGCACTCGAAGATACGCGTGTCTGTTTCCAGCGCCTTCTGCACCAGATCGGCCACACTGCCGTTGGCGCCGATACCGATCACGGCGTCAACCTCCGGGAATTCTGTCAGGATCTCCTCACGCTGCGTCTGAACGAGGCAGCCGGTGACGATGATCTTGCGGATCACGCCCTCGTTCTTCATTTCGACCATGTCCAGAATGTTCTCGATCGCTTCGCGCTTCGCATCGTCGATAAACGCGCAGGTGTTGATAATCACCGCATCGGCGCCGTCAACAAAATCCACGATCTCAAAGCCTTTCTCCTGCAGCGCCGCCAGCATCATTTCGGCGTCCACCTGGTTTTTCGGGCATCCCAGAGAAATCATTCCCACTCGCATTCGTCCTCGTCTCCCTCGTCTTCAATTCTTCGCAGTGCACTGCGGATGTCGCCGTAGCCGTAGCCCAAACGCTGCAGCGCGGCAATCGTGCGGCGCAGACCATTTTCATCGCTGAATTTGCCTGCAAACTTCGTCTGTAATAATTCTATGATACACATATCCGGCGCAAAGTCAAGCTCCTGCACTGTCTGCTGCGCCAGATCACGCTCGATCCCCTTTTGCAGCAGCTCCTGCATAATACGGCGCGGCGCGCACTTTTTACGCCGCAGCAGCTCGGCGGCATAGTTTTCCGCATAGCGCGCGTCGTCGAGCAGGCGCAGCTCTTCGAGCCTGTCCGCCGCTGCCTCGGCCGCCCCTTCCCCGTAATCCTCGCGCAAACGCTCCACAAGCTGACGGCGCGTGCGGTCCTGATAGGACAACAGAGACGCGCCCTTGTTGAACGCGCGCCGCTCGTTCGCCTCGCGCAGAAACTGCGCCGCTTCGGCGGCCGACAGTTCCGCACCGTCCTTTACGCCGCAGGTGCTGAAATACAGGGAATCGACGGTGGTTTGGTACTCACCGTCGATATAAATATGTATCTTGTCCCTGTTGCCCGGTTTGACGGTCAGCTTCATCGCTTATTCGTCGTCCACGGCAATGTCCAGCTTGGACTTGGCCTCTTCCTTGGTCGTCGGCACGGGCGCCGGCTCGTCGTCCGCCGTCTCCTCCGGCTTTGCCTTGCCCTTCTTGGTCGCTTTATTCACCGTCAGGATACGGTCCTTGTTCTCCTGAATCTTCGCCTCGATCTCATTGCGCAGCGCTTCGTCGTTCGAGAGCAGCTCTTTGACGTTGTCGCGTCCCTGTGCCAGGCGCTGCTCGCCATAGTAGAACCATGCGCCGCTCTTGCGGATCACCTCGAGCTTGACGCCCAGGTCGACGATCTCGCCGATGTGCGAAATGCCCTCGCCGAACATGATGTCGAACTCCGCCTCTTTGAAGGGCGGCGCGACCTTATTCTTGACGATCTTGACGCGTGTACGCGCGCCGACGAACTCATTGCCCGCGAGCTTGATCGTTTCGATCCGGCGCACATCCATACGCATCGAAGCGTAGAACTTGAGCGCACGGCCGCCGGTCGTCGTCTCGGGATTGCCGAACATGACGCCGATCTTTTCGCGAAGCTGGTTGATAAAAATAATAATGGTATTTGTCTTGGACACAGCGCCCGCCAGCTTGCGCAGCGCCTGCGACATCAGACGCGCGTGCTGACCCATGTGTGAATCGCCCATCTCGCCCTCGATCTCGGCACGGGGCGTCAACGCCGCCACGGAGTCGACGACCAGCACGTCGATCGCGCCCGAACGCACCAGCGCTTCGGCAATCTCCAGCGCCTGTTCGCCGTCGTCCGGCTGGGACACGAGCAGAGAGTTGATGTCGACGCCGATCTTTTCGGCATAGACGGGATCGAGCGCGTGCTCGGCGTCGATGAACGCCGCTTCGCCGCCCTTTTTCTGCGCCTGGGCCACCACATGCAGCGCGAGCGTGGTCTTGCCGGAGGACTCAGGGCCGTAGATCTCGATGATTCTGCCACGGGGCAGACCGCCGATACCTGTCGCCGCGTCCAGCGCAATCGATCCGGTGGAAATCGCTTCCACATTCATCGTGCTGTTCTCCCCCAGACGCATGACAGCGCCGTCGCCGTAACTCTTTCTGATCTGCTGCAGCGCCGTCTCCAGCGCTTTCTGTTTATTGTTCTCTTTGGATTCGACCGGTTTCTTGCTCACTGCCATTTTGATCCTCCGTTTCCGTGCTGTTCTGCACAAATGTTCGTTTATTCGATTGACATTATACCGTATTTCTGCGGCAAATGCAAGCGGTAAATGAAAAAAACTAAGGAAATTGTAAAAAAAGACTTGCTTTTTTGTTTTGAATCTGTTAGTATACTTGTTGCTATCTTTAATGATGTGTTTTGATAGGGCATAAATCGCAGTCGTAAGGAGGTGCCGATCATGGCAAAGTGCGAATTTTGCGGAAAGAGCGTTACTTTCGGTATCAAGGTTTCCCACTCCCACAGACGTTCCAACAGAACATGGAAACCCAACGTTAAGCGTGTCAAGGCGATCGTTGACGGATCCCCCAAGCGTGTGTACGCTTGCACCCGTTGCCTGCGTGACCGCAACGGTAAGGTCACCCGCGCCGTTTAAGGCCGGAACCCTTGAGCGTGATCTGATGAACGCGTAAGGATCGTTTCTTCGGAAACGGTCCTTCTTTCTTTTCCCGGCTGCAAAACCGTTGAATGAAATCGTGAAGGTACTGTCAGTAGTACTGTAGATTTCAAACATTGATCTGAGCGCATTCTGGCGAATCTGAGAGGGTGTTGTTCTCTCAAAACGCCCGAAAAGCGCATTGTGTATATAAAACAGAACATAGCAAAGCAGACGACGCTACGAATTCTTTTGCAAAAGTGAACGTCACCCCGCCGAAAAATGTATTACGGTCACGTTCTGCTCTGTTTTGTTAGTGTCGGTTATGGGGTCGCCGCCCTTGACTGAACCCGAAAGAAATGCTTTTCTGATTTTGCCGACGGCGAAAAACTCAAGAACAGAGTGTTTCTGCGCACGTCGGATTGCTGATGGTAACATTTCTTCCGGAACCCGTCAAGGGCAAGCCTCCTTCGGAGGCGGCTTGTGTGCCTCCGGCTCAAAATCTAAGAACAGAGTAATTCAGATTTCCTGTCTGCGCA
>JAFSYM010000130.1 GCA_017450005.1 Clostridia bacterium
AGCGAAGCGACGCGGCGATCCGTAACCCCGGCAGTGCATAAATGAACAAGAAGGAGAACGGATTGCCGCGCGCCATAAAGGCGCTCGCAATGACAAACAAGGGGACGTTTTCTTATCCCACAAAAATCCGTGAAGATCGAATAAAAATCGAACGACCGACCGATACAAAACAGAAAGGAGCACGCCGTGCATACGAGATCCCGCGTTTTGCGCAAAATCCTTGCCGGGCATACCCTGCGTATGACAGCGGGGATTCTCTTCGTGGTCAACACGGTTCTGCTTCTGTGCGCGGCGCAGTGCTTCGTCTTCCTGCGCACACAGGGGTTCTATTCCACGGGCGCGCAGGCGCTGCGCGATCAGGTGACGGACGAGCTGATGGTCTCGCGCAGTCATGACGCGCTGCTGTATTTCAAATATCATCTTCTGGATATTTCCTCCGATGCGCAGGATTACAGCGATACGCTTTCCGGATACGAACAGTCTTTTGCCGAAGAGAACAGCAATTTCTTCTTTTATTTCTGGCAAAACGGGCATGTGGTCTGGAACAACTACCGCGCCGAAAGCGCGCACAGCTACTATCCGAAATCGGCCGATTTTTTCGAGAGCGGCGAGGACGCCGATCTGATCGGCATGACCAACCTGTCGTTTGAGAGCCATCTGAAAAAAACGCTGACGGCGAACGATGTATTCTGGCGCGCAGACCGGTTGTTTTACTATGCGGATCTGTTGAAATATGCTTTGCTTGCCGCGCTGATTGTGCTCTGCGCCGCTGAGGGACTGCTGGGAACGCTGCTGTGCGCCGCAGCCGGCAGACGCGAGGGGTCGGACACCGTGCACACGCGCGACATAGATCATATACCGCTGTATATTTTATTGCCGTTCTTCGGCATTCTGATCGGCTTTTGCGTCTATTTTCTCGGCAGACAGTCGCAGATTCTGACCGACCTGCCGCGCATGCTGACAGGCGGCGAACTGCAGCCGACGCTGTATATCTGCTTCCTGCTGCTGACGGCGCTTGCCGTACTGGCCTATTCGCTGCTGATGACGATCAGCGTGCGGCTGAAAACGCCGACATGGTGGCGGCGCTTGCTGCTCTACCGCGCGTTTTCGGCGCGCAGCCTCGGCCAGCGCGTGCGCACGATCCTGTCGGTGCTGGTCGGCGCGGAGTTTTCCGCATTTCTGATCGTCTATATTGTGTTTCACGAGCTGCCGCTTTGGGTCTGTCTGCTGGCAGACGGCGCATTTACGGCGTCGATGGCGCTGCTGCTGCACATCGTGTTCAAGGATATGAGCGTCTATATCCCCGCAACACACCGGATTGCGCGCGAGGGAGGCGGCATCATACCGACCGACGCACTCAGCGATTCCGGTCGCCGGCATGCGGAAAATATCAATTTTCTGGCGCGTGCCGCCACGGCGCAGACAGAGAAGCGGTATATCAACGAGAGCTTCAGCACGCGGCTGATTCACAATGTGTCCTACGGCCTGCGTGCGCCGCTGCATACGGTGGCGGACGATGTGCGCGTGCTTGAACAGGGGGGCCTTCCGGCGGACGAGGAGCGCACGCGTGTGCAGGAGATCTGCGCGCTTTCGCAGGAGCTGAAAAAAACGATCGAGGATCTGATTCACATATCCAAGGCGACGACAGGCAATCTGCCGCTGGATCCCGCGCCTATCGACGCGGGCACGATGCTCGCGCAGGCGGTCGGCGAGTTTTACGAGCAGTTCGCGGCATGTCAGGTCGAGCCGGTCGTTGAGCAGCCCGCCGCCGCCGTGACGCTGCTTGCCGACGGGCAATACATGTGGACGGTGTTCGAGGGCATTCTGTCTGTCATGGCCGCGCATGCTGTGCCCGGCACGCGGCTGTTCCTGTCCGCGTCCGAGGCAGGCGAGCGGGCGCTGCTGCGCTTTGAGTGCACGGTGCGCCCGGATACACAGAAGGCGCTGTCCGGCCTGGGCGGCATGGGTCTGTCCTCGGCCAAGGCGTTCACGCTGCTGCAGGGCGGCACGATGCACGACCGCCTCGCGCACGATGTGCTGCGCGTGACTTTACTGTTTCCGAAGGGATAAGCGAGGTAGAATATGGGAAAGACATTGGTACTGGCAGAAAAGCCGTCTGTTGCGCGCGATCTTGCGCGTGTGCTCGGCTGCCGCCAAAACGGAAACGGGTGCATCATGGGCGGACAGTATATCGTCACATGGGCGCTCGGGCATCTGGTGACGCTGGCCGACCCCGAGGCTTACGATAAAAAATACCAGACGTGGCGCATGGAGGATCTGCCGATGCTGCCGCGCAAGATGCAGCTTGTCGTCATCAAGCAGACGGCGGGGCAGTTCAAGACCGTGTCCGGCCTGCTGCGCCGCGCCGACGTCTCGCAGGTTGTGATTGCGACCGACGCGGGGCGCGAGGGCGAGCTGGTAGCACGCTGGATTCTGATGAAAGCCGGCTGGAAGGGAACGACGAAGCGGCTGTGGATTTCGTCCCAGACCGACGCCGCGATCCGCCAGGGCTTTGCCAACCTGAAGCCGGCAGCGGACTACGACGCGCTGTTCCGCTCGGCCAGAGCGCGCAGTGAAGCGGACTGGCTTGTGGGACTGAACGTGACGCGCGCGCTCACCTGCAAGCACAACGCCCAGCTTGCCGCCGGACGTGTGCAGACGCCCACGCTCGCGCTGATTGTGCAGCGTGAAAACGAGATTGACAAGTTCGTGCCCAAGCCTTACTTTACCGTCTGGGCGCAGTTCGATAAATTCCGCGCTGTCTGGCGCGACCAGGGAGGTAATTCCCGCTTATCCGACAGCGCCCGTGCGCAGCAGATCTGCGACGCGCTCAAGGGCAGGCGTGCAACCGTCGTGTCCGTGCAGCGCACCTACAAGCACAAAGCGCCGCCCGCGGCATACGATCTGACGGAGCTGCAGCGCGACGCCAACCGCAAATACGCCTATTCCGCCAAGCAGACGCTCTCGCTCATGCAGAGCCTGTACGAAACGCACAAGCTGCTGACCTATCCGCGCACCGACTCGCGCTACATCACGCGCGACGTGGCGGCGACGATTCCCGAGCGCCTGCGCGCGATCAGCGTCGGTCCCTATAAAGAAGCGGCGCAGCGGATACTGCGCACGAAGCCGCTGTCGACCAAATACATCGTGGCGGACGACAAGGTGACCGATCACCACGCGATTATTCCGACCGAGCAGTACGTCAATCTGTCCGCGCTCTCGCATGAGGAGCGCAACATTTACGACCTGGTTGTCAAGCGCTTTCTGGCGGTGCTCAGTCCCGCATACGAGTATGAGGAGGTCAAACTCACACTGCAGGTTGACAAGTACCGGTTTTTCGCCACCGGCACGACGACGCGCACAGCCGGATGGATGGCGCTGTACGGCATGGCGGACGATGAGGACGCCGAGGAGGAAAACCGCGCGCAGGAACTGCCGCCGCTCTCGCAGGGGCAGTCGCTGCCGGTGCAGTCCGTGCGCGTCAAGGAGGGCAGGACCAAGCCGCCCGCGCGGTATACCGAGGCGACGCTGCTCACGGCGATGGAGAATCCCGTCTCGCAGGTCGAGGACAGCAAATTGCGTTCCGTTCTCTCGCAGACGAGCGGACTGGGAACGCCCGCCACACGCGCGGACATCATCGAGAAATTATTCGATTCCTTCTGCATCGAGCGCAAGGGAAAAGAGATACACCCCACGTCCAAGGGCAAGCAGCTCATCCGCATTGTGCCGCCCGACCTCAAGAGCGCGGCGCTGACGGCGCAGTGGGAGCAGAAACTCGCGCTGATTGCCAGGGGACAGATGCGCGAGGATGCGTTCATTGCCGAAATGCGCGACTATGCGTCGCATCTGGTCTCGGCCGTGATCGCGTCGGACGCGCAGTTCGTCCACGACAACGTCACGCGCGAGAAGTGCCCGGAGTGCGGCAAGTACCTTCTGGACGTGCAGGGTAAGCACGGGCGCATGCTCGTCTGCCCCGACCGCGAATGCGGCTACCGCAAGACGCTTACCCGCACCACCAACGCCCGCTGCCCCAACTGCCACAAAAAGCTGGAGATGCGCGGCGAGGGCGATGCGCGCATGTTCACCTGTGTGTGCGGCTACCGCGAGAAGCTGTCCGATTTCGAGAAACGGCGTGCGGAACGCGGCGCAGGCAAGCGCGACGTGCAGAAATATCTGCAAAGCCAGAAGACCGAGAGCGCGGGCGCGTCTGCGCTGGCGGATCAGCTCGCCAAATGGATGGATAACAATTAACGATTATTTAGGAGACGAAACGTCATGAAACGATGGATCGCGGGACTTCTTGCCGCGCTGCTGCTCTTTGCGCTGTCGGCGTGCGGCGGCGACAAGTCGGCAGACCGTTCCTTCTTTTATCCGATCGCAAGCGAACCGAAGAGCCTCGACCCGCAGATCTGCGGCGACGCGGATACGGCGCAGGTCGTCGGCAGCCTGTATGAGGGACTGGTGCGCATGGGTTCGGACGGATCGATCCTGCCGGGCGTGGCAGGCAGTATGGAGGTGTCCGACGACGGCCTTGTCTACACGTTCCACCTGCGCCCGAACGCCAAGTGGCATATCATCAGCAACTTCAAGGACATCTACGGCAAGGATTGCGAGAAAAACCTGGAGCTTCCCGTCACGGCGGAGGATTTTGTCTTTACGTTCCAGCGCATCTTTTCCGCGTCCACCGGTACGCCCGGCGCGCATACGCTCTATGCCATCCGCAACGCAAAGCCTGTGCATGAGGGCAAGGTGACGCCGCTGGAGCTGGGCGTGCATGCCGCCGACCCGTATACGCTGGTTATCGAGCTGGAGAAGCCGAGCTCGGATTTCCGCACGCTGCTCGCGCAGCCGATCTGCGCGCCGTGCAACCGGTTTTTCTTTGAATCGACCAAAGGCAAGTACGGACTCGGCCTTGCCTACACGATGTGCAACGGCCCGTTTTATCTGCACCGCTGGAACGTGGATACGAGCCTTGTCCTCTGGCGCAATCCCGACTATGCGGGCGACGCGCCGGTTGTGCCTGCCGCCGTGTCGTTCATGATCAACAATGACCGCAGCGGCTATGCCCGCCGCGTGAGTGACGGCACATACGACGGCGCGCCGATCGAGCCGGCCTATATGCCCGAGCTGGACGGGAGTGTGCACATCGAAAACGTGCCGAACATTGTGCGCGGCCTTGCGTTCAACTGTGCGGACGAGCAGCTTCAGAACGCCTATCTGCGCATGGCGCTGTGCAGCGCGTTCTCGCACGATACGCTCGAAATGCCGGAAAAGACGGCGGCACAGGGCATTCTGCCCGCCGCATGCCGTGTCAGCGGCGAGGACTACCGCACGGCAGCCGGACGCGCGGAGTTTCCGGAGGAAAACCCCGACCGCGCGCTGCTGTTCATGCAGTTTGCGCTCAAGGAGATGCAGACCAATCGTGTAACTGTCAATATCGCCTGCACGGCGGAGTATGAGACAGCCATGCGCCGGATCATCCAGCGCTGGCAGTCGGTTTTCGGCGTGACGGTCGCGGCGTCTACCGAGGTATGCGAGGCGGACGAGCTGCTCAGAAGGCAGCAGAAGGGCGATTACCAGATCGCGTTCGTGCCCGTGCAGGCTGTGTCGACGTCGGCCGTGCAGAGCCTGTACGCCTTCACCGGCGACGGCAGTGCGTTCGGACTCGACAGCCCGGAGTATGCCGGCTATATGCAGGCCGCGCTGACCGCACCCTCGCCGCAGAGCGCCGCGGCATGCTGCCTGAAAGCGGAATCGTATCTGATCCGCACCGGCGTGTTTTATCCGCTGTTCGACGACACGAGCTGCTTTGCGTTCTACGCCGGCGCGCAGAACATCACACTGACCCCGTGCGGCGACATGATCAACTTCATGAGCGCACGGAAAACGGACTGACAAAGCGGAATTTGTAGAGGACAATATACTGTTCACGGCGGGACTGTAGGGGCGGGCATGATGTCAAGAGTAACATGGTAAACAGGTGTGCAAGGACATGGTATACACATTTACAGTCTGCAAATGCGGCGATTCAGCAGCTTGCCGGAATGGGAATCGAACTGTGCGATTCTGAAATTCCTGTAACAAGCGAAGAAAGAAT
>JAFSYM010000131.1 GCA_017450005.1 Clostridia bacterium
CCAGATTATTGTTTGCGCCGATTCCGCAGGCCCAACGGTTACCTGCTTGACCGCCATCCATATTACCCGATGAAGCATCCAGAGAACCTGTGCCGTCGATCGTGAGCGTAGAACCATAGGGAACATAGATTCCGGCATTGCTACGATAGCTGCCCGTAACGGTGTTTTCGCCCTTTAACAGGATGGTCGCGTCGCCCAGGAGGGTGATGCCGGCGTGATATGAATATCCGTCGAAGGAGGTGATGTTCGCATCTTCAAGGGTAACGGTTGCGCCGGGGGCGATGCTGATTACTCTGTCTTCGGTGAGCGTGCCGGTCAGCACGTCGCCGTCCTGTGCCACGTAGTTTTCGGACTGAACCCCAAGGTTAACGAATTTTCTAAAGAAATCGTTCGCCGCCTGGTTGTACCAATACATTGCCTGCGCGAGCGCTGCGTAGTCGCTGTTGCCGCTTGCGGCCAGCGCTTTGGCATAGTCGAGCGCGGAGTAGTGCAGCGTGGCGCCGCTTACGGTGAATGTCTGCAAAGTGTCAAGCTCTTCCGGGGCGATGTTCGCAGACTCCGCATAGTAATAATCGTTCCACGCTGTCAGACCGTCGGTGCTGAAGGAATCGTCTTTCTTGGCAAAGTACAGTCTGAGGTTGTTCTCCGACAGGAATACAACGCTGACCGACTTGGCGCTCGCGCCGAATTCAGCCGCCTTTGCCGCAATATCGTCAGCGGCGAAGCCGTTTGCAGCAAGGATCGCGTCGTCAAAAGCAGCGGAAGTTACATCCTGCATGGTATAATCCAGATCCTGATCGGCGAGGTCGTCGGTGTTGACCTTGAAAACGTTCTGCACCTTTGCGCCGTAGCTGAGCATTTTTTTGACGAGATCAACCAGATAGCCGTATTTTACTTCGCCTTCGTTCGCTTTGTAATCCAGGGAGAAATCGGAGTTTTTGTCCAGAATGGTGTCGCAGTAGTCGCGAACGCTGTATTCCATGGAATCTGATTTACCGTTGAAACTGACGGTAGCCTTGACTTTAGCGGTCATTTCAGCCGCACAAACGTCGCAGGTCACCTTGATGGTGTCGTAGGCCTTCTTGTAGTTGTCGGGCGTAACGGCTATGGTTTTGCTCTGCGAGGCAACGTCAACCAGCGGGCCCTCGCCTGCCCACGCAAAATCTACCTTGATCTCGCCGCTTTCGCCGGGTCTCAGACCTAAGGCGTAAGGAGAGATAAAGAAATTGATACCGTTATTGCCGTCGAGGGTAAGGCTGGCAGCGATAAAGGTCTCCTTGGGCTTGGCGACCGCGGTGTAGGTCGCGGTGTAGGTCGCGTCTTTCGATACATCGCTGAGCGCGGGGCTCCAGCCCGTGAACTCATAGACGTATTCGTCATCCTCCGGTTTTTCGGGTGTATCGCCGTCGTAGGTCGGGGTGACGCCCGATTTTACATCGGCGTCGGTCTCGAGCGTCGTACCGTCCCAGTTCTTCCATGTGACGGTAAAGGTTGCGTTGGGATCAAAACCGCCGAGGGTGATCGTGTTGCCGTCCATCGCCAGAACGATGATCGCGTCCACTATTTGATTATTTGCGACAGGAACAAATTCTCCCCAATCATTAAAATCAAATATTTCAATATGGCCTTCATTAAATGATAAGTAGAAATTGTCACCGGATATCTCCTTGTCGTCAGAGCATACATCTTCAAGCTGACCGGAAAAGGCATTGCCTGTTCCGTATGTTCCGCCCTTAAGGATGATGGTGTATCCATCAAAATATGCACCCTCAGCAGTTCCGGTGATAATGTCGCCGACTTGAAGATCGCCCGCTTCAATGTAATCGCTGCTGTAGGTCGTAGCGCTCGCCGTGAACGGCGCCGCCGCGAACATGCTGATGACCATCACTACCGCCAGCAGAAAGCTGAGCGGCCGTTTTGTTTTTTGCATAAAAATTCCTCCTTTAATATTTTGCTTTTGGGGTTGTAATCCGCCTGCCTTTGGGTCTGCCTGCTGACCGTATGTTTTCCACATCAGGTATTGGCTCTGCGCCAAACAAAGACACCTATAGATTTACAATTCTATTTTAGTTTTCTTTTTTTTAAAAACAAGAACAGTTTCCAGAATGTCAACAAATTTCCGAAAAAAAGAATATCGACTTCTTGTTTTTGCTTTCTGTATACGCTAAACTATAAAATGTTGAAATTTATTAATTTGGAGGATTGCGTTGTGCGTATGGGTTTTGCAGACAACCTGAAAAGGCTGCGAGAGAAAAAAGGACTTACCTCGAGTGATCTTGCCGCACAGATGTATGTTTCCCGTTCAACGGTCAGCCGATGGGAGAACGGCAGCCGCCTGCCGGACGCCGCGATGCTCTCCCGGCTCTCCGAGATTCTGGGCGTGGACGTGGATACGCTCCTCGCCGCAGCGGCGCAGAGCGACGAGCACCCTAACGTGATCATCGTGGACGACGTCAAGCCCATCGTCCTCGGCGCTTTGCCTGTGCTGGAGGAGGTCATGCCGAACGCGACCGTCACGGGCTTTACACGCGCTTCGGACGCGATCGAATACGCAAAGGCAAACCGTGTTTCGCTCGCTTTTCTCGATATCGAGCTGGGCAGTACAAGCGGGCTGGAGCTGTGCCGCACGCTCCTCGAAATCCATCCGCGCACCAATGTGGTGTATCTGACGGCATACAAGGATTATGCTCTGGACGCGTGGAGCACAGACGCTTGCGGATTCATGGTCAAACCCCTCACGAGCGACGGCGTCCGGGAGCAGCTCACAAAACTTCGGTATCCGTTCCCGACAGGAGGCGAAAACAAGTGACCGACTGGAACTCTATCCTCGATTTCGTCTTGGCGGGCGCGCTGCTGGTGATGATGGCGAACGGGATCGCGTTCTCGGCCGTCATGCCCGCGCTCGGCCGGTGGAACAAACGCTATTTCATCACATTGTTTTCACTGTTTTTTCTTTGTACTGTAACTTGCTTTATTGCTGTGTTGTTTTGGGAAGACCCCACTAAGGCGCAGGCTGCAAGGATTGTCTATATTTTTGAAGGTCTTTTCCTCTCGACGCCGATTTATATGCCTATGCTTTTTCTTTTGCACAGCTGCGGCGAAAACCTGAAAAGCAGCCCGCTGTTCAAAGCAGCGACGGTATTTGAGGGCATATATATCGTTTGGCTTGCAGTCATGCAGTTCACAGACGTCTTTTACTCTGTTACACCGAACAATCATTTCTTTCGCGGCACGTTGTGGTGGCTGTGGCTGACGCCGCTCGTTCTGATTATGATCTGCAACATTGCGGGCGTGATCAAAAGGCGAAAAAAGCTCTCAAAAAAGGTTTTTATCGCACTGCTTGTGTATCTGCTGCCTATGACTGCCGCGATCATCGCCCATATGTTTATCTCTGTAGAGTTATTCGTTATATTCGGTATGGCGCTCTTCGCGCTGATCATGTTCATTCTGATCATCTCGGATCACATAGAGCAATACACGCGCTACCAGCGCGAGATCGCCCATCAGCGCGCAAGCGTCATGGTGCTGCAGATGCGCCCGCATTTCATTTACAACACCATGGCCACCATTTACCACCTCTGCAAGCTGGACGCGGACAAAGCGCAGCAGGTCACGCTGGACTTCACAAACTACCTGCGACAGAATTTCAGCGCAATCGCCAGCGAACACACCGTTCCTTTTGCCGACGAACTGCGGCACACACAAGCCTATCTTGCCGTGGAGCAGGCGATGCATGAGGACAGCCTGTTCGTGGAATTTGATACGCCGCACACGTTCTTTCGCGTACCGCCGCTGACGCTGCAGCCGC
>JAFSYM010000132.1 GCA_017450005.1 Clostridia bacterium
GTCGCGCAGAGACAGCGTGTTGTATGCCGTAAGCGACAGCAGCGTCACGTCGTCTTCCTCGTCCTCGAACGCAATCGGTTTGCCGTCAAAGAGCATCCGGCCTTCCCGTTCGCTGATCTTGTCGATCACGGATTTGTTCAGGTGGCTGTGGTCAATAATGGCGAACCATTCTTTTGTTCCGTTGCTGCGCTGACGTCCGATATAGAAATACCCGCCGGCGCCGCTACGCTGAAAGATCAGCTTGCCGACTGTCACTTCTGCCGGCAGCGCATTGACGATCTCAATCCCGACCGTCTCGCCGTCCAGCGTCAACACGCCGCGCTGCACATCGAGATCATCCAGCACACTTTTATTCGCGTGCGTGTGCGATGCATTCTCAGCCGCGTCCCACCCGCCGGTTCTGGCGGCAGTAATCGCATCCAGCGCGGTTTTGTTCGCATGTGTGTGCGCGTCTTCCGCTGCGCTGTTCCACGCGGTTTTGTCCTGTGCGGTCGGCATAGCGCTTTGGAGCGCGTCCACATCGTCGGACAACGCCGCAACAGCGGCTTCCAGATCGTCGTCCGTCAGCTTGTTCCAGCCGTCATCATAGCGGTACAGTCCCACGCCGGTCAGATACACCACGTCGCCCGACGCGGCGCTTTGCGGCAGAGTCTGGACTGTTTCTACGCGGATTCTCTTTCCATTGAAAAGGATCTGCCCGTCCTGTTCGCTGATCTTGTCCAGCGTCTGGATTGTTGTCGGTGTAAGTTGAACGGAAAACAAGAGATTCCAAGTATTGTTTGCATCGTTCCATTTTCTGAGATACGCTTTGCCGTCCAGATCAATGTGCAGGTTATATTCTCCCCTGACGCCGCTGTGCATAGTTCCGACGCTGACCGAGAAATTTCCTGCTGCTTCGCCCGATAAAGACAGGACTCCGTATTCTGTGGTTTCAATCGTCGTCAATTCGTCCTTTGTCAACGGAATCCAGTCTTCTCCGTCGAATCTGTAGAATCCGGAACCCACCAGATAGACGATTTCGTCCTCGTCATCTTCCTGCGGCAGTACGTCAACCACACGTTTACGCAGCACTCTGTTTGCTTCAACAATCAGTCTTTCCAGTGTTGCAAATTCATCCGAGCTTTCCACGCCCGACTCTTGCTGCACTGCCTGCGCAACGGAAAGAATAAACTCCGGGCAATACAGGAGTGAGTTGTTCGATCTGATTATTTCGAGCTGACAGCGCACATTTCCCGCAACTGACAGCATCTGCTGACTCGGCCTCACCGTCACGACATTGCCGTCAATCGAGCCATCATACATTCCGAACGTCCCGTCCGGCTTCTGCGTATACAGAACTGCTATGCTATCCTGCGGCGGCGCATACGGCGCATCGCCTTTTGTCAATGAGATTTGCAAGACCTTCTCGCCGACGTCTCCCGTGTAGAATCCGTCAACAGCAGCCTGTACGCCCGCATGCAGTACGTCAAGCGTTGTCGTTCTGACCTCGATGCTCACGCAATCCCCTCCCATCTGATTCTATTATACAGACAGACGCCGGGTTATTTCTAACCCGACGCCGAATCTTTTGTCCACTTTTCTATGTTTTTCTGGATTTCCTTGGAATCGTACAGCCCCGAAGATTGCATAAACGCCCGCGCTTTTGCCGCATCCCCGCTTTTGAATATGTCCTTTGCCGTGGATGTAACTGAGGATTTCACCCCGGATCGCGCCTCTTTCCGGGACGCCTCCGGCGTTTCGTGCGGAAAATCCTTTTGCCGTTGCTGCACTTTGTTCTCGAGCAACTTGTCAACCTGTGTCCGTACATCTGACGCATTCGCATCCTTGAATCGTTCAAGCTGATCTTTCGTGGTCTGCTCGTACCGGCGAACCTTTTTGTCCGGATAAACTGCGCCGATCGTGCTGTTCCACACTGCGACCACATCTCGCATTGCATTATTGATCGCCAAGCCGGAAGCACTTGAAAGGAATGTTAATACTTTATATACCTGTCCATACAGGGTTATTCTGGATTGTTCGTATTTATCGTCGTCGTGCAACCATTTATTCCATACAATCATGCCGGCTTCATACGCTTCAGATAAAATGCCTGTATACTGATTAGACGTATTGAATGAATCCTCGGTCAAAATTGATTGGATAACGGCAATGATATCTTTCAGAATCGGAATTTTTAACAATGGTATAGCTTCTTCCGGCAAACTCCGTAAAGTCCACTTCAACCATTTTATCCATCCTCTCTCATCGTCTTCATCCCGCGCGGCTTTCATAATACCTTGTACCATGGATGAAGCAACTACCGTCAGAGCATATACACCCACTGCGCGCGCAATCTTTCCTCCGTTCTTTTTTATAGCCTGTTTTGCCGTCATCCCTTTGCGAACGTCCTTTGAATACTCCATGACCTGATGCATCAGCATATTCACAGACAGTGTCGGCTCAGACATAAACGCCGTAAATATCTGATCAAGTCCTCCTTTTGATCGCATTATGGTACTGCGAGTCAAGGGCGAATCCACGACCTGTGTCGCGTACACAACCTCTCGGAATATCTTGGCAGCTTCCCGCTTGCACGCATCACTGCCGAATGCCATCCCTTGCTCATGGTAAACTTTCCACTGACAAGCGCGGAACAGAACTCCCCACGTCCAATTGTCCATGATTTCAGCGGGTTTCATCGAGGCTTCTTGCAGCTTGTCCAGTATTGTTTGATCGCCTTTGATCGTCTCGGCCACGCCGCGTGTTACGTCCGCATCAAAGAATCCCATACTTTTCCAGCGACCGATCGGACAGTATTCCAGCATATCCCGATAATCCTGTATGATACGCTTAGCATTGATCGTCGTGCCGTTTTTCAGACTGGCTGCCGCTTTCATCAGGTACTTTGGGCTAATCACACCGGCCGCACGAACGTACGAAGTCGGCTGTACCAGCGCGACATTCAGATTCGCAGCGACTTTTGCTACCTTATATCTGCTGGCTACACCTTTCAGTTTGACGCGATCCGTTTCCGGCCTTTGATTGAGGTCTTTGATGATCTGAAGCACGGCATTCTGCGCAGTTTCTCCGTATGCATATTTCAGCGCTTCTTTGACGGACGTTGTATCCCGCCGCTTATCCGGTGCAGATTCTCCGTCCTGCCCTGACGATTGCTCCTGATCGTCTGTCATCTCGCCTTTCCATCCGTCGTCATGGAATGTGTCGTCGATCTTACCGTTATACCACTTCATGAAGTCCAGCACCGGGAGGCACATACCGCTGTACAGCGCCATCTCAGACACGTGCTGTGAAAAAACATCGAATATATCCAGCGTGTAAAGCGGGTTTTCCGCGTTCTCGTTCAGTTCCTTCGTCCATGACCGGTTTATGAGATCGAACAGACCGCTTCCTTTGTGCGGCGTGTCGACCGTCGACAGACTGTTCTTGTCAACCATCATCGGAATATAATAGTTCTCTGTAAACAAACGGATCCCGTGACGCTTCATGGAAACGGCGTTACCCCACTTTGCACATTCTGTCGACATATATCGTACAAGCGCATCCGCGACTTGCTTTTGCTCCTGTGTCAGCTTGGATGTAATCTCACTGATCGTCTTGGCGGTCAGCTTGTGACGGCGGCTCTGCTGCTTATTGCCGACTTCGCCGACCGTGATTCCGCCCACCAGCAGGTGACGCAGCGCCGATTCACGTCTGGACAGCGCATACAGCGACATGATCTGCGTAATATACATATCAAAATCCTGGCCGTACTTATCCTTGACATGAACAATCTCTTTGCCCCACGCCTTGGCTTTCTTCGGGTCGCAAATCTCCGCTGACTTCCTCACGCCGTCATAAAACAGGTCGGTAAACCGATCCATGCCGTCCGCAAGTTCAAAGAACATGGCTTTGCCTGCATCACCGAATCGAAGCAGCGCGTAATACGGCGTCACGTTCTTCCACTTCATAAAGTCAGCCGCCCATTCCAAGCCCTTGATCTTCCTGTATTCCCGCATGGAGTACAACTCTGCAACGGCGTCCTGCGACATCTGACCGACGTGTTTATACATTTCGTTCTGGTGAAGCTCCCCCGCTTTATTGACAACATTGTACATGTGGACTAAGACTCTGTTCAAATCCTCCAGCGATGAAGTTTTCATCTGGTAGAGGATCAGGCCTTCTTTGCCCTGTTCATGCTGGCCTTTTTCAAAGGTTTCAATGACCTCCTCCATATTTTGCCTTAGTTTGGTCAGATCGTCGATCAGGTCTTTCGTTATATCCAAGCCGTCGGCATACATATCCTCTAAAGAATCGTCGCCGTTTGATGTGTACCGGCGCATATAATCCTCTATCTTATGCAAATACCTGACCGCTTCTTTATATTCTTTCGTGCCCTTGTTCGAGTTTTCACGCTCCGTGATCGAATCCAAAAATCCGAAAACAAGATTTTTGAATGCATCCGGCACATTCTTCTTTGCCGAATTGGCCGCCATTTTTTTGGCAAGCGCCAGTCTGCTCTGTGTAATTTGTTTGACGAGTTTACGCCTGCGTTCAGCCACTTCAAAACTCGTAGACTCCTGCATATTTTTAGCGATCGTTTCAATGATGGCATTTGCCTGAAACTCCGCATTCTTCGGCGAAACGCCTCTGTCGGTCAGCACTTTCAGCAGCGTTTTCTTGTACTCTTTTTCGACCTTTTTTATGTTGTCCCGGTATCTGCTCAGGTAGTCCTTTCTAAGGTCGATCAATTCCTGCTCCAGATGAGCGCCGAGATTGGCCACGGTGCCTTTCTTCCCGTACAGCGCCTTGACCGTCTTGTCATTCGTGTACCGCGCCATGATCGTCATCGCGATCTCCATAGCCTCGGCGTCAATGCTCATGCTCTCGGCGCCGTACACTTTCGGCTTGATATCATTCAGAACTTCCATGATACGCTCCGGCATTTCCGCTTCCTGCGTCTCTACGCTGAAATATTCCGGCCAGCGTTCGTGTAATTCTCCCCATACTTCATCCAGCGTCATCCCGCCGTCTTGATAATTGACCCTGCCGAAGTTCTTTCGACGGAAATTTTCGTAGCTGTCGTACTTGGATTCCATCTCCTGACGCTGTACAGACGTGAGCGACAGTTTGGTTGTTCTGAGGTATCGGCGCAACGGCTCGTAAAGATCATACGCGGTCGTGTCTTTTTTCTCCGAGTTCTTTACAATATCCGCTGCGATCTCCGAAAGCGCCCAAAAGGCATCCTCGACTGCCGTATCGCTCTCGCCCATGAGCGTATACCGCAGCACGTCGCCGATCCGATCATAGTACTGCTCCGCGATTTTGGCGATCTTTTCTCTTTTGGTGACCTGTTCACTTTTGGCGACCTGTTTTATTTTGTCGCCGTCATTATACTTCCTGACGATCTCGCGCGTGATCCGTCTGGCCACAGATTCCTCGAATGTGTGCGGCTTGATGTTTTCCTTTGCCGTCCGCAAACTGACGACGAACTCTTGATAATGCGGATTCTCCATCATTTGCCGCCGGCTCTCCTCGGATATGCTGCTTGCGGGTTTGAGGGATTTGCGGATGTCGGAAAGTTTTTCTTGACTTTCGGTTTTCCCTTGTGATATACTATGTGTAGAGATATTTGCTGTTGGCGATAACGAGGAATCATTGTGGTTCCCCGGCGCCCTTTCAGCAATGTCTCTGTTTTTATTTTCAAAAGAAAACTCTGAACCATCCGTCATGATTATTCGATGAACCTTGTAATAGCTTTTGCTTTTGCTTTCAATTCGTACCACAACAGCCATGTTTCCTCTAACGCCATTGACAACAACTGGTGCTGCAAAGGTTACTGTATCATATCCTCTGCCTTTATGGTTATTGTGTCCATCAATGAAAACGCCTCTTTTGATAACATTCGGAACAGCAGCAAACGCCACCCTTTCTTCATATGTTCCAAAATAACGCAGCGCATTCTGAACGCGCTTATCATCCAAAACGACACTACCAAATCTCTGTCTTTCAACCTTAAATCCAATTTTTTTGAATTGAGCAACCACCCATTTGCGCACATCGTCTCCACTGTTAAAGCGTGGATACTCATTGATGACAGCAACCGGATCCATCGAGTTTAACAGGTCACGGTTTGTTTCGATTTGTTCTTTTATGGATGAGTCGGTTTTTTTACTGTACCTCACGCCTGCATCTGCTTCGCTGTTCCGCTGCGCTTTGGTTTTGCCGTTCTCATTCGACAGGTTGTCCAGCGCTTCGTTGAACATCCGGCGCAACTGCTCAAGTGTCTGCTTGTCGTTGTTCAGGGATTCATAGATCTGCTTGTGGATCGGGTTGCTCATGGTCAGTTTTTTCAGCGCGTCGTTGATCTTGCGGATAAACGCGGAGATCGTATCGCGCAGCGTCCTGACCGTGCCTGTATCCTCGGCGGCGTATTTCTCCAAGAACGCCTTATCAGACATGACGTCGAACAGGCTGTCTGCCGTCATCTCCCAGTCGATCCCGGTTTTGTAGCCCTGCTCGACATACTTCTGTGCAAGGCTCTCGTATTCGCCGGTCTTTTCAAAGTGTGCTACGACCAGATCGCGCATCTTCTCGGCCGCTTCCGGCGACTTGATTTCGAGATAGTGCAGCACCTCGTGTCCCGCCGTGCGCAGCAGCAGCGGGATTTCCTCTTCTTTTTTTCCTTTTTTGATGATTCCGCTCTCCGCGTCCAGATTGATCACAATCTTGTTTGTCCCGCGGAAATGCTCGCCGTTGATGGCGGCATAGCGGCCGTTTGTATTGTCGACAACGACAAAGGACAATCCCTTCTCTTTGCCGAAATTCTGGATCACCGCGAGCTGCGTGCGCAGTACTGCGCTGAGCCTGTCTCTCTGAACATTCAGCAGCGTCACGCCCGTTTTAAATTCCGCTGCGCGGATCACGTCCGGGCTGTTGTCCTCGAGTTGCACCCGGGCAAACGGCTCCGACACCGCCGCGTTGCCCTCCTGATACCCGGCGTTCCATGCTTGAATAGCCTGCTCGCGCGTGAAGTCGTCGCTGTACAATCCGCCGATTTCTGCATCTACCGCATCCATGTCATAGCCTTCCGCGCCCCGTTGATACGCCGCGTTGAATGCCTCAAAGTACGTGTCGACGTTCTGCCCCTGTTTGAACGACTCCGTAAACGCTTTCTTTGTTCTCTCGTCTTTGTAATAGTCGGCGTAGTCCATCAGCGCCCGATAGCCGACGTCGCCCTCTTCGACGGCGCGGCGCTCGATCGTTTCCACGCCCGCTTCCTCGAGCGCTTCACGTACTTCCGGATTGTTTTGGACGGCCTTCGCCTCTTCTTTTGTCAGTGCTTTGCCGTCCATAAACTTCTTCACGGTTTTCTTTGTGTCAAAGCCCAGCTCATCCAGACGCAGCGCAGCGTTCCAGACCGCACGCGCGTCTGGATTTTCTTTGTCTTTGTTTATTTTCTTGACATACCGCTGCAGCTCCTTGTCGTCGCGTCCCTCCGCGTCTTCCAAAAGCTCGTCCACAACGCCCGCTTTGACCGCAGCCTTGCCGAGTTCAGTACGGTTTCGGTCGTAGGCCATCGCGCTGACGCTGCCCATCGCCGCGCCGGACAAACCGCCGATGAGAAAAGATTCCAGATTCTCCATTGCCACATCGCCGAACACTTTCATGAGCGCCTGTCTTCCGGACAATCCACTGCGCCGGTACTGTTCATACGCCTGGTTCAGCTCGTTCTGGTCGCCGTTTGCCAGCGCATCGGCCAGATAGTTGGCCACATTGGAAATGACTTCCTCCGATCCTTCCGAGACCATTGATTTTCTAAGCTGTTTTAACACACTTTTATGATCTTTGAGTATTCTCTCGACCGACCACTTCTCCGTGGCCGCCTCGATTGCAGCCTGCACCATCGCCATCCCGACCGCCTTCTCGTCGGAATATCCCTTCTGCTTGCCCTCGACGATCGCCTGCGACATGACCTGCGAGCCCATCAGCAGCCCTGACACCGTCGACGCATACGCGCCGCCGCCTGTTGCGTACCCGATACCCATGCGCACACCATTGTCCGCAATGCCGGTTACTACATTGTATGCAATACGGGCAGCATATTGTGTCACGGGGTTATCATCATACTTTTCCGCGATCATCTGTTGTCTGGTTTCGCGGACGGTATCGGCATACGCTCCGGCAGCATGGTATTGATCGTTGACGTCAATTTCTTGTCCAGCAGCGACTAAAACTGTGTCAAGCACACCTGACATACCACGAACTGCCTGCGCTCCGATTGCAGCAATATCGCTTAGATGCGGGTGTTCTTCTGTTTGCTGCTGTGTAATTATTCTCTGCTTTTCCGCTTCTTCCGCGTTTTTCTTTCGGCTGTATGTGTCGGCAAGTTCTTCCCAATTATCATAGCCGTACTCTTGCAGTTTTAAAGTCGATTGCCTGATCTGTTTCATCGCGCGTTCTTGTTCAGAATATGCAGTGCCGTTCTCGCGTACACCAGAGACTTCGAGCCTGTCCCATGCCGTCACGATGTCGTCCAGCGCACTAATTGCTTTATCTGGCATTTTCTGAATAACCGCTTCATTCTCTGAGAAGCGTTTTTCAGAGAGAACTGTCTTGATGTTTTCTGCTGCCTGCCTTCTTTCTTTTCTGTTTTCTGTCTGTTGGCTTTCTGCTCTTCTCCGCTGTGCAGGATTTTGCAGCAAATATTCTTCGGAGAAAATGTCTGGCGTATTATGTGGATCAAAACGTTGTTGCGCTTCGATTCTTTCCTCGGTTTCTATTTTGGAAAGGAGCTGCTCCAGCTCATCCGTCGACATCTCTCTGAGACTTGAAAGCGGATCGCTCTGTTTTCTTTCTTCTGTTCTTCTTAACTGTTCCGCATGCACGCGCATATGCCGGTCGTACTCGTCGCGGGATTTGAATTTGCCGAACCGCTGCGCGTCTGCATCCAGTGTGGACAGCACTGACGCGGTGCTTTTCTTATGCGCAGACAGCGCGGACAACATCTGCTTGTCGTCCACGCCGTACCGCTGCGCCTGTTTTTCAAGGCTGCTGATGCGCTGATTGATGCTCGTCGCCTGATTGCGCAGGCTCTGATCGTTGCCGTCCCAATAGGATTTGCGCACGTTCGATTGTTTTTGAAAGGTCTGCATATCCCGGTCAAGTTGAGCCATGGACTGCTTCATCCGGTCTTGCTGGTGTCTCTCCCACTCAGCAGAAAGGCCTGATCCTGTGCGCGTTTCTGCCGTATTATTTCTGCGTTTCTTCTCTTGCTCCCACGCGTTGATCAACGACCCCATTTTAATACCCCCACGGAAGTCCTGTTCGGCTGTCTACGTTTCTACGTCTGTTGTCTTTAGAACCGTATCTCGCGTCAAGTGAACTATTTGCATACGTTTTTCTTATCTCTTGTGCGTCTTCCTTGGTGATACGTTTCTCGGTAACCCACCAATTCAGCATGTCTATTGCATCCTGCACACCGACTGTATCTGCCCTTTCAATATACTCATGAAGGTAGTCTGCGTACTTCGCGCCTTTGTACGGATCAGTTACGACTTCTTCGTCTCCGCTGCTCTTGTTGAGCGCCGCGTACTTATACGCCCTGTCCGCTGCGTCCTGCTGCTTCTGGTAGTCAAACGTCTGCTGCCAATGACTGTCGGACACCGCGTCGCGGCTCTGCTGGTAGTCGAACGTCTTTTGCCACTGCGCGTCCGAGGCGGCGTCGCGGGTCTGCTGATAGCCGAAGGACTGCTGCCACTGGCTGTCGGATACCGCGTCGCGCTGCTGCTGCCGTGCAAATTCTTTCGCCCAGCGGTCGTATGTGGCGTCGTACTCCTTCTGCCAATGCTGGTCGGACACCTTGTCCCGCCCCTGTTGGTACAGAAATTCCTGCTTCCAGCGGTCATACGTCGCGTCAAACTCCCGCTGCCAATGCTGGTCAGAGACCGCGTCGCGGCTCTTCTGATAGTCAAACTGCTGCTGCCACTGGCTGTCTGCCACGGCGTCGCGCTCCTTGCGGTAGTCGAAGTCCCTGCCGCTGGCGGCCATGTTGTACTGATTTACAAGCCTGTCGCCCTCCATCTGGTACTGCTGCATTGCCATGTTCTGAAACTGCGGGATTGCCTGCGCCGCTTGTCCGGCAAAGTTCATGTACTGCTGCGCACCCGCCGTCGCCGCATAGGAATTGCCGTAGCCGCCGGTCAGCGCCGACGCCTGACCGACCGTGTCCTTCATCGCCTGCCGTCCCATTTTCAGGTATGCCTGCTCGTACTGCTTGTATCCCGCATCGGTCTGCGGATCGTATGTAAATTTCCCTCTGTCTTTATACTGCGCATACGCACTGTCCAGCTCGTCCTGCCATGCCATGACTGATAGTCCCCCTTATCTGTTCATTACGCTTTGCAGCGTCGCGCTGATCTCCTCGATCTGCTGCCGCGTCTGCTGTGATTGTCCGTTCAGCTTTTCCCTGACCGCTGCGGAAAGGTTCTCCTCCGGTATTGCACTGAGCACCATTTCAAGCTGCGTTGCCAGCGTTTCCGCCCACGCCTGCATCTGGCGCATCTGCTCCTGCAGCGATCCGGTCAGGATCGGTCTTTGCAGCGGGATCATCTGTCCGAACCCCCTTTGATTGTCTTTGCAACGGATATGAGCTTTGCGTCGCCCTTGCCGCAGATCCGCAACCGGAAGTGATCGCACCGGTGCGGCCGAACCGGGACACAGATGCTCCCGATCCCTTCGCCTGACGACGTGTACAGCTCCGAGAAAGTGCGGTCGTTGTCGTACGCAATCTGGATGCGAACATGCGCACCGGCTGCAAGCTCCATGCGCAGCAGCATCCGGCCGACGTATTTCTTTGCGGCAATGGAGTAGCCGATATTGCCGCTTTCGGCAAACCACTCGAACGGCGGTTCCGTTTCGCCGTATTTGCCGGTCAGGTCAAGCATACGCCCGTCGCGCGTGACTGCTATTACCGCCTGACCGAGCGTCAAAAGCTCGCGCACCGGCAAATCGTCCTCTTTGTGCCACATGGATTTCATGAGATCGTATACCATAAGCACGCGCGTTCCGTCCGGTTTTTCGAGCGACACATAGTATTTGCCGTTTGCGCTGGCTGCCGCTGCGCGCGAATACGCCTCGCGGCCGAACGCCTCGGACAGAAGATACGGAATCGAACCGTCGTATAAATATACACCGTCCGGCGCCATGTAGAGCAGACGCTCATTGACCACCGCTGCGCTGCGGCTGCTGCCCGGCTGCATGCCGTGCACCGCCTGCGTGTATATCTGGAAATTCGCCGGGTAGTTTCCGTATATCCGGTGCATATAGTTTTCTTTAAAAAAAATCGGATTGCCCGCATAGACCGCTGCGCCTGTGAACGCGCCGTCCGTACCGACCGACGCGGCGTAACTGTCCATTGCCGTACCCTCGTAGCTGAACCAGTTTTTCGGGTCGCCCAGCTTACAGGCGTAAATCTCGTTGACCGTCTCGCCGTCTGCGTTCTTGCCGTAATGACATCCCCACAAGCGGTTGCCGCTTTCGACAACGTACTCCATGTCCGGCACCGCGCGGCGGATCGTCATGCAGACCTTGTTTTCCAGTACCGGTTCCAGCGTGCCGCCGTTTTTCAGAATCCCGCGTACAACGATATATCCGCGCTTCATTTTGCCGTATACAGTTTGCAGCGCTGCAGGCGGCGCTTCTTCACCGGCCGCATAGACGATATGGCTCTCGCCTTCCTCGCCAAACTGCACGCCCTCATGCGTCCACGCCTTTTTGCCGTCCATGATCCGCACTGCGTCGCCCGCTTCATACCCCGACGACAGGCCGACACTGTAAATCTTGAGATACGGTTCGACGACAGACCACATGTTGGTTGCCGTTGAGAACACCTTCAACTGCACGTCCGTTTTGGAATTGTCGAGCCAATATGCGCCGTTGCCCGGATTTGTCGGCGCCGTCTTCTGCACCGCCGGTGTACCGATATATTGATACTGCGCGTCGCATAACGCGATCAGCACAGTCTGACTTCTCACTTCGTTGCCGTTCCCGCCGGAGGCCGCCTGCCCAAACAGCACGCTCGACAGTTCCAGCGTTCCATAGTCTGTGTATCTGCCCGCTTCGTCGCGTTCGATCGTATTCACCCACAGTTTGTCCGGGAACACGACGACACGCGCACCCATCGACAGCATCGTCCGCGTGCCCTCGCAGGCGTTCGCGCCGATCGGCGCAGACGACTCCTCGCCGCTGACCGGATCGACCGTGCACAGAGACAGATACTTTTCTCCCGTGTCGATCTCTGCGCCTGCCGCAATCGCGCCGTGCGGCTTGCTGATATACAGCACGGATTCCGCGCCCTTCCCGCACACAACATTCTCCACAAATACCGTTGTATTGCCGATCTGTACGATATTCTTCCTTATCGCAGACGCGACGTCTTCGGTCAGCGTCTCGTTCAGCGTGATTGCTGTAACCTTGTTTGCTTCCCATTCTTCAATAGCTTCTTTGTCCGCCGCATCCGCTTCGGAGATTTGGGACTGGTACTCAGATTCTTTAAAATACAAGGCACTTTCTGTTTTCATAATTGCTCCGTACCACACTCTGATACCTTGCAATGTTTTTGAAGTATATGATCTGTTTCTATGCGTATCTACGACGTCGTAAATAGAAACATATTCGTTGTATATAAACTCGGAAAGAGCAAATTTCAGCGTAATATGTCCCTCGTGGTAACTGTTCACATCCTCATCAACCACTGTGCACTTGACCGCTTCATAGCCTGTTACATGATGGGATATGCTTGTACCGCTTACTTTCAGTTCCATATCGTAATCTAATCCGACACGAAATTCTCCATAGCAAGGCGACATGATCAGCAAGTCGTATTTATTACTGTCAACATCGACGGTCACATATAAGTAACCACTCTCGACTCGTTCACTTGAGACGATGAATTGTGTTTCATTGCTGCAACAGATCACATCTGAAACTATATTTATATCTTCTCGTCTCAGATTTATTATCCAATGATCGTCCAGACCATGAGTAAAGCTATCAACCATAACGTGTTGGTACAGTTTGTTGAACATAATATCATGCCTTGTATTACTCGGCGAACCATATACATATATGTTTGCGGTTAAATACTGTGTAAGATCCGCACTGCTGATTACTTGCAGCGTCAGATTCGGCTCCGGAATGGTCGGTGTTTCCGGTCGGGGATCCAGCTCAGCCGCTGCGACCGATTCTTTGACGGTCAGTTTGAGCGTGTCTTCTCCGCTCTCTTTCAGGCAAAGCAGCTTTCCGTCCTTCGCCATGCGCCCGACGTATTGATCCTGCACGGGCAGCACCCCGCGACGCGCGCGCGTGGTCAACAGCGGAAAGTCGTCGCCGCTCATGTTCTGCATGTCGTAGAATTCGGACTCCGACGGCCGCTGCGTATGGTTATAGCCGCCGAATGTTTCGATCAGCGACTGCTGCTTCTGCTTTGGATTTAAAACGGGATACCACATACGCTGCTCCTTCTCCTTCCGAACGAGTCAATGCTGTAACGCTGCTTCGGCATGTGTGTGCGGATATATGCCGCGCGGAATCTGTCCATCTGCGCATTCAGCAGATTCACGTCGTTGTCATAGTCCTCAATCTCGCCGTTGTCCAAGTCCATCTTGCTAAGCAGCAAATACAAATACACGTCATCCCACGGCGACGTGATCTGCATCTGTACATCCTGTGCGTCCAGCTCGTATCGGATCGGCTCCGGCGCGTCCTCGTGCAGATCGTAGATTTCCACGCGCACCATGTCCTCAAACCGATTCAGCTCCTGCACAAGCGCTTCATCTGACAGACTGCTTTGCCGTTTCGCTTTTGCCATCGTCAGGACTTCCCGCAGTGTCATACTGTTTCACTCCTTTATGAAAAAGAGGCAACGATTGCCTCGCTGCCTCCCACTTTTCGTTTAGTTCTGCGCCAGTTCCCGGATCAGCGCCTGTGTCGCACGGTCGCTTTCTTCCTGTGCCTTCATACACTGCTCGATGCGGTCTGCAACCGCCTGCGGTACCAGCACATCCTCGCCGCGCCGGATGCGATAGTTGCGGAAATTGTGGCCGACCAGATACACCTGCTGCTCTTCCGGCACGCCGGGCAGTCTCGGCAGTCTCACCTTGACCTTCTTATTGCCGCCGGGTGCGGCTGTCTGTTTTGCCATGTCGTTCCCTCCTTAATTCGCTTCCGTGCTGTCCGCAAGGCTTGAGCAGCACTCCAGGCGCAGCATTCTTTCGGGATACAGGATCAGTGCGCCCATCGTGACCTTCCAGCCTACCGTAGAGAACTGGTTGAGCGGTCCGCCGACTTCGGACTTGTCCTTGATAATCATTTCAAGGTTTTCGCCTTCAGGGTCTGCCGTGCCGTACGCCTTCGCGCCGAAGAACAGCAGATCGTAATAGGCAAGGCCGCCCTTTGTTCCGCCCTGACCGTAGATGCTGTCGGACGTGGTCAGCGTGACCGCGCTCTGCAGCGTGAGCTTTGTCTCGCCGGCATGCGTATCCGTGCCCGCTTCGATCTTCGTGATCTTGTTTGCAGCGCCGCCGGCATAAATGTCGATCGAACAACTCGCCGCAGGTGTCAGCTCCTCGCTGACATAGACCGTCGTAGACGACGTTGCGGCTGTTGAAACAGACAGCGCCGATTCACCGTCGGAGATCACGCCGGGTGCATGAACTCTGCAAAGGTTGCTTTCGATAAAGCGGAAGCCGTGCAGACGGCCGATCTCGCCGTTGTAGATTTCCTCCTGATCGCCGTTCTCGTGCGCAGCCTTCCAGTCAGGATCGTTGCGCAGGTCGAATACGCAGTCCGGATGGATGTAGCAGATCCAGTAACCTTTGACCTTCGGCACCTTGTTCTTCTTGCACCAGGTTGCCATCTTTGCGACGAGTTTTCCCGTGAGTTTTGCCGTCTTATCCAGATCGGCAGGCGTACTGACTTCGACTTCCTCGCCGGAAACGATTTTCGGAGCCGTTGCAGCGAAGCTGCCGGAGCTGATCTTGTTTCTCGTAATCAGCTCAATCACTTCCGCTGCGCGTGCGCCGTGTTCCTCGGTGCACAGCAGGATAATCGGATCGATCGACTCATACTCCAGACGATCCGAAATCGGCGTGTATGCGCCGAACTGATCGCACGTCGTCTCGATCTTTTCCATGCCGAAGCCCTTGCCCTCCGGGATGACGCCCTCCTGCAGCTTGACGTCGTTCGGCATATAATTGAAATTCATTGGGCGGCGAAACTCGACCTTGCCGCCCTTGATCGGCTGTTTTTCTGCAAACTGGTCGAGAAACAGATTTTCTCGCGCGTTTTCCTGCAGCTCAGTGTTGTAGTACGTCTTCATCGAAGGCGACATACTCTGCTGCGTGGTTACCTGCACATTTGTCACGACCGGCGAACCGGGCGTAACCTGCTCAGTGAAAGGCATATATATCCCCCTTTATTCCGTGTTATAAGATGATCTTCTCCCCGCGTTTGACCTTCATGCGGACATTCTCGCGGTCTTTCTTGCTCCAAAGGCGCGGATCATCCTTAACTACGGCATTCTTGCCGCCGCTGACGCCGTTTTCGACCGGGCGGCCAAGGTTTGCCGCAACAGCGTTGACCGTCTGCTGCTCCGCCTCTGCCGCTGCCTGCGCCTGCTTCTGGCGGATAACCTCCGGGTGACAAGCGATAAACGCCGACGTCGTGTCGATTCCCACACCGACAAGCTGCGCGAACTTCTGATCCTCCATCTCGGCAGCAAAATCAAACCCCGGATACTCCTGCGCGGTCTCGGCCGCCTGCATGAGCACCTTTTGGTATGCTTCCTGCGCTTCGCGCTGGTGGTTCTGCCGTACCAGGGCACGGTTGTCCTGTTCGAGTTTGAACACGCGCTTTGCCTCTTCCGGACTCAGGCCGTGTTCCTCGGCATACTGGTCGATGAAGTCCGAATCCGTCGACAGTGACTGGATGATCGCGTCCGTGTCGTTCACGTCAACGCCTGCGCGTCTGGCCTGCATCTCCAGAAACGGTCTCAGCTTTTCCAACTGCGCCTCGGCGTTGCCTTTGCTCTTCAGCCGCTTTGCAAGGATGTTCTGCACCTTGCCTTCAAAGTCCTTTTTGTATCGACCCGCGATCAGGTCGTCAAAGGATTCTTCGGTCTGTGCCGCTGCGTTCTGCATATCATCCGCTGCGGCCTGCGTCGGCTGCTTTCCGTACAAAATCTCCCCGCCGGAAGGGACTGCTTCTTTCTCGGCTGTCGGCTGCTGCACTGCGGCGGTACCTTCCTCTGTGCTCAGCGTTTCTTTCTTTGCCATTTTCGGATGACGCTCCTTTTATTTTCTGCGGTAGGCCGCGACCCTATATTCATTGTAGCAAGCGTTTTTTCTGATTTCTAACCCATCGAGCTAAATTCTTGAAGTTTCTTGCGCATGCGCTCTTGCCTGCTCCACAATCGGGTGTTCTGCACCAGGCATCTGCTGCTTCGCCTGCGGCGCGGACGCCTGTCCCTGCGGTAGCGGTTGCCCGCTTCCATCCTCTCCGGCCTTCTGCATGAGCTGCTGCGCGATTTCAGGATCGTATTTCATGGCCAGCATCATAGCCACCTGTTTGTAGTAGTCCAGCATCTGCTGCATCGTCTGCTGCTCTTCGATCTGCTGCATCAGCTTTTCACGGTGCGGAATGTCCATGTTTTTCAGCAGCATGCGCGCCTGCTGCGCGTTGCCCGGCTGAAATATACCCATGCTGTACAACTGAATCATCAGTTCGTTGTTGGATAGCTTTGTATATGCCGTCTGCTTCTGCGCCGTAATCTCGATATCAAACTCCGGCTTGCGCAGTCCCATCTGCTGACCCAGCGCGTTACTCTGGCTCTGCGGGCGCAAATGGCTGTTGATGTACTTCTTGTACTCCGTGCCGCCGTCCGACACGATACGGAACACGCGCGGCGTATCATAAAACTGACGGATCAGCTCCACGACCTGACGCATGACAGATTCATGCGCATCGTAGAACGTGCCGTTATTCAGACGCGACACCTTGCCGCCGGTCTCCTGCAGCGCCGCAATCGCCGACGCCGCCGTGATCGAAGATTTTGTCGATCCGTTGTTCACGTCGCGGTTTGCGGTCGTCTCTTTCATTTCCTCGATCCAGTTGGCGCGCATCTGCAAGCAGCTTTGCGGCAGCTCACGCATAATCACCTGACGCACCGCATCTTCGCCGAGGTTTCCGTCTGTGTGGACAATCTCTTTCGTCCAGTCGGTAAACTCCCCCTCGTTTATCCCGGCACTGTTGTTCAGAAAATAGCGCGGCCTTGCCATTGCCACCACGTTCTTGAGCATAGCTGCATCGAGAATGTCGATGTTTTCCTGCGTCGATCCGGCAATGTCCATATATCCGTAGCCGCACAAACTGTCTGCGATCTGGAACAGCGGGAACACTGTAAAAGGGTACTCCCCGTGCTCGTACCAGCCGTTCGGGTAATTGTCCGGCTCATTTTCCGATGCAAACAGCACGGTATCACCGCAGTATTTGCAGTAGTGCAGCTGCATCCGGCCGTCGACGACCTTCTTGTAGTACCAGTCGACTACAAGCGTGCGGTCTGTATTGTCCACCGCGTCCTCGTGCAAATATTCCCGCTGCAGCTCGAAGCCGCTTCCCGTCTTTCCCGTAAGCTCCGGGTACATCTGCACAAGCTGCTCGTTGTCCCAGAACTTCGTATAGAACACATGCGGCGAATCCTGTATACTCTCGATGCCGCCGCGCCAGTACAGATTGAGCAGATCCACACTTTTGATGCGTATGTCTCCCAATCCGTTGTGCATGTGCCCGTCCCAAAAGACACCGTAGCAGGCGCCGCCGTGCTTGAGCGCATAGAGCGACGTCTTCAGGTATTCCTTCCGATGCCCGCAATTTGCAAGGATCACCGGTACAATCTCCGACAGGATATGCGCTTCTTCTTCATCGTCTTCCATCCGGGCGACGAAGTTTGCTTCCGGGTAACTGTCCATGATGTCCGCCAGTTTGGATATGATGCAGCTGAGTAGCCACGCGCTGCCGGACTTTCTGTCCGTCTCGTTGCCGCCCGCGTCTATATATCCCCACTGATGCTTTTTCCAGTATTCCTCGTCCTTGATGATTTTGTTTTCGAGTGATTGTTTCTGGTTCCGGTATTTAAGCATGATTGCCTGCGCTTCCCGGATTCTGTCTTCTCCGATCGTCACGTCATATCCTCCTTATTCCCTGTCGTCTTGCCCCGGTCGTCTGATTGAGCGGGTCAAACGCAATTCTGTTCTCTGTTTCATCCGTCGGCGCATGGCTCCTGATCTGGTGCTGCATGCAGAAATAGCGCGTCTCGTCCGCGATATGATCCTCTCCCGTAGTGTCCAGGTCTTCCGGATTTGTCTCGCTGTAAAGCAGCGTCGGGATCGTTCGGATAAAGGATTCGCATGTGTTGAACACATACAATCTCGGCTCTCCATGCTCATTGAACTGCATGCGGTATCGCATCTGCATCCAGCCTGCGATCCGGTGATTATCGCCCTTTGTGAAGTAGACCTGGTGCCGCATTGCCGTATCGTTCACACTGTCGCCCTTTGACCCGTCCCATATAGACGGATCGGCCACGCCGCGGATCGTACGCCCTGCCAAAAGCGGATGCTGGGTCTCGATCTCCCTGATTTTTTGGAATTGTTGATCTGCCGTCCATTTGACGCCCTCGTTCGGCGTGCCGGTGCATCCGTACAATTCGAGAATGCGGTAAAACGTACCCTCATAATCCACCGCCCACCATCCGCACGAGAACGGCCTTGAGTATCCGAAGTCGTACGAGCGGTACACATCCCACTCGCGCGGCACGTTGAACGGTTCGATCACATGTGTCCACCGCCTGTCTCGCTGCTGCTCTTCGTCGCCGACGACAAACTCCTCGAAGAATTGCCCCTCGTAAATATCGAACGAGCCCTCAAGCCAGGCTTTGCGCAGCTTTTCCGGCAGCATTTCAAGATTCTTCTTGTACTCCGGATTGTTGCGCATCAGTGCATAGTTGTCGTCCACCAATGCACGTATGAATGAATAATCCTCCGGATTTTCACCCGGTTCAAACCGACGGTCAATAAGGCGTTTGATGTATCCGTGACCTTTTCCGCCCGGATTGCACGTCAGATACAACCTCTTCGGGAACTCATTCACGCCACGAATACATGCGTTGATCACCTTGATCTGGTACTCTGTCAGGTGTGTCGCCTCGTCAATATATACGACGTCATACTCTGTGCCCTGTAGTTTATCCAGATCGCTGTCCCTCGCGCAAAATGCAAAATTGATCGTGCTGTCGTTTGGAAATCTGATTACTTTTTCCGTCGAATTGTATGTTGCTACACCGTAAAGCGTCTTTCGCAGTTGGTTGATGTGATTGTTCACAAGCTCCGGGTAAGATCGGCGCACGATCAACTGTTTGATCCCTGAAAAACCACATGCCAAATCAATGCCTTTAGATCGAACACACCATGATTTCCCACCGCCGCGGGCACCTCCGTAGAGTACAATTCTGTGTGTATCTTTGAGAAACAGTCGCTGTTTCGGACTCGGCGTTCCTAAATACAAATCCTTCATACCGCATATTCCTCTGCATCACCGCCGAGGATCACGCGGATTGTGTTGTCATCCGTGTCGTTCTGCGGCTTTCCATGTATCAGCATCATTGTCTCGGTGAGCTTCTTTGTCGTCTCTGCAAGCTGCAAAATCTCCTTGGCTTTGATTCCTTTCCAAGCGTCCGGATCGCCTGCTTTTTCGGCCGTTTTTGCCGCTTGCAAAATGGCTCTGCTTTTTTTATTCGCAATCTTCGCCAGATTTTCAGCCCCAGCTGAAAGCTGAATGTATTTTTTCGCCTGCTTTTCAGCAAGTTTTTTTGTGACTTCCGCGGTTAATTTGCGTCTGTATTTCTCCCGTTCCTTTAGCCAATGCTCTTTTACCGCCCGATTTTTAATCGCTGTCTCCGAAATATTGTACTTTTCCGAGATGTCCCGCTGCGAGCATTCCGACGTGATGTATTCGAGCCGCGCAGCCTCCCAAACGTCTTTGCTCTGCCGCATACGCTGCTCACCTCCTGTGTCCATTATACCGTCACCGAAGCTCGCATTTCTAACCCACCGACGAGAAATCCCGGAGCAGAGTTTCGATCTGCTCCGGGTCAGGTCATTTGTACTTTTCATTCAGAAGTGCCGCCATGCGGCATGATGTCCAAGCATACGAGCAGCAGTACTTCTCAAAGAATGACGCTTTATCCATCGCTTTCTTATACCGATGCTTGCAAACGGTATTCCGAAAAATGCCCTCACACTGTATCTCTTGGCTGCTGTCTGCAAGATAATACGGACATTTCACATTTACGCCTTTATACTGCGTCGCCATACGATCCCTCCATGTACGCCATGATCTCACGCGCGGCGTCGATCCACTCGAAGCACACCGCGCAGGCGTAGCCCTGCTCGGTTAACGCTGCGATCATCTTCCTCTGAAACGCGGACAGTCTGCCGCCCTTTGCCTTCATTTCGATGTACAGGCCGTGATACCCGCCCCGCGCCACCGGCAGGAACAGGTCAGGCACGCCGGGCTTGACGCCCAGCGCCTTGAAGTGCGCAGCCTCTGCCGCGCTGCGTTTTCCGCCGTTCGGGATATGATGCAGCAGTTGCAGTTCCGGGAAACGTGCCGTCTGCACCGCCGCCCACTGCATCAGCGCCTCTTGTTCAGTTGCCTCACTCATGCATAATCTTCCATTCTTCTGCGTTCGTGGGGAAGGAAAGCCAAAGAGCGGCCGCCGCGGGCGGCCTTAAAGAGAAAGCCACCTTTCCTTCCCCCCGAGCCCCCCAACCTTTCCGGCTTTCTCCGTTTATCAACAGCACACGAAATCAGCAAGATTGAATCCCGTGTCGCCGCATGCCGGTCGTGATCCGCGCCGTCATTGCAATCGTTCTGAAAGTTTACACATTTACAAGCCTTGATTTGAGCGGCGTCTGTGCCGCTCTCCGTGTTCCGGCTGTCTTATGTACTTAAACCACTGATAGCCGTAGCTCGTGCATTTGCAGTCAACCAGCACATAGCCTTTCGGCGGCGTCGGCGGATGCTCCGCTGTATACGTCCGCTTTGCCTCTTTCGGCGCTTCCTTTTGCGGCTGCCGCAGGTTCCGCGTCTGTTTCCACCGGTGGCCGCCCTGTTCCGGCGTCCAATGTTCAAACAGATAGTTGGCAAGCCCGGTGTAGTCCGCGCCGTTGTCGATTCCGTTATAAAACACGTGCGCGCGCAGGTGCGCCTTGCTCACGATCCGACCATACTGCCACTTATCGTCTATGGCCTGTTCCGGCACGCCGTCCGAGATCATGTGCATGTGAATCCGCTGCGTACTCTTTCCGCGCCCCATCACGATGACGATCCGCGCGTCCGGGTATGCGTACTGTAGTCGGCGTATGTAGTTATTGCGCAGGCGCTTTGCGTCGTCGAACGTGTGCACTTCGTGTTCGTCGTCAAACGTCAGCGTGCTGTAGATCGAGCTGGTGCCGAAATTCTCGTTGATCAGGCGCGCGAACTTTCGGCGGCTGATGCCGAGCCGGTGCTGTTCGCGCTCTTCCGGCGTCTTGAACCGCAGGCGCGGCGCTGCCGTCGCCGGATCGCGCACCCGGTCGGCGACCGTGTATACTTCCTGTTCGCATACTACTCCCGCGAATATTCTTCTTTTCACGCGTTTCATCTTTCTACCTCTTTCGGGAAATGCCGAAAAAGGATTCCGCAAAGAATCCCTTTTCGCCGTTTCTCTTACATTCAGCATGAACCGATCAGCATGTGCGCGTCCGGGTCGTAGCGCTCGATCATCTCCAGCTCCCACGCCATCCACTCTTCGCGCGGTGTCGGATGTCCGAGCCCGTACCCTTTCTCGCTGCGCATGCGTTCATATTCCATTCTCATGCAGTAGTTATTCAGATTGATCTTGTAGCCGCTGCGCTGGTTCAGATTGTACATCGGTTCCGTCTCGACGGACGGCCTGTTCGTCCATGCTCGCTCCGGGTGCGGCATCCGCTGCGCAGCTTCCCACGTCAGGATCGGTACAGGGTTCATGTTCCTTTCTCCTTTTTCTTCGGCTTGAGGTACGGGCACCAGTCTCTGAGCGGCGGCGCTATGCGTCCCTTGCCGGTCTCCAGACTGTATGCGCAGCACGTGTTTCCGGTGCCGCGAAACTGGTTTCCAGCGTTCTGTCTCCATTCGCATCCCTTGCACACCGGCTGCAACCGCCATCTGAACGCCCTGCGCGTGACCGGTATGCCCGCCACAAAAGCGGCTATCGCCAGTTTCAGCACGCCGTCATTGATCTGGTCGCCGTAGATGTACAGCTTTTCGACTTCGTCGCCTCTTAACCTTTTGAGTATATCTGCAACGTTATCATTGCTGATGCACGCCATGCGAACTCTGCTGACGTCAAGCGGCATAGTCGCCCGCTTCAAATCCTCTTCCACCTGACCGGCGGATTCTTTTGCATAAATGATGAGCAGAATCTTCATTGACCTTAAACCTCTTCTGTGACCGACTGCCGCTGCGTTTCCGTGATCTGCACCCGGCCATTCTTTTCCCTGATCGAAATTGATTTCCGGTAGCCGATGTTCACCTTTGCGCTTTCGATCTTCTCGTAAACGATCATGCTTACGACCTGCAAGATCAGCTCGCGTAGATCACCGTCTTCATCCAGCCCGTACATGGCCTCGATGGTCTGTTTCGCGTCCATGAGACGCTTTTCTTTCTCAACTCTTCGCCCTGCCTCGAAGCAGTTGCAGTTCCGTATAGCCGCTGCGTCCAGCTCTTCGCGGCTCGGAAATTCAATCGGTAGTTCTACTTGCATCGCTTGTCCGCAGTACGGACACACGGCAAGATGTGTGTAGTTTTCTGTGTGCATACTTTCTCCTTTTAATGTTCTTTGTAATCAGTTCCTTTTTCCATGTGACCGCGTATCGCTGCAGGCCGCTGCCACATTCGCGCCCATGCATTCCAGTCTGCACTATACTCGGTCTTTTTGTCTGAGAAGTCGCGGTATAGCTGTACGATTGGCATGGCACCGGTCAATCGTCACCTTGCGGTTGTGCAGCATCTCCTCCATCGTCCCGCTGTACGGCGCGCAGACGTAGATTTTCTTTCTGCTCATTCGTTCACCTCTTTCACATAACACCAACTCTGCGGCGGGCGTTTCAATCCGAAGTCCGACAGCGGGCGCGGAGTGTCGTAGATCACAAGGTCGGAGATATGCCAGCCGTAGCCTCTGCTTCTGTCTCCCAAGTACTCCTTGATCTCTCGATCCGTCAGACACGGAGATAAATTTTCAAGCATTAACTCGTCGGGTATGTCTGCGGAAAGCAGTGTATCGTTGTAAATTGGTATTACATGATCGCAA
>JAFSYM010000133.1 GCA_017450005.1 Clostridia bacterium
GAGAACAACATATTTTTAGCGCTCATTATTCTGCCTCCTTCTGCTCTGCGGAGCGATCCTTATAAACACCCAGAGGATAGTAAGGCAGCATATCGCTTTCGATCCACTCCAGCGCCTGCTTGGGAGTCATGCCCCAGTTGGTCGGGCAGCTCGAAATGACTTCGATCAGCGAGAAGCCTTTGCCGTCGATCTGGTTCTGGAACGCCTTTTTAATCGCCTTGCCGGCCGCCTTGATGTTTTTGATGTTGTTGACGGCAACGCGCTCCAGATATTCGGGGCCGTCGAGCGTGGCGAGCATCTCGCACACGCGCACCGGATAGCCGCAAGCCTTGACGTCGCGGCCGTAGGGCGAGGTCTGGGTGACCTGGCCGGGCAGGGACGTGGGTGCCATCTGGCCGCCGGTCATGCCGTAGATCGCGTTGTTGATGAAGATCACGGTGATGTTTTCGTTTCTGGCGGCGGCATGCACCGTTTCCGCCATACCGATGGAAGCCAGGTCGCCGTCGCCCTGATAGGTGAAGACGATCAGACCGTCGGGATTGGAGCGCTTGACGCCCGTCGCCACGGCAGGAGCGCGGCCGTGCGCCGCTTCGATCATATCGCACGCAAAGTAGTTATAAGCCATAACGGAGCAGCCTACCGGCGCGATACCGACGGTCTTGCCCTCGATGCCCAGCGCGTCGATCGCTTCGGCGACCAGACGGTGCACGATGCCGTGCGTGCAGCCGGGACAGTAATGCATGGGCGCATCTGTGAGCGCATGGGGCTTTTCAAATACGATCATTCTTTTGCACCTCCGTTTTCGATTGCAGTGAGAACCTGCTCGGGCGTGGGGATCATGCCGCCCACGCGGTAGCACAGCTCGACGGGCGCTTTGCCCGCGACAGCCAGACGCACGTCCTCGATCATCTGACCCATGGACAGCTCCACAGAGATGAAACGCTTGACGTGATCGGCTGCTTTGCCGATGACCTCGGCCGGGAACGGCCAGAGTGTGATCGGACGGATGAGACCGACCTTGACGCCGTTTTTGCGCGCGGCAACGACAGCGTTTTTGGAAACTCTGGCGGCAATGCCGAACGCCACAATGCAGATTTCGGCGTCGTCCATCATGAAGGATTCGTACATCACTTCGTTCTGCTTGACGATGTCGTACTTCTGATAGCGCGCGTTGTTGAGCTGCTCCAGTTCCTCGGGAACGAGGGAAAGGGAGTTGATGATGTTGTGCCGGCGCGCGAGCTTCGTGCCGGTGGTCGCCCAGGGCTTTTCGGGCGCGGGCGAAACGGCCAGATCGAGCGAAACGGGCTCCATCATCTGACCCATTGTACCGTCGGCCAGCAGCATGACGGGCATGCGGTACTTGTCTGCCAGGTCAAAGCCCTTGACGGTCATGTCGGCCATTTCCTGCACGGACGCGGGCGCGAGGACGATCAGGTGATAGTCGCCGTGGCCGCCGCCGCGTGTGGACTGGAAGTAGTCGGACTGGGAAGGCTGGATGCCGCCCAGACCGGGGCCGCCGCGCTGTACGTTGACGATCAGACCGGGCAGGTCGGAACCGGCCATATAGGAGATGCCCTCGCCCTTGAGCGAGATGCCGGGACTCGAGGAGGAAGTCATGGCGCGAACGCCTGCGGAAGCAGCGCCGTAGACCATGTTGATCGCGGCGATTTCGCTTTCCGCCTGCAGGAAGGTACCGCCGATTTTGGGCATTCTCTTGGCCATGTAGGCGGCGATTTCCGTCTGCGGGGTGATGGGATAACCGAAGTAGTGGCGGCAGCCGGCGAGGATCGCGGCTTCCGCGATGGCTTCGTTACCTTTCATCAATACTTTGTCAGCCATACTTGTTTCACTCACCTTTCAACTGTAATGACACAATCGGGGCACATCGTCGCACAGAATGCGCAGCCGATGCACTTGTCGGGATATGCTGCCTCGACGGGGTGGTGTCCTTTGCCGTTGAGCTTATCCTTGTTCAGCTCGAGCACACCCTTCGGGCACGCGTTGATACAGAGTCCGCAGCCTTTGCAGATCTCGGTTTTGAACGTCAGTTTTGCCATAACCATTCTCCTTTTATCGAATTTTGGCTTGAAGATCAAGCCCGATCAGGTTGGGTAATTTGCCTTCCAGCGCGGGAAGCAGGGGACGGTGCACACTTGTAAAGACAAGCGGCAGACCGCTCATGCGGCACAAAGCTTCAGTGCGTTCGACCGTGCGCAGCACCGTATCCGGCGTCGTCTCGTCGCCGAGGTTTGAGTTGTTTACGATACCTGTGAAGGGCAGGTGACCGGCCAGCTCGATCTCGCGCAGCACTTCCAGCGCGTCCTGCGGCGTCTGCGTGAGCGGACGGTAGAAGTTGACGACGAAGAGCATGTCATAGTTGTTTTCCTCAAGGATCGCCGGCGCGAGCCGTCCGAGCGCGAGTGCGCCGCGGTCGTCGCCGCCGATGTCGAGCACGCATGTCAGATTCCGGTCGTCCGTCACGGCGTAGAGCGTCTGCGGCAGGGCGGGGATGTCGACGTTGGAATTGGCGTACTCCGAGCAGATGAAGCGGATGCCGGCCTGCTCGAGTGAATACTGGCTGTCCTTGGTGCGGAAGTACGGATTGACGATGTCCAGATCGGCAATCGCCACACGCTCGTGCGTCTGCCGCAGCGACAGCGCGAGATTGACGGCGATGTTGGTTTTTCCGCTGCCGTAGTGACCGGCCAGCAGGGTGATGCGTTTAAAATCCATGATACACCTGCATTCGTGAAAATGCACCCGTCCGCAAGCGACAAGCCCGCCGGACGGATGCAGCAGCATCCAATTTACCACAGACCATTATAGCACAAGGCGCGGTGGATGTCAAATACTAATATATTAAGTAGAAAGCGATCCGGCGGTTACAGCTTGTTGCGCTGGATCTTTCCGCCGGTGGATTTCGGCAGGGAATCGCGGAACACGACGATACGCGGGTACTTGTAGGGCGCGGTGTGCTCCTTGACGTAGGTCTGGATCTCTTTCTTGAGTTCGTCCGTGCCTTCCACACCGGGCACGAGCACGACGCTGGCCTTGACGACCTGACCGCGAACCTCGTCCGGCGCGGCGGAAACGCCGCATTCGAGCACATACGGCAGCTCCATGATGACGCTCTCGATCTCGAACGGCCCGATGCGGTAGCCGGAGGATTTGATCACGTCGTCCACGCGGCTGACGTACCAGTAGAAGCCGTCCTCGTCTTTCCAAGCCACGTCGCCGGTGTGGTAGTAGCCGTCGTGCCAGACTTCAGCGGTCTTTTCGGGGTCTTTATAATAGCCCTTGAACAGGCCGCAGGGCACGTAGTCGGACGTCTTGACGACAATTTCGCCCGTCTGACCGACCGGTACTTCCTTGCCGTCGGAATCCATCAGCATGATGTCATACAGAGGAGACGCCTTGCCCATGGAACCGATCTTGTGCGGTGCGCCCATGAGGTTGCCGATGACCATGGTCGTTTCGGTCTGGCCGAAGCCCTCCATGATGTGCAGGCCAGTCGCTTTCTCAAACTGGCGGTAGACTTCGGGGTTGAGCGCCTCGCCGGCTGTCGTCATGTGCCGCACGGAGGAGAAGTCGTACTTGGAGATGTCCTGCTTGATCATCATGCGCAGCATGGTGGGCGGCGCGCAGAAAGAAGTGATCCGGTGCTTTGCGAACATCGGCAGAATCTGCTCGGCATGGAAACGGTCAAAGTCGTAAACGAACACCGCGCATTCGCACAACCACTGGCCGTACAGCTTGCCCCAGAGCGCTTTGCCCCAGCCGGTGTCGGAAATGGTGAAGTGCAGACCGTCGCGTTCGGCGCCGTGCCAATACTTGGCGGTGATGTAGTGGCCGAGCGCGTACTTGTAGCTGTGCGCGGCAATCTTCGGATATCCGGTTGTGCCGGACGTGAAGAACATCAGCGCCGTATCGCTGCCGCACGGCGAGTCGCCGCGGCGGCGGAAGTGCGTGCTGTACAGGGAGTATTCCTCGTCGAACGTGTGCCAGCCCTCGCGTGCGCCGTTGACGGCAATCTTGTGCACAAGACCGGGACAGGTCTGCGCCGCAAGATCCACCTGATTTGCGGTGTCGCCGTCGACCGTGCAGAGGATGGCGCTCACACCCGCGGACTGGAATCGGTACTCAAAATCGTGCGCCTGCAGCTGGTTTGAGGCGGGGATGGCGACTGCGCCCAGCTTGTGCAGCGCGACCATGGCGAACCAGAACTGGTAATGACGCTTCAAAACAAGCATCACCTTGTCGCCGCGGCTGATGCCCAGCGCTTTGAAGTAGTTGGCACACTGGTTGGAAGCGCGCTTGATGTCGGAGAAGGTGAAGCGGCGCTCGACGCCGTCGTTGGAGATGTGCAGCATGGCGAGCTTTTCGGGTGTGCGCTGCGCAATCGCGTCCACGACGTCGAAACCGAAGTTGAAGCTCTCCTCGTTTTTGAACGAGATTTTCTGCAGAACGCCTTTTTCGTCCTCCACTGTGTCGATGAAGTTGTCGGCCACGGTGTGCGCGTCGGCTTCCGGCGTCTGCAGCAGCGCCTCGCGCACAACCGGTTCGCTCTCTTTTTCACCCGGCAGCACGACCGCCAGGAACAGGCAGTCCGCGCCGTCGACGGCGATCATGCCGTGAGGCGTCGAGCTGTTGTAGTAAATGCTGTCGCCCTCGGAAAGGACTTCGACGTGTTCGCCGATCTGCACCTTGAGACGGCCGGACAGTATGAAATCGAACTCCTGACCGGAATGCGTCGTCTGATGGATCGGTTTGTCCTGCAGCGCGGGATCGTACGAATAGCGCACATAGTACGGCTCGGACAGCTTTTTGCGGAACATGGGCGCGAGATTCTGAATTTCAATCCCGTTCTCCCTGGCTGTCGCGTGTCCCTCACCCTTGCGCGTGACGGTGTAGGACGACAGATGCGCGCTCTGTCCTTCCAGCAGATCCGTCATGCCCACGCCGAACACCTGCGCGCACTTGTGGATAAACGTAAAGGGAAAGTCGAGCTGACCGGCCTCATACGCCAGATACTGCTCGAGCGAAACTTCGGTTTTCGCGGCCATTTCAGCCTCGGTAATGTTTTCAATCACCCGCATCTCACGAATGCGCTGCGCCACCTCCAGTAATTTTTCGGAATCCACAGTTGACATTAAAATGACCTCCTTTTTGAAAATGATAATAAAAAAACATCCGTCTCAATCTGCATTGAGACGAATGTAAGTTACATCCGCGGTACCACTCAATTTGCGCCCGGAGGCGCCGCTCCTCGAGGTCTGACAACCTCTATGCCTTAACGCAGCAGTCACGGGAGGCGCCTACCTGCAAAACGCTATCGGACCTCCGGCTCAGAAGTGATGTGTCCTGGGAACGCAGATACCGGTTTGCACCATCCACCGGCTCTCTGTAATCCGACGAACCCGACAGTCTTCGTCACAGCCTTTGTAAATTTTCTTGATTGTAGCACTTGCCAAATCGTTTGTCAAGCGTTTTTTAAAAATTATTTGCGCTGCGCGTCGATCAGCTCCAGCCAGTCGCCGACCGTGACGGCGGAAACGGCCTGCTCGTCGGTGATTTCGACGCCGAACGCATCCTCGACCTCGCCGGCGATCGAGGCGATCTGCAGCGAGTCCAGGCCCAGATCCAGGCGCATATTGGCGGATTCGGTGAAAACGTTCTCATCAACTTTCTTGAAACGCCGGATGATTTCCAACAGCTCAGATTTTGGATTCATATTGTTCCTTCACTTTCTTTCGGATGATTTTCTTGGTGGATGTGCGCGCAAACGGCGCGAACGAAAACTGGATATCCTGCACCTGCTTGTAGCCGGGCAGTTCACGGTTGCGCCGCTCGATGGCTTCACGGATCATTTCGAGCGATTGCGCGTCCGCACCGTCGTGCAGCGTGACGGCCAGCACCAGAACGGCGCTTTCGTCATCAGCGCTGCCGCGCGTTGACTCGAATACAACCGCGTCGCGGATGGCCTCTACGCCGGACGTGAAGAAATACTCCAGTTCTTCCGGAAAGATGTTTTTACCGTTGGGCAGGATAATCAGGTTTTTCTTGCGGCCGGTGATGTACAGCTCGCCCGCGTTGCCCAGTCTGCCGTAATCGCCGGTGACGAACCAGCCGTCGGAGAAGGATTTGCGGTCGGCGTCCGGATCGTTGTAATAGCCGGGCGAGACGTTATCGCCGCGAACGTAGACCTCGCCCACGCCTTCCGCGTCCGGCGCATGGATGCGCACCTCAGTGAACGGAAACGGTTTACCGACGGAAGCGGGATATTTCCCGGCGTTCTGATTGAGTGTTACGATGGGCGACGTCTCCGTCAGTCCGTAGCCCAGCAGCAGCGGAAAGCCGAGCGCATCGAGAAACGACGCGGTCTCCGGCTTCAGCGGCGCGCCGCCGCAGGCAAGGTAGGGGAACCGGTAGCCGAACAGGGCACGTTCCTGCGCAAACAGCTCTGCGCGCCGGTCGATACCGCGCCGAAGCAAAGCGCGGCTTTCGTCTACACGGCAGCGCAAATCGTCGAGCCGCCCGTGTGTCTCGGCATCATGCAGAATCATACGGCGGATATTCTCCGCAAAAAGCGGCACAATCGCCATGAACTCCGGCTGACATTCGCACACATTGCGGAAAAAGTTGCGCAGCCGGTCGTTGATATAGATCACACAGCCTGTGTATATGTGCGGCAGGATGCTGCTGCCGAGTTCGTACGCATGGTTGATCGGCAGCACGGACAGCAGGGAATAGACGGGATCGTTGGTGCGCACAACGCCCTCGACGTTGGCTGTGAGATTCTTATGCGTGAGAACGACGCCTTTGTTGGCGCCTGTCGTGCCGGACGTAAAGATGATTGCCGCGGCGTCGTCCGGCAGCGGATGAAAGGCGTCGGCGTCCGGCAGTGCGCGTCCGTGTTCAATCCGGTCGGCAATGGTGTCATTGCCTGTATCGTGCGAGAAAACAACAAGCGGAAGTCCCGTCTGCTGCGCGGTTTTCAGATATGCCGCGCTGCACAGGATCAGAGCGCAGTCCGCCTTGCGGCAAAGCGCCGCGATTTCCGGCGCGGTCTGCTCCTTGTCCAGCGGTACGACGACATTGCCCGAGCACGCCACGGCAAAGAATGAAACGATCCAGTCATAGCTGTTTTCGCCCAGAATGGCGATGTGCGTCCCGCGCGGGAAATCATGCGCGAGCGCATTGCCGAGCGCGTGCGTGTCCGCATACAGGTCGCGTACAGTGTGGGAAACCCAGACTTTTTGACTCTTTTCGATAATACAGTCTCGGTCAGAAAACGCATCGCGGGTACGGCAGAGCATATCCCACAGGTCATATAACCGTCCGCGCGAGAAGAGCGAGCGGCATTTTTCGTCGGTTTGGCGGATGTACTCCGCAGATGGCTGTTGCATTGGTTTACTCCAGTGCGTCATAAATTTCGCGCAGCGTCATGTCGGGATTCGCAATCCCCAGCCGCAGCGCCTGCAAGCACCCCTCGTGCAGCGCATGAATTTGCCGCATTGAAATGGTGTTGGTGCGGTACAAGTAGTAGAACCGGATCTGTTCGCGGTTCGGAATCTTGAAGGTGAACGTGTACAGCGGCATGATGTACCGGTCGAGCGCATAGCCGCGGTACTCGATTTCCTCGTCGAAATATGTGCCGAGCTGCTCCACGGGCAGCCAGGTGTACATCATCAGAGCGGGACCCTGCGCACGGTTGAAGTGATACATTTTGCGTTCGAGCTCGAGCGCGTCGAGATAGGGGAAGCTGCTGTGGCGGTACAGGCGCATGCGCAGATTTGACGCGGCGCAGACCGTTTCCCGGAACGTTGCGTCCTGCGGCATCTTGGTGCGCATCTGGATCGGCTGGGTCAGGCACCCGCCCATATTCTTCGTCTCGTCCGTAACGCGCCGGCCGCACAGCGCCATGAGCATGGTGTCCTCGGCGCGGCCGTTGATGCGTGCGGCATGCAGCTTGTAGCCTGTCTGCAGCAGCACCTCGGGCGAAACGCCGGTTGCCGCACAGTAGTCAAGGATCAGGCGCGTCGTCGCCTCGTCCGACTCGGTGCGGTAGGTCTGGGCACGGTCGCGGAACGGATCAAACGCGATCGGCACGCCCAGATCAGGATTATGAAACAGCTTGCGCTGCCGTTCAAGCATTTCCGGACCGTGCACGCCGGCATAGAAGGGCGCGCCGCCCATCGAGCGGTGGAACTCGGTCAGAAAAGCACGATCCTTTTCATACTTTGCGCTGCGCAGATATGCGTATTCGCTCTCCAGGTACGCCTCAAAAGAGGCCGGCGGCTGCGGCATCGGCGCTCCTTGCGCGAGCGCATCATAGACTGCCATCAGATCGCGGTAAAAAACAGAGGTGGCGACTGCATCCATAATCAGGTGCGACGCATTGAGATACACACCGCATTTGCCGTCCGCGTCGGTGAAGAAGGCGATACGGAACGTCTCGCCCCGGAAGATGCGCAGCGGGCGGGAGGCGTCGGCATTGAAGTGCGCTTCCTGTGCGGCAAGCGAGTCAAAGTGCAGCACGGGAACAGGCAGCAGGGCTTTTTCGGCAGGGAATGACTGAAAAATCCCCTGCCGTGTCTTGTACAGCACGATGCGCAGACAATCGTTGCGGCGCACTTCCTGCTCAAACGCGCGCTGCAGCAGCGCAAAGTCCAGCTTCTTCGCGATGGCAAAGGAGGTCGGCACATTGATGACCTGCTTGTGCAGACTGTATTTGAGCATATAGACCATCGTCTTTTGCGACGGTATCAGTTCATAAAGCCGGCTGCCGTATTTGTCCGTCATACAAAAACCTCATGTTGCAAATTTACATATTCTCAGTTTATTATACATGCTTCAACAACAGAATGCAAGTTTTTTGCGGATTAACATATTAGAGCGGGAAAAGACGCGGGAAAGGGTAGAAAGAAACGGGACTTCCTCCCGCCGTTCCGGAAGGAAATCCCATGCTCGTTTGTGTCTATACGCAGTGCGGCAGATGTGAAACCGCATCCGCGGTTATTTGTGCGCTTTGATGTATGCGTCGACGTCGTTATACAGCGCCTTGTCGACCAGCTTGACCGAGGCGAGAACCTGAAGCACGGTCGTGACGGCTTTAAGCAGCCAATGATCCGCGCCGAACCACTCGATCAGCAGGTCGATCACCGGATAGTTCTCACGCAGTCCGAGCAGCTTCTTGCCGGAGAGCGCATATTCACTGCGGCCGTTGACCGTCGTCTTGCCGGCCATAAACGTACCGTAGTCGATTTCCAGCTTGTAATCGGCATAGCGGTCGATCGTGACGCCGTCGAAGCTGATGTCCGCGCTGCCCTTTCGCAGAGCGGTGACGGTATACAGCCCGATCGCTTCGTACACATCTTTGCCGGTGCTTTTGTTGACGCCGGTTTTGCGCAGCAGCGTCACAGCCTTGTTTGCGGCGCGCAGACCGTCGAAGGCGCTCGAGATGCGGATGCGTCCGGCGTACAGTTTGCTATCGGAAACGTTCGTCGCCAAAAAATCGGAGATGCCGAGGTCTGCAATCGAGAAGGCGGCGTCGCTGCCGGACAGATGTACGCCGGTGTATGCGCCCTTGTAGGCGGCGCAGAGAATGCCGTCGTCCGTATAGTATGCGCCTTCGGGAATCGTGAGATAGTACTGCCTGGTGGGGTCGAGCACAACGCCGAAATCACCGCCGGGCGTGTAGAGATCCAGCATGCGGATGTTGTCGCTGTGCGGCCGGCAGACGGCGACGGTTTTGTCGTCGAAGGTGCGGAACGTAATTTCTTTGTCGCTGTCATAGTTTTTCATCTGCCGCTGGAAGAAGATTTCGACCGTGCGGCAGGTGTGGGTTGCGCTGTCCGTGTCGTGCTTGAGCAGATCATAGACCAGCAGCGGCTGCGTCTGCACGGCAAAGGCCGTCGCCGACAGGACGGACAAAGCCGTTATTAAGATAAGAATCAGAGAGATTGCTTTTTTCACATTGTTCACTCCTGTCATAATCTGCCTTCACTATACCATTTTTTCTCGGCTGCGTCAACAGAATCATTGACAGAAAAATGCAGGTTTGCTATAATCAGTACTACACTATAGAAAAGCGAGGAATGTTTATGGATACAATTTACAATGCAAGCTGGATTGCTTCGCCCGTCAATCGCGGAGAAGCCGTTTATGCGCTGGAAAAAGCGTTTCATCTGGACAAGCCCGTGCGGTCCGCCACGCTACAGGCGTCGGCAATCGGCGTATATGTGCTGCAGATCAACGGCGCGCGCGTCGGCGACCAGATCCTGTCGCCCGGCTGGACGGACTACCGTGCCCGCGTGCAGTTCCAGACTTATGACGTGACGGACATGCTCTCTGCGGATAACTGCATCTGTGCCCGCGTTGCCAAGGGCTGGCGCATGCACCCGCGCCACGGCTGGTTTGAGCGGCAGATGCACAAGACGGATACGGCGTTTATCGCCTCCCTGCATATCGTCTACGCGGACGGAACCGACGAAGTGATTGACACGGACGACACATGGCTTTGCCGCCTGACCGGTACGCGCATGGCCAATATGTACAACGGCGAAACGTTCGACGCCGCGTTCTGCGACACGTTTGCCGTGCCCGCGATGCGCGTGCTCTGCGGTTACGGCGAGGGCGTGGACGAAGAGACGTTCCGCCGCGATCACGACGGGGAGATCGCCTATTCGACCGATCTGCTGATTCCGCAGCAGAATGAACCGGTCCGTGAGCAGCTTCGTCTGCCGGTCAAGCAGATTTTCAAAACGCCGCAGGGCGATACGGTCATCGACTTCGGCCAGAACCTGGTCGGCTATGTCGAATTCTCCGTTTGCGGCGAAGCGGGACACAAAGCGTCGATCCGCTGCTTTGAGGTGCTCGACAAGGACGGTAACGTCTATGTGGAGAATCTGCGCTCGGCCGATACGACGATCACATACTATTGCGACGGGACGCGCCGCACCTACAAGCCGGAGTTTACGTTCTACGGCTTCCAGTACCTGTGCCTGCACGACTGGCCGGAGGAGGTAAAGGCAGAAAACTTTACAGCAATCGTGATCTTCTCCGATATGAAACGCACGGGCTTTTTCGAGTGCTCCGATCCGGACGTCAATCGCCTGTTTGAAAATGTGGTCTGGGGTCAGCGCGGCAACTTTGTCGATGTGCCGACCGACTGCCCGCAGCGCGACGAGCGTCTGGGCTGGACGGGCGACGCGCAGGTCTTCGTCCGCACGGCGTCCTATATCTACGACGTGCGCAAATTCTTCAAAAAGTGGCTGCGCGATCTGAAGGTCGGTCAGTCGGCCAACGGCAAGGTCGAGCATGTGATCCCCGCCAAGGAATGGATGGACGGCGGCGCATGCGGCTGGGCGGACGCGGCTGTGATCTGTCCGTGGCAGATCTACCAGACGTACGGCGACCGCGAAGTGCTCGTGGAGCAGTACGCCTCGATGCGCGGCTGGATCGACTATATGCGCGCGCACAGTACGGACGGCCTGTGGCTGGGCGGCGATCACTTTGCAGACTGGCTCAATCTTGACGGCGACGATCACGCCACGTCAAAGCCGTATCTGCAAAACGCCTACTTCCTGTACTCCAACTCCCTGTTTATCCGCACAGGCAAACTGCTGGGGCTGGATATGACAGAATATGAACGCTGCTTTGACGAAACGCTCCGCGCTTTCCGCGCACGTTTTATGGAGAACGGCCGCATCACGGAAAACACACAGACCGCCTGTGCCGAAGCGCTTGTTTTCGGCTTCCTGAACGAGGAGGAAACCAAGAGCGTCGCCGCACAGCTTGCGCAGCTTGTACGCGAGACCGGCCATCTGACAACCGGCTTCCTCGGCACGCCGTATCTGCTGCATGCGCTCTCGGACAACGGATATGTGTCGCTGGCATATGATTTGCTGCTTCGCCACGAGTTCCCGGGCTGGCTGTACTCGGTCGATAACGGCGCGACGACGATCTGGGAGCATTGGGATTCGCGCAATCCGGATGGCACGATGTGGAGCGCGGGTATGAATTCCTTCAACCACTATGCCTACGGCTCCGTAGCGCAGTGGATGTTCGAGTGCATGGCGGGTATCAATCACGACGAAGCGCATGCGGGGTTCAGCCGCATCACGTTCCGCCCGCAGACGGATGCCCGCATCACGTTCGTCAAGGCGTCGATCGACACCGCGCACGGCAAGGTTGCCGCTGCATGGGAGAAGACGGAGGAAGGTTACAACTATACCTTTACTGTGCCCGAGGGCTGCACCGCAACGGTGATCCTGCCCGGAAAAACTGCCGAGATCGGCGCGGGCACGTATACATTCTGATTCTATGGACACTCATACGATAGATCCCCTGCTGGCTCGCACGCAGATGCTGCTGGGAGACGGGGCGATGGAAAAACTGCGCCGCAGCCGCGTAATCCTGTTCGGACTCGGCGGCGTCGGTTCCTATACGGCGGAGGCGCTCTGCCGCGCCGGCGTCGGCGCGCTCACGCTGGTGGACAGCGATACCGTGAGCGAATCGAACCGCAACCGCCAGCTCTATGCGCTCTCCTCCACGACCGGCCTTGCCAAGACGGAGGTTGCGCGCGCGCGGCTTCTGGATATCCGGCCGGACTGCCGCGTGCAGACGATACAGGGTTTTTATCTGCCCAAAAACGCCGACGACTTTTTTGACGGCGACTATGACTATATCGCCGACGCGGTCGACACGGTCAGCGCAAAGCTCGATCTGTGTGAACGCGCCGTGCGCACGGGCGTGCCGATTATTTCGTGCATGGGCACGGGCAACAAGCTGCATCCTGAGCGCCTGCGCATTTCCGACCTGAGCAAAACGAGCGTCTGTCCGCTTTGCCGTGTGATGCGCCGGGAGCTGCGTGTGCGCGGCATCCGGCATCTGACCGTTGTCTGGTCGGACGAAGCGCCGCTCACGCCGCTTTTCGCGGGCGAGGACAGCGCGCGGCGGGGACTGCCCGGCAGCACGCCGTTTGTGCCTGCGGTGGCCGGTATGCTGATGGCGAGTAAAATCATTCTGGATTTGGTGGGAGAGACACGATGAGGACGAAATTACTGCGCCGATTTGCGGCGTTGTTTCTGGCGCTGACGCTGGTCGTCTCTCTCGCGGGATGCGGCGGCGCGGGTCAGCAGAGCGAAACGACGACCGAGCCGGCGAGCGACCCGGAAGCGGCGCAGATCCGCTACAACGATCTGCGGCTTCCGTACTCCCGGGCGGACAGCCTCGATCCGTTCCTCGCAAAGAGCTCGCTCAACCGGCAGCTTACGCCGCTTCTGTATGACAGCCTGTTTACGACGGACGAGAACTTCGAGCCGAAGCCGCTGATTGCCCGCGAATACACCACGGACGGTCTGGCGATTCGTGTGGCGATCAATGCGGACGTGCGGTTTACGGACGGTTCGCCGCTGACGACTTCCGATATTCTGTATTCCTTCCGGCTCGCGAAGGAATCCGACGTTTTCAAGGCGCGGCTGAAAAACTTTGAGGATGCGACTGTCTCCGGCGCGGATATGCTGCTGTTTACGCTCCAGTCGCCCGATCCGTTTGCTGTGGCGTGCCTTGACTTTCCGATCATCAAAACCGGAACTTCCGCGCAGGACCGCAAGCAGGCCGCACGTGAGGCGACGACGGAGTCGGACACCGCGCCGGCCAAGACCACCGATCAGGTGATTCCGGTGGGAAGCGGACGGTATGTTCTGCAATACACGGAGGGAGAAAACGATCCGATCCTGACCGTTTTCAACGACCGGTTCATGGGCTTCTTTCCGGCGATGACGACAATTCATCTGGTGAATATGACCGATGCGACCGCGCTGTTTTACAGCCTTGAGATCGGCAATATCAGCTTCGCCTTCGACGACCTGTCCGTCGGCCGCTATACGCGCGTCAACGCAGCCATTTCCGAGTACCCGATGAACAACCTTGTGTACGTCGGCGTCAATCAGGACGACTCGGCGCTTGCGCTGCCCGTTGTGCGCAGGGCGCTGTCCGCGGCGATCGACCGCGAGGACGTGCTGAATATCGCCTTTCAGGGACATGCGACGGTAACGCATACGCCGTTCAATCCGGTCTGGACGCAGGCGGCCGCGTGGGAGACCGCGCACGGCGCCGGGCAGACCGACGCGCTCGCCATGCTCGAGCAGGAGGGCTTCGACAAGATCAACACATACGGCGTGCGCAACAACGGCCGTGTAAGTCTGCAATTCAATATGCTGGTCAACGCGAACAATGATTTTAAACGTATGGCAGCCCAGCAGATTGCCAAAAAACTCGGCACGCTCGGCATCAAAATCAATATCACCGCTTTGCCGGAAGAGGAGTTTCTCGAAGCGGTGGAGCTCGGCAAATTCGATTTGTACATCGGCGAGGTCAGCCTTTCGCCGAATATGGATCTGAATGCTTTCTTCGGCGGCAGCGGCGCAGCGGCACACGGCATCTGGAACAAAACGGCGTCCGACGCGTACCGCAGTTTCTTGGACGGCGAGATCAATTTTGACGCGTTCATGGAGGCGTTTGCGCAGGACGCGCCGTTTTTCCCGCTCTGCTACCGAAAGGGTATCGTAGCCTGCGTCAAAGAATTGCGCGGCACGCAGACGGCGACCACATATGATCTGTTTGCCGATATTGAGGATTGGCATTTTTAAGGTGGATTTATGGATCTGAATACAGACATCCAATATCTGAAGGGCGTCGGCGAAAAGCGCGCGCGGCTTCTGCATAAGCTGGGCGTGCAGACGGTCGGCGACCTTCTGCATTTTTATCCCCGCGCCTACGAGGACTGGTCGCGCGTCGTATCTATTGCCGACGCGCCGATCGGCGAGGTCTGCTGTGTGCGCGCGATTGTCGACCGCAAACCGGTTGGCGCGCGCATCCGCCAGGGTCTGACCGTGTTCAAGACGGACGTGACGGACGGGGGCAGCATCATGCAGATCACCATTTTCAATAACAAGTATCTGGCCGAAAAGCTGGAGGCGGGCGGGGAATACCTGTTCTTCGGACGCGTGAGCGGAAATCTGTGGAAAAAAGAAATGAATACGCCCTTGTGCGAAAAAGCCGAGGGCAATACCCGCATCCGCCCGATCTACCGCCAGACCGAGGGGATGACCTCGCGTTCGATCGAGCGGCTGGTGTCTACGGCGCTGGAGCGATTTGTGCCTGCCTGTCCGGAAACGCTGCCGCAGTGGATTCGCGATAAATACTGTCTGTGCAGCATAGAAAACAGTCTGCGTGACGTGCATTTTCCGCCCGATATGGACTATGCCGATCATGCGCGCCGGCGGCTGATGTTCGAGGAGCTGCTGACGCTGACGCTCGGTATGCGCCTGATGCGCACCCGTTCGCGCGCACACAGCGGCTACATTTGCGACAGGGATGAAACGGCGGACTTTATCCGTCTGCTGCCGTTCCGGCTCACCGGCGCGCAGAGCCGCGCGGTGCAGGCGATTGTTGCCGACATGGCGCATCCGTCTCCGATGAACCGCCTGCTGCAGGGCGACGTCGGCTCCGGCAAAACGGCTGTTGCCGCCGCAGCGGTATACAACGCGGTGCGGAACGGCATGCAGTGCGCGCTCATGGCGCCCACAGAGATTCTCACCATGCAGCACTACGACACGATGTGCGCGTTTTTTGCCCAGTGCGGCGTGCGCGTCGCTCTGCTGACCGGCTCAACGCGTGCGGCCGCTAAGAGAAAAATCTACGCCGACCTGCAGGCGGGTGAGATTGACCTGCTTGTCGGCACGCATGCCTTGCTCACGCCCGACGTCACGTTCCGCCGGCTCGGCTTCGTCATCACGGACGAGCAGCACCGTTTCGGCGTGGAGCAGCGTGCTGCGCTGGGCGAGAAGGGGAAAGGCCCGCACATTCTCGTCATGTCCGCAACGCCGATTCCGCGCACGCTTGCGCTGATGATCTACGGCGATCTGGACGTTTCCGTTCTGGACGAACTTCCCCCCGGACGAAAGCCGGTAAAGACGTATGCCGTGACGGGCGACAAACGCGAGCGCGCCTTGGGGTATGTGCGCGCGCATCTGGATAAAGGCTTGCAGGGCTATATCGTCTGCCCGCTGGTTGAGGAGGGCGACACGCCGATGGCGGCCGCCGAGGAATATGCAGAAATGCTGCGGCAGGGCGCGTTCCGTGACTACCGGGTTGGACTGCTGCACGGGCGCATGCGTCCGCGCGAAAAAGAAGAAGTCATGCGCGCGTTTGCCGCGGGCGAGGTGCAGCTTCTCGTGTCCACCACGGTCATCGAGGTGGGCGTGGACGTGCCGAACGCGGTCATTATGGTGATCGAGAACGCCGAGCGGTTCGGCCTGTCGCAGTTGCATCAGCTGCGCGGGCGGATCGGCCGCGGACAAGTGGCCTCGACGTGTATCCTGATTTCCGACGCGCAGAACGACGAGGCGCAGAAACGTCTGCACATCATGACGCAGACAAACGACGGATTCAAGATAGCGGACGCAGATCTGCAGATGCGCGGCCCCGGCGATTTCTTCGGCGCGCGGCAGCACGGTCTGCCGGAGATGAAGATTGCGGACATGCTCGAGCAGACGCAGCTTGTGCACGAGGCGGGCGCGTGCGCCGAGCGGCTTCTCAGCGTCGATCCGGAATTGTCCGCAGCCGAAAACCGTGCGCTGCGCAGCGCGGTGGAAAAGCTGTTCCAGGGCGTAGGCAGCGCGGGCATGAACTAACTCTTGCAAAACGAGAGCTTTTTTGGTATAATAACCTTTACAGGTTTTTGAGAAACGGCAATTTGAGCTACACAGAAGGGAGGTGCGGCATTTGTTCCGGCTGATCACATATTTCGGTCTGCGTGTCCGGCGGCTGATTCGTCACTTTTCGCGGCGTATCGGGCGCAGTCTGCGCAAGCCCGTGTTTGCGGTCGGCGCATGGATCTACATTATCTTTGCCGCACTGGACTTTTTCTTTGCGCGTTCGGCGCGCAACTTCCGCGCGGAATGGCGATTCCTGCGCACGGAAATGCACAACGTTTCCGCCAATCTCCACCGCGCATGGAAAAAGAGCACCGCGACGTGGCTTTCCGTGATCGGACATTATATCGCGCACGCGATCCGCAAGCACCGACGGCTCTTCAAAACCGCGTTCAACACGGCGCTGCCGATTCTGATGGCGGTCGTGCTCGTGATGGAGATCCACCAGTGGCAGAGCTTCACATATGCGCTGCGCGTGGTGTATAACGGCGAGACGATCGGCTATATTTCCAACGAATCCGTTTACCTGCAGGCGCGCAGCCGCGCGGCAGAGAAGCTGTCGGTCGGCATGGACGAGGACGCCAGAGCCGACGTGCTCGATACGCCGCAGTATGAGCTTTCGCTGGTCTCGATCAATAAGATGGTGGACACGGATATTCTCAGCGATAACCTCATCCGTGCTTCGGACGCCAATATTACCAACGCCTGCGGCGTGTTCATTGACGGCGAGTTTTTGTGCGCGGTTAAAAACGAGAACGATGCGCGCAGCGTATTTAACACAATCCTTGAGCAGCAGCACGCCGGCAAGAACGCGACGGCCGGATTCGTCGAATCCATCGACTACGTGCAGGGACTGTATCCGGACAATGAAAACGCCATGTGGGATGCGGACCGTCTCACGCAGAAGCTGACGGGCGACAAGAAGCCCGCACAATACTACACAGCGCAGCCGGGCGATTCATTCTCCAGAATTGCATCGGATCACCACCTGACCGTGAGCGAACTGAAGGCACTCAATCCGCAGCTCGGCGAGACGATCCTGGTCGGAACCGAGCTGATGGTTTCCAAAGCGCAGCGGTACGTCACGCCGAAGATCACGCGAACCGAAGTGCGTACGGAAGAAATTGATTTCAAGACTGAAACGAGCTACAATTCCAAGCTGTTCTCCGGCGACCGGCGCATTATCCGCCAGGGGCAAAAGGGCATCGACAAGGTCACCGTTACCATCACGACCGTAAACGGCGTCACGGTGGATATGGAGGAGATCGACCGCACGACCGTGAGCGATCCGGTCACGGAAAAGGTCGAGGTCGGCACGGCAAAGAGCGGCTCAGCCGGATATTACGGCGGCAGTTATTCGTCGCGCGGCTTCATGTGGCCTGCGCCGACCGCGCGGATGATCAGCCAGTATTTCGGTCATAACGGGCACAAGGGTCTGGATATCACGACCAGCGGGGCGCTCGGCAGGCCGATCGTGGCGGCGGCGTCCGGCGTGGTGGAGATCGCGGGTTCGACCGGTAACAGCTACGGCCAGCAGGTGCTGATCGACCACGGCAACGGCGTCAAGACGCGCTATGCGCACTGCGTCACCGGCTCTATCCGCGTGCGTGCCGGGCAGCGTGTGACGGCCGGACAGCAAATCGCCTCCATCGGCTCAACCGGCAACTCGACCGGACCGCATCTGCACTTTGAGGTGATCGTCAACGGCGGCGTGACCAATCCGCTCAACTACGTTTCCAGATAACAGACAAGCGATACAACCGGGGGTTGTCGCATTCCGGTGAAGACGATATTTCTTTCCGTTCTTCACCAAACGCGACAGCCCCCGGACGCTTATCCGGCCAGAGCGGAATGTTTCTGGAGACTTGCCTCAAATTGTTTGCAACTTGGCGCTTTCTGCGGTATAACCCGAGTTTGCCACTTTGAAAGGCAGAACCAGGGCGTCTTGAAAGAGAAAACCGTTGGCAAATCGAAGAAAAACGTAATAGATCAAGGAAATTGGCAGTGTGATAAAAATATGACTACATCATAGGTTTACAAAGATAAGTTCATGTCCATGTGAAGTGCTTTCAATTCCGCGCGAGTGTACAGCTTGAGCGGATTATTTATGCCAAATGCATCAAGAATGAGTTTCAGATCGGGATCGTCCGTATCGCAGAAACGGTACAGACCGTTAGGCAAACATCGACACGCCATTTATTCAACGCCGCTTGAAGGCGAAACGGTAAAAAATTCCAGTTAAATCCATGACAATCTACGTCAATCTAATTCGAGGGAAATCAGAGGGAAACATAAACATTAAAAACATAAAAATCAGAGAGTGCAGCGGATCAAAACTGCACTCTCATTTCTTTTTATCAAGTTATTAACGGTGTTACCTGCTGTTATTTCAAAACCGATGTAAATGTGTCATACCACTGACTGTCTTTTGTACATGCACATGCCACATAGTTTTCATATTCCACACCTTCAGCATCTCGGATGCCTCTTACATACAAAACGTTGCCTTTCCAAGAAAATAGCTGGTCATCATCTATGCTGTCAAAGACTGTATTAAAATCACCGTCATCAAAAATGCTTAAAAATACAATATATTTTAAATTATTGTTATGATACTCTTTCGTTTGTTGACTGGAAATATTAGTTGAAACAGAATACATTACTTGCTGCACAAACCCAGTGGTATTGTTTACCCAAACATGTAAAGTTGCAAAGGTTTCCAAAGGTTTATTGATACCAGGGGTTAAAAATCTCTTATTTGTGAAAGCATAAACATATTGTGTGCATTCCGGAATATCGCTTGATAATACTGTAAATTGGCTCTTTTGCAAATAATTAAGCTGAGCATATGAATTGACAGCCGTGTCTCCTTGGTCGCCCATTCTATCTTGCGCTTCAATATCTTGCAACTTGTTGTATTTTTCAATAAACTGGTCAAAAGTTGTATCAAAAGCTACTCCGCCCAAACTATCATTCTGATCTGTTTTAACAATGCAATTCGAGGAATTACCGTCTCCCGAAGCACTTACACAAATCAACACAAATACAATTATCGGCACAACAATGTATGCAACTTTTTTCCCTTTGGATAATGATTTGAAATGGGTATAGCCATGAATAACATTACGAAATCCTGCAAACACTTTTTGCAAAATGGTTTTTGATTCAGTCGAGTTTTCCGTGGGGTTTGGTATAGATGTTTCTTCGGGAACGGCATAAAAAGGACTTTCGTCTTGTGTAGCCGGTTGGACATATTCGTTTACTGGTGTTGTCTCGTGATTTGTGGTGTCAAGCTCGTCGGTTTGTTCCACAATTGGGCTTCCGCAGGAATCACAGAATTGAGCGTTCTCCTCAATCATTTTTCCACATTTTTTACAATACATATCGTCTTCCCCTTTCATTTTTTTACATTGTAACATAAATAATGCTTATAGTCAAGTAATAATGCCAATAGTTTATTTATGAAAAAAGGTGTTTTCGTGTATAATATTTTTGTTTATCAGCAAAGAAGGTCGGTGACAAAATGCGTTCTTCAGTGGATTACTACGCATTGGGCATGCGTATTCGCGAAGCCCGCGAAAGACGAAACATGACACAAGAACAATTAGGCGAAAAGTGTTCCTTGTCAACTGCCCACATCGGTCATATAGAACGCGGAACACGCACGCCGTCCATTGACGCACTTTGCTCGATCGCAACGGCTTTGAATGTCAGTATAGACAGCTTGCTGCTGGATAGTTTTGACGATAACGAACGATTTGTGCATTTGTCCGCTTCACTCAAGCATAAAGACCCTGAAAAAGTCCGTCGCTTTCTGACAATGGTCACCGCCATGGCAGATAAAATTGATGAAATATAAACGCTGACAGGATTATACACCGTCAGCGTTCCGTTTGTCCTATGCTATCAGCATAGGCTTTTTGTTTTTATAAGGGTTAATCCGAGATCATTTTCATAGCATTTTATTTCGTCCCGATAACGTCGGGGCGTTATTTTTGTTTAGAGCGAGCATAGACGCTTTGTATCGTTTGGCGGCAAGCGGTTCCCGAAAGCGTTTGTCCGAGCAAATAGAAGCGTTTATAGGGCTGTAGGAGCGTTACACGCGAACGACAGCCTTTTTCGTTGCATTTTTATTATTCTATTAATTATTCGGCGGTTAATTATTCGGCGGTGTTATTTCGCAAAAAATGTAATTTTTCTGATGGTTTGTCTCTTGGGATTCGTTATCCTCCTACGAGCAGTAAGCTCAAATTCTCATTTCAATTGGAGGAAGAAACATGCAATCAAGAGAAGACATTACCAAGAATGAATTACAGGAGGTTGAGAGTGACCAAGAGTCAACGGTATTCTTCACAGGCGATTACCCCTTCGGGACGGATACTACCGTTTCTCTGCTGTGTCAGGCGCGCGCGAGCGCCTCGGAGGAACCGCAGGTCGAGCTGCATTCCGACAAGCCCGTGACCGTTGAGATTTACTGGAACGAAGGCCGGCAGTCGAAAACGCTTGTGATCGGCGGCTGAGTACATTGAAAAACAGAAAAGGACGGTGCAAATGCCGCGCACACCCATCAGAATGGGCGCGGGCATAGCCCGTCCTTTTTCTTCCCTCTTCACGGATTTTTGTGGGATAAGAAAACGTCCCCTTGTTTGTCATTGCGAGCGCCTTTATGGCGCGCGGCAATCCGTACTCCTTGCTTTTGTTTTTACGCTCTGCCGGGGGGACGGATCGCCGCGGTCGGTGTTTGCCTCCCTCGCGATGACACCACCTTTACTTGCTTCTTACCATCCCACAAAATTCCGTGATGAACCATTTTAAGATACTCAGGTTGCTTTTCCTTCAAACTGCGTCTGATACAGCGTGTAGTATACGCCGCCGCGCGCGAGAAGCTGCTCGTGACTGCCGGTTTCCACGACTCTGCCGTGATCCATGACGACGATCACGTCCGCGTCCCGGACGGTGGAAAGCCGGTGCGCAATGATGACGCTGGTGCGGTTGCGCATCAGGTTCACCATGGCATTCTGGATGTTCTGTTCCGTGCGCGTATCGACCGAGCTGGTCGCTTCGTCCAATATCAGAATCTTCGGGTCTGCCAGCACCGCGCGCGCAATGGCCAGAAGCTGCCGCTGTCCGTGCGAGAGGCTTTCGCCCGCGTGTGTCAGATACGTATCATATCCGTCCGGCTGCCGCTCGATATACCGCGCGATGTTGCTCATCTGCGCGGCTTTTTGCATCCGTTCGTCGGATGCGTCGCGGTCGGCATATTTGATGTTTCCGGCGATGGTGTCGGAGAACAAAAACGTATCCTGCAGCACGATGGCGGTGTTTCTGCGCAGCTCGTCACGCCGGATCTCATTGATGTTGACGCCGTCGACCAGGATTTCTCCGCTGTCCACCGGATAGAAACGCATCAGCAGATTGACCACCGTCGTTTTGCCGCTGCCGGTCGCGCCGACCAGCGCCACTTTCTGTCCGGGTTTTACTTCAAGATTGAAGTCGTGCAGCACCTGCTTGCCGGGCACATAGGAAAAATCGACGTGTCGGAAAGAGATGTGCCCCTTGATGTCGGACAGCGGGCGATCACCGCGGTTGTCCTCGTCCGCTGTGTCCATCAGCGCGAACACACGCTCTGCGCCCGCCACGGCGGTCTGGATTGCGCCGTAAAGCTGGGCGATTTCATTGATCGGACGGGAGAACTGCTTGGCGTAGATGATAAACGCCGAAATGGTGCCGATCGTAATCAGTCCCGTATAGGCAAAGTACCCGCCGAACGCGGCGACGATTACGAAACCGATATTGGAGATGCAGTTCATGATCGGTCCCATGGAGCCGCCGAGGATTTCCGCTTTTACGCTGACTCTGGCCAGCGCATCGGACGTTTCGCAGAATTCGCGCGTCACATCGTCCTGCTTGTTGTAGGCGACGATCGAGCGGTAGCCGGTGATCATCTCCTCGGAGTGTCCGTTCAGCTCGCCCAGCAGCGCCGACCGTTTGCGGAAGGCTTTGCGCATCACGTCCGACATTTTCTTGGTGACCAGCACGGTCAGGATCACGGAAACCATCGTGATCAGCGTCAACTGCCAGCAGTACAGGAACATGATTGTCACGGTGCCTGCCAGCGTCAGCACGCCCGAAACGAGCGAGCCGAGACTTTGCGAAATCGTGGTCGAGACGTTCTCCACGTCGTTGGTCATGCGGCTCATGATATCGCCGCCCGCGTGCGTGTCCAGATAGGCGATCGGCAGATTGTCGATCTTTCTGAACAGGTCGTGCCGCATCCGCCGCACGATGCTCTGACTCAGCCGTGCCGCCAGCAGCGACTGCGCGAGATTCACGCCGACGTTCACGACAAAAATGCCCAGCAGCAGCATGGCATACCGATACAGCATCGGCCAGTCGTGCGCTTTGATGCTGTCAATTGCGCTGCCCTGCATCGCCGGCGCTGCGAGAGAGAGCAGCGTGACGGCGATCACCGCGGCAATCAGCCCCGTCAACTGTTTCTTTGCGGCGCTGAAATAACGAAGCAGCCGCGATGCGGTGTCCTTGATGTTGTCCGCCTTTTCAGTTTCCGCGCCGGGACCTCTGCCGGGGCCTCTGCCGGGACGGAAGCTGACCGTCTGCGCGACAGCCTGTTTCAGTTCCTTGCGCGCAAACGACGCTTTTTCTTCCGGCCGTTTTTCAAATCCTTCGGGAACGGATTTGCGTTTGTTTTCCGTCATGCCGCGCCTCCTTCCTTCTGCTGCGAGAAGAAGATGGCACGGTAGATTTCCGACTGCGCCATCAGCGCGTCGTGCGTGCCGCAGGCGGCGATCCTGCCGCCGTCGAGCACGACGATCCGGTCGGCGTTCCGCACGGATGCAATCCGCTGCGCGATGATGATTTTGGTGCTGTCCGGGTCCTGTTTGCGCAGCGCTTCATAGAGCGACGCTTCGGTGCGCAGATCCAGCGCGCTGGTCGCGTCGTCAAAAATCAGGATTTCGTGCGGCTTCAGGATTGCGCGCGCAACCGAGATGCGCTGCTTCTGCCCGCCGGAGAGGGAATGACCGCTCTCCGTGACGGGCGTGTAATAGCCGTACTGCGTCTCGCAGATGAAGTCGTCGGCCTGCGCTGTCTGCGCGGCGGACTTGATCTGCGCGGGGTCTGCGTCCGCAGCGCCCCAGCGGATGTTTTCTTCGATCGAGCGGGAATACAGCTCCGTGCGCTGCATGACGACGGAAATCTTTTCCCGCAGATCGCGCAGCGGATAATCCCGCACGTTTCGCCCGTCGACCAGCACCTCGCCCGACGAGGCGTCGTAGAAGCGCGGAATCAGGTCGATCAGCGTGGATTTTCCGCTGCCTGTCGCGCCGATGATCGCCAGCGTCTCGCCCTGCCGCACAGTCAGGTCGATATGCTCCAGTATGTTCTGCGTTGTGCCCGGATAGGCAAAGCTCACGTCGCGGAACTCGACCGTACCGCGTGCCGACTCGCGCTGCGTATCCGCGCCGTCCGTCACAGACGGATCGCTGTGCGTGACTTCGTTGATGCGGTCTGCCGACGCCTTCGCGCGGGTGAACGTCTGGAAGATATTAGCAAGGAAACCGATGCCGCCGAGAATCTGTGTCAGGTAGGTGATCGCCGCCATAATGCTGCCGGGCGTCTGACCGCCTTCGTTTTTGACGGTGATGCCGCCGACCAGAATCACGGCCACGACACAGAGGTTCATGATGATGTTCATGCACGGGCCGAGAAACGCCAGCAGCGTCTGCACGCGCAGATTCTCGCGGCAGAGCGCATCGTTGGCACGGTCAAAACGATCCAGTTCATAGTCTTCTTTCACATAGGCTTTGACCACGCGCGCGCCCGCGACGTCCTCCTGCATGACGTGATTCACGCCGTCCAGCTTTTCCTGCACGATCCGGAACAGGGGAGAGGCTTTGCGCAGAAAGAACACAATCAGCAGCAGGATGAACGGCATGCCGCATGCCGCAACCAGCGCGAAACGCGGCGACTGACGCCAGAGCATGAACACCCCGCCGACAAACATGACGCCGTTGCGCACAAGTCCGCGGATCGCAAGGCCGACCATGTTCTGCACCTGCGTTACGTCATTGGACAGCCGCGTAATCAATGACCCGGTCGTGAACCGGTCCGTCTGCTCAAACGACAGGGACATGATGCGGCCGAACAGATCCTTGCGCAGGTCGTTGCCGAAGCCCTGCGCGGCAATGTTGGCAAAGACGCCGCACGTCACGCCGAACGCGCCGCCCGCAAACACACACAGGATCATCCGCACGCCGACGTGCACGATCAGCGCAAAGTCGCTGCGCAGCACGCCCTCGTCGACAATTCTTGCCATCAGGTCGGGCTGCAGCAGATCCATTGCGACCTCGCATACCATGAACAACGGCGCGAGGACACAGAACAGCCAATATTTTTTCAGATACTTGAGCATAATTCACCACGGCATTTCAGAATCCGCGTTATGCGGTTATTGTGCAACAGTTTAGCATATTTTGAAATCCTTTACAATCTTTTTTTGAAACGTCGACGCACAAACTGCGGCGCGCATTTTGAGAAAAAACGCTTGACATTCACGAGCGGACAGCGTATACTTTTTGCGGGGTTAGTCAGAGCTAACCAATAACGCGGTTCAAACGGGAAGGATGATTCTGATGAAAAAGTGGTTCGCGTTCTTTTTGAGCTGTCTGCTGGCGGTGCTGCTGACCGTTCCGGCGTTCTGCGCGGATTCGCCTGCGGAAAAGGCGCGCATCTGCTTCGGCGAGGACGGCAAGCTGACCATTCTGCAGGTTGCCGATATTCAGGACGACGCGCTTTTGTCGTACTATTGCAAACGTTCCATTGTTTATGCCGTTCAGCAGGCGCAGCCGGATCTGATCGTGCTGACGGGCGACAACATCTCCGGCCCTTCCTGCCGGACGAAGTGGCTGTCCGAAAAGGCGATCTGCCAGGTAATGGATGTGTTTGAGCGTCTCGGCGTGCCGGTGGCGATGGTCTTCGGCAATCACGACGACGAAAATACGCCGCTTGACAAACTTGCGCAAATCGAAATGTATGAGCGCTATTCCTGCTTCATCGGCTGCTCGGGCGTCGTGGCGGAACGCACGGTCGGCGGCGAGAGCACGCTCAACGCCGGCACCTACAATATTCCCGTCTACGAGTCCGCGGACAGCGACAAGGTCGCCTATAACGTCTGGTGCATCGACTCCGGCAACTACAATCCCGATCCGGCATACGGCGGCTACGGCTATGTGCTGCCTGAGCAGATCGACTGGTATGTGAAAACCTCCGATGCGCTCAAAGAAGCAAACGGCGGCAAACCGGTTCCGTCGATTGCGTTCCAGCACATCATCCCGCCGCACATCTATCGCGCGCTCAAATCGGTGCAGGGCGGAACGCCGGGTTCCGTCGGTTCAGGCAATCAGGCGTTCATGCTGCCCGACGGCACGAATCCAGAAATCAACTGGCTGAGCGAGCCGCCGTGCCCGCCCAGTACCGCATGTGAGGCGGCTTATGCCGAAATCGACACCATGCTCCGGCAGGGCGACGTCAAAGCGGTCTTCGTCGGCCACGACCACATCAACAACTACATCGTGCCGTACGAAGGGATCGATCTTGTCTGCTCGCAGGGCTGCACGTTCCATTCCTATAACGATCATCACAGAGGATTCCGTGTCATCACGATCGACAAGGACAGCACCGACACATACGACACGTACATGCTCTCCTCCGATACGCTCCTGCGCGAGGGAAGCAGATTCGACGCGGCGCTGTACAGCCTGCGGATTCTGTATGATAAGGCGGCTGCGTTCTTCCGCAACCTGTTTTCTTAAATCACAATGATAAAACCTCGGCCGTGCGGTGCGGCCGAGGTTTTGCTGTGTCTGTCTTTTATTGTCCGCCGTATTGCTTCATGTGCGCTTTGATGGCGTCAAAGGTCTTGTCGCTGATATAGTGCTCGATCCGGCAGGCGTCGTCGGAAGCTGTTTTTTCGTCCACGCCCAGGCGGATAAACATTTCCGTGAGCACGGTATGCCGCTCGTAGATCCGCTTTGCCTTCTCTTCACCGGCCGCAGTCAGGCGCAGATACCCCGATTTGTCCATCGTGATTAGACCGGCTTCACGCAGCAGGCCGACGGCACGGCTGACCGAGGGCTTGGAAAAGCCCATATACTCGCCGACGTCGATGCTGCGCACGGCAGACGATTGCCGGGAAAGGATATAGATTGTCTCCAGATACATCTCACCGGATTCATATAATTGCATCACCGGCACCCCCTTGTTTGAGATAATCATACCATATTTTTCCGGATAAATCAACAAAAAAATATACACCCGCCCATGCAGGAAAAATATGCAGGAAAAGTATGAAAAGGGGTTGACAAATTAGCAAAGGCTAACTATAATAGATTGTGGTTAGCGAGAGCTAACCGTAATATTTAGATTTTGGGTTAGCGAATGATAATTTAAAAACGGGAGGAAAATGATATGCTGCCGCTCAGTATGGCCGAAATCGGTCAGCCGCAGATCATCAAAAAGATCGGCGGGAGTCCGGACGTCAAACAGCATCTGGAGACGCTCGGTTTTAACGTCGGGGGCGAGGTGTGCATCGTGAGCACGCTCGGCGGCAACCTGATCGTGAAGGTCAAGGAGAGCCGCGTGGCTGTCGATGAAGCGCTCGCAAGAAAGATTATGGTATAACATTTTGAGGAGGAATAGAGTATGAAAACACTCAGAGACGCCGCCATCGGTGAAACGGTTAAGGTCGTGAAGCTGCACGGCGAAGGCGCTGTCAAACGCCGCATTATGGACATGGGGATCACGAAGCACACGCCGGTATACGTGCGCAAGGTCGCCCCGCTCGGCGATCCGATCGAAGTTACGGTACGCGGCTACGAGCTGTCGCTGCGCAAAGCAGATGCCGAAATGATTGAGATCGAGTGACCGGCGGCGTAAGGCAGCATTCTTATTTTTTTGACTAATGGTTAGTTTGCGCTAACCATCCGAAGCCGTCAGCGGCAGAAAGGAAATATTATCATGAATATACGCATTGCATTGGCGGGTAACCCGAACAGCGGCAAAACGACGCTGTTCAACGCGCTGACCGGTTCCAACCAGTTTGTCGGCAACTGGCCGGGCGTGACTGTGGAGAAAAAGGAGGGCAAGCTGAAAAAGCACGACGACGTGACGATCACCGACCTGCCCGGTATCTACTCCCTCTCGCCCTACACGCTGGAGGAAGTCGTTGCCCGAAACTATCTGATCGGCGAACGTCCCGACGCGATTCTCAATATCATCGACGGAACGAACCTGGAACGCAATCTGTATCTGACAACGCAGCTTACGGAGCTGGGCATCCCTGTGGTACTGGCCGTCAATATGATGGACGTCGTGCGCAAGAACGGCGACAAAATCGACACGAAAGCGCTGGGCAAGCAGCTCGGCTGTCAGGCGGTCGAGATTTCCGCGCTCAAGGGTGACGGCGTCATGGAGGCCGCCGAAGCAGCGATTGCAGCGGCAAAAAATGCGAAGACGGTACCGATGCACACGTTCTCCGGCGCGGTGGAACACGCGCTCGCGCACATCGAGGAGGCCGTCGTGCACGATCTGCCGGAGGAGCAGCAGCGCTGGTACGCGATCAAGATCTTCGAGCGCGACGACAAGGTGCTCGAACAGCTGAACATCCATGCGGATACGCTCGCGCACATTGAAAAGGATATTGCCGCAGCGGAGCAGGAGATGGACGACGACGCGGAAAGCATCATCACGAACGAGCGGTATATCTACATCGCCGAGGTCATCAAGGCGTGCTACAAAAAGAAGAACAAAGGCGGTCTCACGACGTCCGACAAAATCGACAAGGTCGTGACGAACCGCTGGCTGGGTCTGCCGATCTTCGCGGCTGTGATGTTCCTTGTGTACTGGATCGCGATGGTCGCCGTCGGTGCGCCGGCAACGGATTGGGCCAACGACGGACTGTTCGGCGACGGCTGGCATCTGTTCGGCATCGGCAGCAGTGCGTATGAAGAGGTCGACGAAGAATACAATTCCGCGCTGAACGCCGCGCAGGCGTTCGTGGAGATCGACCCCGAAGCGGAGGACTTCGACGAAGACGCCGCCAAAGCGGAGCTTGCGTCGTTTGTTCCTGCGGAAAAGATTGCCACAGTGGATGTGGAAGACGAAGAGACGCTGGAAATCAGCACGCTGACGGCGTACTACGATACGATCCCGGCGGATGCGGACGAGGAAGTGACCGTCGGCATGACGTTCACCGAAGCGAAAGACTACTTCACGGCGAACGGCTTCGACGCGCCCGATCCCGCCGACTACGGCGTGTGGGTGCCCGGCGTGCCGGTGCTGGTCGGGAATCTCCTCGAAAAAGCGAACGCCGCCGAATGGCTGCAGGGACTGATCCTCGACGGTATCGTCGCGGGTGTCGGTGCGGTGCTGGGCTTTGTGCCGCAGATGCTGGTGCTGTTCCTGATGCTGGCATTCCTCGAAGCGTGCGGCTACATGGCGCGTATCGCGTTTGTGCTTGACCGCATCTTCCGCAAATTCGGTCTGTCCGGCAAATCCTTCATTCCGATGCTCATCGGCGTGGGCTGCGGCGTGCCCGGCATTATGGCCAGCCGTACCATCGAAAACGAACGTGACCGCCGCATGACGATCATGACGACGACGTTCATTCCCTGCGGCGCGAAGGTGCCGTTCATCGCCATGATTGCCGGCGCGATCTTCGGCGGCTCTCCGTGGATTTCCACCTCGGCCTATTTCATCGGCATGGCGGCGATCGTCGTTTCCGGCATCATGCTCAAGAAGACGAAGATGTTTGCCGGCGAACCGGCGCCCTTCGTCATGGAGCTGCCCGCGTATCACTGGCCGACGCTCGGCAATGTGCTGCGCAGCATGTGGGAGCGCGGCTGGTCGTTCATCAAAAAGGCGGGCACAATCATCCTGCTGTCCACCATTGTGGTTTGGTTTACTTCTTACTTCGGCTTCACGCCCGACGGCTTCCGGATGCTGGCGGAGGATGAACTCGATCTCTCCATTTTAGCGCGCATCGGCAGCGTGATCGCATGGATCTTTGCACCGCTCGGCTGGGGTACCTGGCAGGCAGCCGTGGCGTCCATCACCGGACTTGTGGCCAAAGAAAATATTGTTGGCACGATGGGCATTCTGTACGGCGGCGGAGAACTGACGGCATGGCAGGCGCTCCGGCAGGCGTTCACCGGCGTTACCGGCTTCTCGTTCCTTGTGTTCAACCTCCTGTGCGCGCCCTGCTTCGCGGCGATCGGCGCGATCAAGCGCGAGATGAACAACGCGAAATGGACGTGGTTCGCGATCGCGTATCAGTGCGGCTTTGCCTACGCGGTGTCGCTGTGCATCAACCAGATCGGCGGCGCGTTCACCGGCAACTTCCATGTGATCGGTTTCATCTGCGCGCTTGCGCTGATCGCAGGTATGGTCTACATGCTGTTCTTCAAGAAGTATAAAGAAGCGACGAAGCTGACCAAGAAAATCTGATCCTTCGGAAAGGAAGCGATGACATGTTCACATGGCTGTCTGCAAATATCGCCAACATTCTGATCGTTTTGGCGCTGATCGCCGTTGTGACGGGGGTCATTGTCAAGATGCGGAAAGATAAACGAAAAGGGAAATCCGCCTGCGGCTGTAACTGTGCGCACTGTGCCATGCACGGCGCATGCCATCCGCAAGGGAAAGAAACCTGATAAACCAACATATAGGCGGCGCCGGGACACGTTCCCTGCGCCGCATGCTTACGGGAGGGAGACAGTATGATAAAAACTACGGTAAAAATTGACGGCATGATGTGCGGAATGTGTGAGGCGCACGTCTGCGACGCGATCCGCAAAGCGGTTCCGGCGACAAAAAAAGTATCCGCTTCACGCGCAAAGAAGGAAGCGACCTTCCTGACGGACAGTGCGGTGGACGCCGACGCGGTCAAAGCGGCGATTGACGCGACCGGCTATACATGTCTTGGCGTGCAGAGCGAACCGTATACGAAGAAAGGGCTGTTCGGAAGGAAATGAAGACGGTGATTGCAGGGCTGCTCATTCCGTTTCTCGGCACGGCAGCGGGAAGCGCGTGCGTGTTCTTTCTGCGGAAAGAGCTGAAAATCGGCGTCCAGCGCGCATTGACCGGGTTTGCTGCGGGCGTGATGGTCGCGGCGTCGATCTGGAGTCTGATTGTGCCCGCCATCGAGCAGTCGTCTGCAATGGGGAGATGGGCGTTTCTGCCGGCGTTTATCGGCTTCTGGCTCGGCATCGGATTTCTGCTGCTGCTGGATCATGTCATTCCGCATCTGCACCGGCGCATCGACCAGCCGGAAGGCCCGCGCACCAGCCTCGGCCGCACAGCCATGCTGGTGCTGGCCGTGACGCTGCACAACATCCCGGAGGGTATGGCGGTCGGCGTCGTCTATGCGGGACTTCTGAGCGGCAGCGCGAACATTACGGCGGGCGGTGCGCTCGCGCTGGCGCTGGGTATTGCCATTCAGAATTTCCCGGAAGGCGCGATTATCTCCATGCCGCTGTATGCGCAGGGGCATAATAAACTGCGGTCGTTTGCGCTGGGCGTGCTTTCCGGCGCGGTGGAACCGGTATTCGGCGCGCTGACCGTGGCGATTGCCGCGCTGGTTGTGCCGGCTATGCCCGTGCTGCTGTCCTTTGCGGCGGGCGCAATGCTGTATGTCGTCGTGGAGGAGCTGATCCCGGAGATGTCGGCGGGCGAACACTCCAATATCGGCGTGGTGTCCTTTGCCGTCGGCTTCAGCGTCATGATGGCGCTGGATTCGGCGCTGGGATAACAAACCGCAATCCCGCCGTAGAAATACCGCCCGACGCATTGCGCAGCGTGCCGGAATATGGTATACTTGGGACAGCGAGGTGTTGGCGTATGACGACAATCTGTAAAAAATGCTGTTCCCTGTTTCTGTGCGCGGTTCTGCTCTGCTGCGCGTTCGTTCCGGCATTTGCTTCCGACGGCCGGTGCGATTGCGGCTTTTCTCCGATCATCTATGTCGGGCCGCTCGGCTGCACGCCCATCGTCCGCGACGCGGGCACGGACGGCGAGCAGGCGTTATGGAAGATCGACGCCGGGTTTCTGCTGTCCAATCTCAAAGACGCGATGCCGAAGCTGACGAGAGCGATCCTGACGCGTGATGCGCAGCTTCTTGCGGACGCGCTCGTGCAGTTTGTCTGCGCTTCTTTCGGCGATCTGGCGCTCGACAGCGACGGCAACTCGAAAGAGAACGTCACAACGCCGGAGTTGAACGTCCCGCAGGAAGAACGGCACGGCATCGACTGCGACTATTATTTCGACTATGACTTCCGGCTCGATCCCTGCGCGCATGCGGACAGACTGCATGCGTTCATTGAGCAGGTCAAGACGCTGACCGGTCACGACAGCGTGAAGCTCAAGTGTTCGAGCATGGGCGGCGTCGTGCTGTCGGCGTATCTGAATAAATACGGACACGACGGTATCGACGTCATCATCTGCCGCTGCTGCCCGCTGTGGGGTACCGCAGTGGCAGGGGAGGCCTTCTGCGGCAAACTGGAGCTGAATCCCACGGCAATCACCCGTTACGGCGAGGACGCCATACCGTTTCTGGATACGGGCTTTGCCGACGATTTCATCGAGGGTTCTCTGTATGCGCTGCTCGACGTGCTCAAAGGCGCAGGACTCATAGACGGCATCTGTGCGCTCGGCGATCGGATCATCCGTTCTGTTGGGGATAAAGTCTTTCGTGAGGCGCTGATCCCGATTTTCGGCACGCTGCCCGGCATCTGGGCGTTTGTGCCGGAATCCTATTTTGCCGACGCGGTGCAGTTTATGGGTCTGCCCGCGCAGGGCGGACTGCACGACAAGGTATTCGCCTACAGGCATGCCATGGCGAATATCGCCGCAAACCTTCAATCTGCGCGGGAAGACGGCGTCAAGGTCTGCATCATCTGCGGATACAATGTGCAGCGCACGCCGCTCGTCACACTCTGGCGATCTACGTCCGACGGTACGGTCGACACGAAATACGCGTCGCTCGGCGCAACCTGCGGCGACGTGAAAGAGCCGCTGGACGAGAGCTATCTGAACGCGATGCGCGAGCGCACGTATCTCTCGCCCGACAGGATGATCGACGCGTCGACGTGCGCACTGGCGGACTGCACGTGGTTTGTGCGCGACTGGCTGCACTGCAACGGCAACGCGGGCATCGACAAGCTGTTTGAACTGGTCATGACGAGCGGCGAAGTCAGCGTCCGCGCGTTCACGGCGTTCCCGCAGTTTCTGGAGGCGGACGACGACCGCGACACGGTGTATCCTGTAACCGGTGCGCCCGACGCAGCGCAGAGGCTGAAGGAACGGCCGTCTTACCTCAACTGGATAAGGTATCTGTTTTCTTTCCTCAAACGCTTTTGGCAATCTCTGCCGCGCCTGTTTCAATCTGCGCAGCGGCTGCATGGCTGAAAACGCGGCACGCATTCACGCATTCATAAGATAGTGCAAATATAACGCAGCGGTCGATGATACGCCCGGATGCGTTGTCAGCGGAGCGGAAATAAAGCAGGAAAAGTATTGACATACGCAAATATGTTTGATAAAATATATTTGTGCAAAACACATACGGAGGCTTTTTCATGGAATACGATTACCGCGAGGCAATGAAGCTGTCCAATCAGCTCTGCTTTCCGCTGTATGCCGCCGCCAGAAACGTGACGGCGCTGTATACGCCTTGGCTCAAGCCTTTGGGACTGACGTATACGCAGTACATCGTCTTTCTGGTGCTTTGGGAAAAGGACGGCGTGTCGGTCTCGCAGATCGGCGAGCGGCTGTGTCTGGACAACGGTACGCTCTCGCCCCTGCTCAAAAAGATGGAGCAGGCGGGATATATCGAAAGACGCCGCAGCAGCGCGGACGACCGTGTGGTCGTGATCACACTGACCGAACAGGGCAGGGCGCTGCAGGAGAAGGCAAAGGACATTCCGTTGCATGTGGCGGGCTGCCTTCATCTGCCGCCGGAGAAGGCGCAGACGCTGTATGCGCTGCTGTATGAATTGTTGGGCAATCAAAACCAATAATATACAATACGAAAGGGGCAATCAAAATGAAAACAGTGTACGATTTTACGGTCAAGGACAGAAAAGGCAACGATGTCAGTCTCTCGGAGTACCGGGGCAAGGTTCTGCTGATCGTCAACACAGCGACAGGCTGCGGCTTCACCCCGCACTATGAACCGCTCGAGGCGATGTACAAAGAGTTCCGGGATCAGGGCTTTGAAATTCTGGATTTCCCCTGCAACCAGTTTGCCAATCAGGCGCCCGGCGACGGGGACGAGATCCATCAGTTCTGCACGATGAAGTTCGGCACGGAGTTCCCGCAGTTCAAAAAGATCGACGTCAACGGCGACAATGCCGATCCGCTGTTTGTGTTCCTGGCGGCGGAGAAACCGTTTGAGGGCTTCGGCAAGGGTCTGAAAAACGCAGCTCTGAACAAGTTCACGCAGATGAACAACAAGGCGTTCGGCGACAAGGCGTATATCAAATGGAACTTTACGAAGTTCCTTGTCGACCGCGAGGGCAAGGTGCTTGCGCGCTTTGAGCCGACAGTGGATATGCAGGCGGTCAGAGACGCCGTTGCCGCCGCGCTGTAAAGAGCGGTAGGGAGGGTCAGTTTATGAGAATTGCTGTGCGGTACTACACCAAAACAGGCAACACAAAGCGTCTGGCCGAATCGCTCGCAGCCGCGGTCGGCGTACAGGCACAGCCGATCAGCGTGCCTGTGGACGAGGCGGTCGACGTCCTGTTCCTCGGCAACTCCTATTATGCATTCAGTATCGACCCGGAAGTGCGGGACTTCGTTCGTTCGCTCGATCGCAGCAAGGTCGGCCGGATCGTCAATTTCGGCTCGGCTGCGATGCTCAACTCCACATGGAAAAAAGTGAAGGCGGAAGCGGACAAGGTCGGCATCCCCATGGATGCACGGGAATTCCACTGCAAAGGCGAATTCAAGGGACTGCACAAAGGCAGGCCGAACGCGCAGGATCTGCAGGCAGCGGCCGACTTTGCAAAGACGTTTCTGGATCGGTAAAGCATAAGAAAACGGACACAGCCATAATATTTTCCGGAATGACTCTGCCGGGGAGAAACATGAATCCGGCAGAGAAACTGTCCGGTACCGGAAAGAGGTGCATTTGCGTTGAACATCCAGCGGTATATGACACACGGTGTCGTGCGGGTCGTGACAGACTCGCTGCGTGCGACGAGCGGCAACGAAAAGGAAAGCGCGTTTATGCGCGCGTTTGCCAAGGCATCCCGTGCGGCGTCCAAAAAGCGGTACGCCGCAGAACGGCACGGCGAGCACATTCCGCCGTTCCTGATCGCCAGCATCACCAGCTCCTGCAATCTGCACTGCGCAGGCTGCTATTCCCGCAGCAACAACGCCTGCTGCGACGCGCAGCCCGTCGATCAGCTCACGGCTGCGGAGTGGAGCCGTATTTTTGATGAGGCGGAGGAACTGGGCATCAGTTTTATCCTGCTGGCAGGCGGCGAACCGATGATGCGGTACGACGTGCTGAAGGAAGCGGCGAAACACAGCGGCATTCTGTTCCCGATCTTCACGAACGGAACGTTTCTGCACGAAAAGTATCTCGACTTTCTGGACGCACACCGCAATCTGCTGCCGATCATCAGCATCGAGGGCAACGAAGCCGTCACGGACGCCCGCCGCGGCGACGGCGTATACAAAAAAGTGACGCAGGCCATGCAGAGCATCCGCGACCGCGGCATGATCTTCGGCGCATCCGTGACCGTGACAACCGAGAACATCGACGAGGTCTATTCCGACGCCTTTCTGGATACGCTCGCGTCCTTCGGCTGCAAGGCCGTGATTTATGTCGAATATGTTCCCGTAACCGAAGAGAGCCGGCATCTTGCACCGACGGAAGCGGAACAAAAAAGAATGCGCAAGGCCGTTCGCCGGCTTCGCATCACCCGAAGAAAAATGGTATTTATTGCCTTCCCCGGCGACGAGAAAAGCTCCGGCGGATGCGTCGCCGCAGGCAGAGGGTTCTTCCACATCAACTCCCACGGCGGCGCGGAACCGTGTCCGTTCTCGCCGTACTCGGACAGCAATGTGCGCGATACGTCACTGCGCGAGGCGCTGCGTTCGCCGCTGTTCCGCGCGCTGCAGACGCAGGGCTTGCTGCAGGACGACCACGTCGGCGGCTGCACGCTGTATATGCACAAGGACGAGGTTGAAGCCATTGTCCGTGGGCAGTAAAACAGAATCGGCACAATCGAACGGTGTATGCGCGTTCGTTTGTGCCGTTTTTCTTTTTGCCGCAAAAAGCGGAAGCTGCGGTGTTGCGTGTAGGCGGAAAATGTGGTATAATCCGAAAGAAAGACAAACCGTCTGCCGAACCGGAACGGATGGAGGAATTGTGCATGAAAAACTATGACCTTGCGCGTTATTCATACGATGTGATTTGCGACGGCAAACCCTCGGATACGGTTGTCACGTTTGAGCAAAGCGGCGATGCGCTGTCGGTTTACCTGACCGCGTATGCGGACAGACCGCAGTTTGTGATGGTGCGCTGGCCCTTTGAAACCGACGAGGATCTGTATGTACTCGGCGACGTGTGGGAGCGCAGCTACGGCAATCTGGGGTTTTTCCGCCTGTCCGCAATCAGCGGCACAATGCCCTGGTATTTCGCGGCGACAGACAAAACCGAAACGTATTGCTTCGGCGTCGAAACGCAGCCGAACGCCTTTGTCGGCTTTACGTATGACCATACCGGCGTTGCGGCAAAGATCGATTGCCGCAACGGCGGAGGCGGCGTGAAGCTGGGCGGCCGGACGGTGAAGCTGTGCACATTTGTGTTTGCGCATTATAATCTGCCGCCTTACCAGAGTCTTTGCGCCTACTGCAAGCGGCTTTGCGCGAACCCGCTGCTGCCGCAGGGAAAGATCTACGGCGGCAACAACTGGTACTATGCCTACGGCGAGAGCAGTTTCCAGGACAACGTCAGCGACGCAAAGCTGCAGGCCGAAGCTGCCCGCGGCATAGAAAACAGACCGTTTATGGTGATCGACGACGGCTGGGAGCTCGACGGCTTCTTGGGGCCGTATGAGCCGAACGAAAAGTACGGCGATATGAAAGCGCTGGCGGAGCAGATCAAATCGCTCGGCGTGCGTCCGGGCATCTGGGCAAGACTGCTCGACAATCAGGAGCCGGACATCACGAGCGATATGCGCATTCTGCGCGGCGGCGAACGCATCTATCTGGACCCGACGGACGCCAGGGTGCAGTCGCTGGTCGTCGGCTATATCCATAAAATGCGCTCGTGGGGGTTTGAGCTGCTCAAGCACGACTTCTCCACCTATGATCTGTTCGGCGATTTCGGCGCGAAGCTGACCGATTCCATTACCAATTACACCGGCTGGCACTTTGCCGACGAAACCAAAACGAATGCGGAAATCGTGCTGGACTTTTACCGCCTGATTCTGGACGCTTGCGGCGATATGCTGGTTCTCGGCTGCAACACGGTCTCGCACCTGAGCGCGGGTCTTGTGCACATCAACCGCACGGGCGACGATACCAGCGGCAGAGACTGGACGCAGACGCGCAAAATGGGAGTCAACACGCTCGCATTTCGCCTGGCGCAGAACAATGCGTTCTATGTGGTCGACGCAGATTGTGTCGGCATACTGGGCGACAACATCCCATGGGAAAAGAACAGGCAGTGGATGGATCTGCTGTCCAAAAGCGATACGGCGCTGTTCCTGTCCTGCGGCAGTCTCGACGAAACGCAGGCCGCGGACGTGCGCAAGGCCTTCCTCGAAATCCAGAAGGATCACGAGATCGAACCGCTCGATATTTACGACAATCTCACGCCGGAAAAATGGCTGATTGACGGGCAGATCGCGCAGTACGATTGGTCGTGACCGTACGCAGACCGGAATAAACGGAGGCAGACACAATGCATTCACGTCAAAACGGACAGACACGCACGATGAGGCCGGCGCTCAAAACGCTTATGATTGTGCTGGCGGTATCCGTGATTGCCGTCGCCGCATTTTTCGGATACAGAGGCGTCCGGTCGCAGCGGTACAAGGATTTTCAGGCGAGCAATCCGGTGCTGCATAACGCAGTACAGAAAGCGCAGGCGAACGAAATGATCAACGGGGATATCTATGTCAGCACGACCGGCGACGATACGAACGCCGGAACAAAGGATGCGCCCCTGCGCACCCTCGAAGCGGCGATGCAGACTGTGCGGGGGCTGGACAAGACCGGCAGAAACGGGGTGACTGTGTGCATCGGGCCGGGCGAGTACCGCGTGACCTCGCTGCAATTTGACGCGGAGGATTCCGGTACGTCGGACTGTCCGGTGACGTACCGCGCCGACGGCGGCGAGGTAGTGCTGCATGCAGGTGTGACGCTGCGAGCCGAGGATTTCCGCAGCGCACAGGCGTATCCCGCGATTGCGGACAGACTGACTGCCGGTGCGCGGGAACATGTGGTCGTGCTCGATCTGACACAGGAGCCCTACGGACTGACACAGGCGGATTGGGGACAAATCTACGCGCTCGGATCGTATCATACAGCAAACAAATACGACGGAGAATGGACGGGACCGCTGTACTGCGAGCTGTTCATCAACGACGAGCGGCAGTCCCTCGCGCGTTACCCGGATAGCGGCTTTCTGCAGACAGAGGAGGTCGTCAGAACCGGGCAGGGCAAGGAATATGACGATTCACATAAAACAAGAGAAGGCTGGGACGAACTGCGCAACCCCGAACCGGACGTATACCGTGTGAACGAAGCGCTTGCCGAACGAATCGCTTCATGGAAAGATCTGCAAAACGTGTGGATGTTCGGCTTCTGGAAATACGACTGGGCGGATGCGTCCTCGCCGATTCTTTCCTTTGACAGGACTACGCGGGAATTGACGCCGCGCTTTGTCAGCCTTTTCGGAACGAAAACCGAAGCGCCGTATTACTTTTTCAATGTGCTTGAAGAACTGACGGCAGAGGGCGAATGGTATCTTGACCGTGAGAACGGCCTTTTGTGTATGTGGAAGCCGGAGAACTTCGATACAGCGGTGATCGACTTATCTTTGTCGCAGACACCTGTGCTCAGCGGTGAAGTCAGCCACGTCGTATTTGACGGTATCACGATTCAGGGCACGCGCAGCGACGCGATCGTGCTGTCCGGCGACAGCATTACCGTGCGCAACTGCCTTGTCAAAAATGTGGCGGGCAACGCGGTTTGCCTGACAGGGAATAACAATTCCGTTTTGAATAACGAGATTACGCACACCGGCAAGGGCGGGATCGTACTGACCGGGGGCGACACGAATACGCTGCAGAGCGGAAACTGTGTTGCGGAAAACAACCTGATCCACGACTGGTCGGAGATCTACCAGACCTATCAGCCTGCTGTGACGCTCAACGGCGTCGGCAACATCTGTGCGCACAACGAGATGTTCCATTCGCCCCACGAGGCGATCACCTATACGGGCAACAATCACGTCATCGAGTACAATCTGATCCACGACGTGTGTCTGCTGTCCGACGACGCGGGCGCGATTTACGCCGGCAGAAGCTGGGTCTGGTACGGCAACGTGATCCGCTATAACTGCATCTACGCGCTCGGCTCCGAAGGACACTGGCCGAACGGCATCTACATGGACGACGCGCTGTCCGGACAGGAGATCACCGGCAACATTCTCATCAATATCCCGCGTTTTGCCCTGCACCTCGGCGGCGGCAGAGACCTGAATGTGACGAACAACGTCATCATCAACGCCGGCGACCGCGCTGTGTCCTACGACGAGCGCGCGCGTGACGGCGCTCTGCGCGACGGCTGGTTCGATCATGCGGCAAAGGGCGGCGACATGTGGACGGCGCTGTATGCCTCCCCGTGGCAGAGCCCGATCTGGCAGACGGCTTTCCCGGCATACAAATCCATGACCGACGACTTCTCCGAAGCGGATACAGCGGCGTTCATTCCCAACCCCGCCGACAGTACGCTGTGCGACAACGTGATCTTCGACCGTCGCGCGTCGATCGGCGTCGTCGAAAAAGCGGTCAAGGATTTCAGCACCGTCGGCGGAAACGCGATTTACCCGCTGAGCAGAATGGATTCGTTCTTTACGGATGCGGCGAAAGGCGATTATTCGTTCCGCGATCTTGAAAAAATACGGAAAAAGATCCCGCAGTTCCGGGAGATCCCGCTCGACAAGATCGGCAGAACCGTGTCCTGACACAGAAAACCGACACAAATACAATCTGCATAGAAAAGGAGTACAGATATGAAACAGACAATCAAAACGACGGAAGCCATTTTCCCGATGCCGGTGCTTCTCATTTCCACATTCAACGAGGACGGTACGGTCGACGTGATGAACGCGGCATGGGGCACAATGCTCTCGCGCGACATGGTGGCGCTGAACCTGTCCGAGCCGCACAAGACTGTGCAGAATATCAAGGCGCGCAAGGGCTTTGTGGTGCACATTGCCGACGCGAAACACGTCGTCGAAGCAGACTGGTTCGGCATGGTCAGCGGCGGCAAGGATCCGGAGAAGTTTAAAAAGTCCGGCATGACGTATGAAAAGTCTGCGCTGACGGACGCGCCGATCATCAACGAGCTGCCCGTTGCGCTCGAGTGCGCGTTTGTGGAGTATCAGGGCGGCGAGACCGGCATCGGCGTGATCGGCAAGGTGCTGCGCACGTCCGTCGAGACGGCCTGCCTGAAGGACGGCGCGGTCGACGTCGACGCGCTCGAAGCGATCGCGTTCGATCCCTATACCCACGGCTATTACAAAGTCGGCGGCAGAGTCGGCGACGCGTTCAAAGACGGTCTGCAGCTGCAATAAACCCGGAGAGACCGATATGATTATCAGATTTTTGACACAGGACGACGTTGCCGAGCATGACAAGGTCGCATCACAGGCATTTTCCTATTCCTGCGAAATCGGCGATCCGGCGTCCGTTCTGCCCTGCGAAAAAGTGCTCGGCGCTTTCGACGACGACAACCGGACGCTGTTTGCGGATCTGGAAATCCATGAGCGGCTGTGCAATTACGACGGCGGCGTGCTGACCTGTGCGGCCGTCGGCGGCGTTGCCGCAAAGCCGGAACACCGGGGCAAGGGCGCCGTAAAAGCGCTGTTTGACGCCGTGTTCGGCGCACGCGAATATGATATCAGCATCCTCTATCCGTTCTCGGAGCCGTACTACAGAAAACTCGGCTATGAACGCACAGGGTACAGCGTCTGCGCGCGCGTGCCGTTTTCCGAGCTGGCGGATATGCCGCGCAATCAGGATGCGGCGCTGTACGAGGGCGGGAACACGAAGCAGCTTCTGGAGCTTTACAACCGGTGTGCCCATCCGTTCAATCTGAGCTTTGTGCGCGAGGACGCGCAGGCGTTCCCAGACAAGCCGTACTTTTCCGAACGGTTTACCTATATTTACAAAAACGAATCGTTTGCGACGTTCTCTGTCGACAGAGATAAAAGCACGGTGTTCGTGCACGAGATCTGGTTCGATTCGTTCAATTCCATGCGCGGCATCCTCGGTTTTCTGCGCAACTACGAGAGCAATCAGAAGGATGTCTGCTTTGATAAGCTGCCCGAAAACACACCGATTCTGCACTGCATCCGGGATCTGAAGCATTGCGAAATCACGCTGCACAACACCGGTTCCGCGAGAATCCTGAACGTTGAAAATGTTCTCAAAGCGCATCGGTACGGCGCGGGAAGCGGCGCGTTCACACTGCGGGTCGGCGGCGAGACGTTCGGTGTTGCGGTATCGGAAACCGGCGTGCGGGTCGAACGAAATCCCGACTGCGGCGCGGACGTCGTGATGGATATCCCTGCCGCGTCGAGAGCCCTGCTTTGCGGGATCGACTGCGCGGCGTATATGCCGGGTCTGACCGTACAGAATCCGGATTCCGCTTTCTTCCGCTTCTTTCCGTATCAAACGCCGTTTTTCACGGACGGCTTTTAAACGGGCAGTCTGAAACGGGAGTCTGCCGATCTTCTCGGACACAGACCGCATGCATTGACAAACGCTTTTTTCGGACTATGATAATAAAAGAATCTGCGTATACGCAAGGAGAGATGCAAGATGAAAAGGTACTTACTTCCGGTTCTTGTCGTTTTGATGCTGACAGTCCTGCTGACCGCGTGCGGTGCCGGGACGGAAGCGCCGTCGCAGACGGCAACTCCGCAGGCAGAAGACGTGCAGACGGACGGTGAAATGCCGGTCGTTGTGAACACGGGGGAGTATACGCTCTACCGGAATATTTTCTACAACGACGGCAAGGCGGATTTCGCCGGCAAAGAGGCCGTCAAGGAGGGCACGTTCACGGTTCTGCACGATGCGTTCCACGATACGACGCGCTATTATGTCTGGGGCTACAACGACCAGACAAAGTGCTGCGACTGGCAGTGGGAGCTGAAGATGGACGACACGTCCGATCTTCCGGCAAGCGGATCGCTGGTCAAGGTGACGGGAACGTACGAAGAGAACGGGGCTGCGCTCGATAAATTCTGGATCATCCATCCGCAGATTACTGTCGAAAAGCCCTTTGCAGCAAGGGACTTCGAGATTGATATGCAGGCGATGAGCGACACGCTCGAACGTGTACAGATCAAAAACATTATTGCCAATCCGGACGTATTCGAGGGAAAAACGGTGTGCGGTTACGGCAGAATCCGGAACGAAAAGACGCTGGAAGACCCGTACTACAACGATTCCTGGTCGATAGAGTTCTCCGGCGATTTCACGCTGCCGGCGTTCGGGACGATGGTCGAGATCTCCGGCACGGTGCAGAGCGGCAGCATCGCGAACTGCACGCTCGCGCCGACCACGCAGTATTGATGCGGCCTGAGAGGGGAAAGCTGATTGAACGTCATTCATTTATTTGAGAGCGACAGACAGGCGTACTGGATCGAGGAAATCGGCAAAAGCGACTGGAGCGCGGGCGGACTGCTGTACGGTCTGCTGAAGGACGGCGACTTTTTCAAGTGGGTCGGTGAAGGCTCCGAGGTGCTGCTGCTGGTGCAGGGCGATACGCTGATCTCCTATTGTACGTTTGCAAAGATGGACGATATCCAGCCCACGGATCTGTCGCCCTGGGTCGGCTTTGTCTACACGTTTCCGGCCTATCGCGGCCGCCGCTGTGTCGGTCTGCTGTTTGCGGAAGCGGATCGCCTTGCACGCAGGGCGCACATTTCCGAAGTGTACGTGTCCACAAATCATATCGGCCTGTATGAAAAATACGGCTGCACATTTCTGAAAACGGCAAAGGATCTCGAGGGCGAATGGTCGAGAATCTATGTGCGGCGCGTACAGGATTCTGACGCCGTACCGCAGGATGCGGCACTGCCCGACGCATCGCATCAGGACTGAAAGGAGAAACTGATATGCGCTTTTTGGCTGCTGTACGTCGGTTTTTAGTGTTTCCCGTTATTCTGCTGACGCTGCTCACAATGCCCAAGCCCGTGGATACCGACACGGCGGCATTTACCGATCAGCATGTCTTTGTGCTGATCGATGCGCTGGCGGCGGGACAGGGCGTCACCACCGACGGCACATATTTTTATACCTCCGGAGCTGCGGCGGCTCTGAAACTGACGTTGCTGTCCAAAATCGACATAGCCACCATGACCATGACGCGCAGGTGTATCAACCCGCTGCCGCAGAACTGTGAAAAACGCGGCAACAATCACATCGGCGGCATCAGCTATTATGACGGCAAAATTTACGCTTCCGTCGAGGGCGGCGACGTGTGCTTTGCCTGCATCGTCGTCTTTGATCCCGATACATTGGAGCCGACCGGCGAGGTGTATGATCTGCCCAACGCGGAGTATGACGACGGCATCCCCTGGCTTGCCGTAGATCCGCAGACGGGGTATCTGTACGCGTCCAAGTGGAGTCACGCCGAGACCGTCTTTGTGTATGACGTGAACGACGGCATGCGCCTTGTCCGCTCTTTCCGTCCCGGCGGGATCGGGGAGCTGGACCGCATTCAGGGCGGCGAGTTTTATAACGGCACACTGTATCTCTCGCAGGACACGACCGACAGCGGCAAAGTCAAGCGCATTCTCCGTCTGGACGCCGAAACGGACGAGGTAACCGTTGCGGCTGAGCGCGACGTGAACGGCAGCCGGATCGAGGCGGAGGGCATGACGTTCCTGACGCGAGACGGAGAACCCATACTGTATGTGCTGGATTATAACAAAGCGGTCGGCGTTTTCCTGCGGGAATATGCCATAGCGGGTGTGCGGTAAAACGGTATGCCGACCGTTCGGCGACTGGCCGAACCGTTTTTTTGCGCTCACCGCAAAAAGATAGGCAATATTATTGCTTTTTGTGAAAATATGTTGTATAATAGAATCTACCAAAAACAGACAGGAGAAAGAGAATGAAACAGTATTTCGATTTTAAAGGTCAGGTCGCATTGGTCACGGGCTGCTCCGGCGGTCTGGGTGTGCAGATGGCGCAGGCTTTGGCGAACCAGGGCTGCGCGATTGTCGCCGTCGCCAGAAGACAGGACAAGCTCGACGAAGTCGTCGCGCAGCTTCGCGCGGATTACGGCGTCGACGCGCTTGCGGTCAAGTGCGACATCACCGATACCGAGGCGGTGGACGCGGCAGTAGCAAAAGCGCTTGCGCATTTTGGCCGCATCGACATCCTCATCAACAACGCCGGCACAGGCGCAGTCGCGCCGGCCGAGGACATCACCGACGAGCAGTTTGACAACGAATGCAAGATCGACCTGTTCGGTTCCTTCAAGGTGGCCAGAGCTGTCGCCAAGCAGGCGATGATCCCCGCCAAATACGGCCGCATCATCAATATCGCATCCATGTACGGTCTTGTGGGCAACAAGATCGCCGGTTCCGCACCGTATCATGCGGCAAAGGGCGGCGTGGTAAATCTGACGCGCGCACTTGCAGCGGAGTGGGGTAAGTACGGCATCACCGTCAATTCGATCTGCCCCGGCTATTTCTATACCGATCTGACGCGCGAAACGCTGAACAGCGACTTCTTCCAGCAGAACGCCAGAACGATGATCCCGCTTGAACGCTACGGTGAAGAGGGCGAGCTGGACACGGCAACGCTGTTCTTTGCTTCCAAAGCATCGTCCTATGTGACCGGAACGAACCTCGCGGTAGACGGCGGCTACACGTGCATGTAATCCGATTTCGTTAAAATGCATCCGGCACAGAAGCGCATTTACTTCGCGCTTTTGTGCCGGCTTTTTGCTGCATGCCGATGCGTTCGTAAGGCATGCATATATTTTTCTCATAACGTATTTTTTGACCTTTTGTCTATGCTGAATCGCAGTATAGTATTCAGGAGCGTTTTACCAGAAAACGGCAGCATAGACGCCGATCTGGTCGGCACATGGGTCGCAGCGCCACAGGCGACAGAAGCGTCGTCTATACGTTTGCGTTTGTCGCAGACGCGCAGACGTTTGATGTTTCGGCTGAGTGATCACCCTGAAACATTTTGGTTGCCTGCTTCAAATGCTCTGTAATGGGCAGATGCTGCGGACAGGCGTTTTCGCACTGCTTGCATTCGACACACGCGCTTGCGAGTCCCCCTTCGGCGGTGGCCTGCGCATACGCTTCTTTGGCCTTTTCCAGTTGCCCGTCGCCAAGCTGGCGGTTCATCGCGGAGAAAATATCCGGGATGCGGATCTGCATCGGGCACCCTTCCACGCAGTAATGGCAGGCGGTGCAGGGGATTGTGCCGGAGCTGCCCATGATGCGCTGCGCCTGGCGGATAATGCGCTGTTCTTCCTCGTTCAGCGGACGGAAATCCCGCATGAAGGAGATGTTGTCGCGCATCTGCTCGATATTCGACATGCCGGACAGCACTGTGATGATGCCGTCGAGCGACGCGGCGAAACGGATGGCCCACGACGCGTACGACATATCGGGCGCATACGCCTTGAACAGATCCTTGACCTCTTTCGGCGGATCTGCGAGCTTGCCGCCCTTGACCGGCTCCATGACCGTGATGGATTTGTCGTGCTTGCGCGCAACTTCGTAGTTGGCTCTGGACGTGACGGACGGGTTCTCCCAGTCCGCGTAATTGATCTGCAGCTGGATGAAATCCACCTCCGGGTGCTCGGTCAGAATCTGATCCAGCAGCTCCGGCCCGGCGTGGTAGGAGAAGCCGAAATGCTTGACAAGCCCTTTCGCTTTCTGTTCCTTGACGAAGTCCCACAGATGGAATTTGTCGTACTTTTGGTAGTTGTTTTCCATAAATGCGTGCAGCAGATAGTAGTCAAAGTATCCCGCGCCCGTGCGTTCGAGACTTGTATAGAACTGCTGCTTGGCCGCCTTTTCCGTCGGCGCGAGCATAAAGGCGTTGATCTTGGTGCACAGGGTGTAGCTCTCTCTGGGATAGCGGTCGACGAGCGCTTTTTTAGTTGCGGCTTCCGACCCGACATAGACAAATGCCGTGTCAAAGTAGGTAAAGCCCGCTTCCATGAACAGATCGACCATGGCTTTGATCTGCTCGATATCCATGCGCAGACCCTTGTGCGGCAGACGCATCAGCCCGAAACCGAGCTTCGGGACTTCTTTTCCGAAATAATCCGACATAACATTCTCCTTTTCTCGTTGCTTGAATCTCCGGTATTTACTTTTATTGTACACTTTGACGCCCAAAAAAACAAGTCCGAAAGTGAAATAACGACCGGATTCTTTAGCGGTTCCGATTGACGCAGTTCTGTTTTGTATGGTATAATGCTGCTGTAATTCGTCTGCGGTCTGCGACCGGTTCAAAGGAGAATCTCCATGAAAAACTGCCGACAGAAAATCCTGTGCGTTTTGCTGTGCGCCGTGCTGCTGGCTGCGCCGGTCTTTCCGGCTGCCGCGGTTTCCGAAAACGCGTCGGACAGCGCGCGCACGTGCATGCGCTCTTTCCATCAGGCGCTGGGTTCGGCTGCTGTTGTTTTTTATCGCATTCTGAACGCAATCAGGCAGGTGAATCAGATGACTGTACCGAATCCCGCGCCGCTGCCCGTCAAAACGACGCCCGCTTCGCATATTCCGTCGGTCGATCCGTCGCAGGACGCGATCCGTGCCGAAACATGGCGCTGTGTGGAGCTGACGTTTTCCGGCAGCAGGGCCTATGCGGACCCGTTCTCCGATGTGACGCTCGATGTGCTGCTCATCGGCGGGGGTGTGCAGTACACGATTCCCTGTTTCTGGGACGGCGGCAACACATGGAAAGCGCGTGTGGCCTGTCCTGCGGCGGGACGGTGGTACTATGAAACCGTCTGTTCGGATGCGGCGAACGAGGGGCTGCACGGACAGACCGGTGTGATCGAATGCGCACAGTACGACGGCGATCTTGCCGTATACAGGCACGGTTTCCCCACGACGGGCGCCGGCAAGAAGTATTTCACCTATGCCGACGGAACGCCGTTCTTCTACCTCGGCGATACGCACTGGAGCTTGGGCGACGAGACGGCCGACATGGTGCGTGAGATTACCGCCAAGCGCACGGCGCAGGGCTTCTCCGTCTGGCAGAGCGAGCCCATCGGCGAAAAGTTCAACCTCGCCGACGGTGTGACTGAGGCGGATCTTTTGGGGCTGCACGCATACGACGAAAAGTTCCGCATCATTGCCGACGCCGGATTGACGCACGCGAACGCCGCGTTTTTCTTTCCGAGCGACATGCACACGCTCATCGTCCTGCACGGCGGCTACGCGGACAGGACGATCACCGGCACCGTGAATGTCGGGAGGTCGACGGTGCACGACCTGTCGGACACGGCCAAAGCGTATCTTGACCGGCTCAGCCGCTACTGGGTCGCGCGCTACGGCGCATATCCGGTGATGTGGACGCTCGGGCAGGAGACGGACAACGACTTTTACTGGAGCGATACCTCGCATCCGGACTGGAATGCGCTCAACAATCCGTATAAGCTGGTCGCGCAATACATGGCGCAATACGACGCCTATGCGCATCCGTTGACGGCACATCAGGAAAACACCGGCGCGACGTGCGCATACGGCAGCGGCGAGGGTGCGTCCGAGCGTCTGCATGTGTTCCATAGGCATGCCGCGCCCTCGGCATTCCGCGATGTACCCGCGCACAATTTCTACGCCGCACAGTGGTCCCCGTCCAAGACAGGCGCCTTTGACGCGGGCATAGTCAAGGATTACTGGTTCAATTCGCAGGGAAAGCCCGCGATCAATTATGAGGGACAGTACTGCTATCTCTGGACCAAAAACTTCGGCGCCAGAATGCAGGGCTGGACGGCGTATCTGAGCGGCCTGTACGGCTACGGCTGGGGCGGACAGGATACATGGAGCTATCTGAATATCTATAACGAAGAAGAGCAAAGCGACGACGGCGTCGATGTGATTACGCCGGAAGAAAAGAAGAACGCGACGTGGCGTGACGCGCTGGAGTATCCGAGCTCGTATCAGGTCGGTTACATGCGCGCATTTCTGGAGGACGGCAGATGGTGGGAGCTGATTCCGCGCTTTGACAACAAGTCGTACTTCGTTCCGCGCAGTGGCGTCTACAGCGTGTGCGCGTCCGACGCGGACAACAGCGAGATAGTGCTGTATTTCTATTCATTCTCCGATCCGTCGGTTGCGCAGCGGACCAACGCCACGAAACGCGGCGGCGTATCGACCGGTACGCTCGGCTGTCTGGAAGCGTCCGCGCAGTACCGGTACCAATGGTTCGACCCGGTCAGCGGGCGTTACGGCGCGCAGGGGACGTTCCGCGCATCCGCGCTCGGCACGTACTATATCGGCGAAAAGCCGTCCGCGACGGATTGGGCGCTGCGTATCACGCGCGAATAACGGCGCACACGATCCGGTCAACCCGCACCCTTTCTGTAAGGAGTGGATTCCATGAAGAACTTGTACCGCGTGCTCGGCGTACTGCTGACGGTGCTTTTTATCGTCGTGATTGCGCTTCTGGTGATGATCCGTACCGAGGAACCCGCGTGGACAGACGCACAGGCGCAGCCGCACACGCAAATGCAGACGACCGCTGCAGCGCAGGACAACACGCTGACGATTTCGTTTGTCGGCGACTGCATGTTTGCCAGCGATCACGGCAAGGCCGAACCGGGATCGTTCAACCGCATGGCCGAAGAACAGCCGCCGTCGTATTTTCTGCAAAACTTTGCGCCACTGTTTCGGGCGGATGATTTCACCGTTGCCAACTGCGAATGCGTGCTGTCCGACAATGTGCTGCAGGAAAAAGAAGCGTCCGGGCCGAGATCCTTCTGGTTCAAAGGCCCTGCGCGTCATGCCGAAATCTTTCAGACGGCGGGCGTGGAGTTTGCCAGCGTGGTCAACAACCACTCCCATGACTTCCGCCAGCAGGGGAGTGACGACACGGTGGCGGCATTGGAGAGCGTCGGCGTACTGCCCGGCAAGCGGGACGAGGTGACCTATACGCATGTAAAGGGACAGAAGCTCGGCATTTTCTGCTATGAGCTGGTTCGCCCCGGTCAGGTGGACGACGTGCTTGAAAAGGTCAGTGAAATGCGCCTTGCGGATTGCAATCTGATTATTCTGTATTTTCACAGCGGGATCGAGTATCAGACCATGCCGGAGCGGTGGCTTGTGCGCGCATTTCATCAATTGATCGACGCCGGCGTCGACGTGATTGTCAGCTCGCATCCGCACGTGATCCAGCCGATGGAGGTCTATCACGACAAACCGATCCTTTACTCTTTGGGCAACTTCTGTTTCGGCGGCAACTATCGCCCGCCCGTAGATACGGTCGTCTATCAGGCAGTCTATATGCTGCAGAACGGAACGATCGCCGACCGCCGGGACGTGCTGATCCCGTGCGCGGTCTATTCGGGCGAGCTGAACAACTACCAGCCGTACATCGTGACGGATGCGGATAAAAAAGAGGAAATTCTGCAATTCATGCGCACGCCGGTCGCATCGTGACGGATGTGTGCTTTCGCAGACAAAAGGGGAGGCATATTGTATGCAATACAGAAGACTGGGCAGAACAGGACTGCAGGTCAGCGAGATCGGCTTCGGCGGCGAGTGGCTGGAGCGGCATGACGAGGCGCATTCAGTCGAGTTGATGCGCTATGCGCACAGCAAAGGCATCAATATCGTCGACTGCTGGATGCCGGATCCGAAATCGCGCGACATCATCGGCAAAGCTATGCAGGGGTGCCGGGATTCGTGGTATGTGCAGGGACACATCGGTTCCACCTATCAGAACGGACAGTATGTGCGGTCGCGGGATCTGCAATTTGTGCGTCCCGCGTTTGAGGATCTGCTGCGCCGATTTCAAAGCGATTATGTGGATCTGGGCATGATCCACTATATCGACTCCATGGAGGACTGGGACAACGCCATGCACGGCGCGTATATCGACTACGTGCGCGAGCTGCACGAAAAGGGCGTGATCCGTCATATCGGTCTGTCCACGCACAATCCGCTGATCGGCAAGCTCGCGGTGCAGACCGGCTTTATTGAGATGATCCTGTTCAGCATCAACCCCGCATTCGATATGCGGCCGGCGACCGAGGATCTGGACAGCATGTTCGGCGCGTATGACGCGCATTTTTCGGGTATTGATCCGGACAGAGCGGAGCTTTACAGAATGTGCGAGGCGCAGGACGTCGGCATCACGGTGATGAAGGGGTTCTTCGGCGGCAGACTGTTCCGCACGGAGCAGTCGCCGTTCGGCGTGGCGTTTACACCCGCGCAGTTGATCCATTATGCGCTGACAAGACCCGGCGCCGCATCCATTCTCTGCGGCTATGATACGAAAGAACAGGTAGACGAAGCGCTCTCTTATGAAACGGCAACGGACGCGCAGAAGGACTACGCATCCGTGCTGGCGTCGGCGCCGCTGCACGCATACAGCGGTCAGTGCACCTACTGCGGTCACTGCAAGCCGTGTCCGGTCGATATCGATATTGCCATGGTCAACAAGCTGTATGACCTGGCCGCAGCGCAGACAACGGTGCCGCAAAGCGTGGCGCAGCATTACCGCGCGCTGGAACACACCGCGTCGGAATGCATCGGCTGCCGCGGCTGCGAGTCGAGATGTCCGTTCGGCGTCGGCGTTGCCGACCGCATGACAAAGACCGCCGATCTGTTCGGTTTTTAAGAAGGGAGTTTCGGATACGACGATGCAGATCAAACCGGAACAACTGGATTTCCTGCGCTGGGAATTCGGCGTGTTCTTTCACTTCGGCATCCGCACCTTCAACGAGGGACACCGGGACTGGGACGAAAAGCCGATGGCGCTCTCGTCCTTCAACCCGTCCGATCTGGACTGCGGCGAGTGGATCGAAGCCGCGCACGACGCGGGCGCGCGCTATGCCGTGCTGGTCTGTAAGCATCACGACGGGTTTGCAAACTGGCCTTCCGCTTATACCGACTATTCGGTGCGCTGTACCCCTTGGCAAAACGGCGGCGGCGACGTTGTGCGGGAGTTTACACAGGCTTGCCGCCGATACGGATTAAAAATCGGCCTGTACTACTCGCCGGCGCAGTTTGGTTCCTCGCGGATGCAGGGCACGCAGTACGACGATTATTTCATCGGCCAGATCCGGGAGCTGCTCACAAACTACGGCGTGATCGACTACCTCTGGTTCGACGGCTGCGGTTGTGAGAACCACCGCTTTGACACCGACCGTATCGTTGCGGAAATCCGGAAGTGTCAGCCGCAGATTCTGCTCTTTAACCTCTGGGACCCGGACACGCGCTGGATCGGCAATGAGAGCGGAATCGCCGACAGCCCCAATCCGCTGATTGTCGATTTGCACGGCGAGACACGCTTTCTGCCCGCGGAATGCGACTGCCGCATGCGGGATGAAAACTGGTTTTACAGCGAAACGGACGCGCATACGGTCAAGAGCCCGGACGAGTTGATGGGACTGTACTATTATTCCGTCGGCAGAGGTTCCAACCTGCTGCTGAACATCGGACCCGACCGGCGCGGCAGGCTGCCGGATGCGGACAAGCAGGCGCTGCTTCGGTTCGGCGAAATCGTCCGGGAGAGCTTTTCTTCCCCGATTCGCTGTACTGCGGCGGCGCAGGCAGAGCGTCTGACGCTCGAAACCGAACCGCAGCTTGTCAATCACGTGGTTCTCGCGGAGACCGTCACCGACAGCGAAATCCAATCGTTTACAATCCGCGCATATCCGTGTTCCGGCAGCGCACCGGTTTGCGTGTATCGGGGCGATACGATCGGGAACAAGGCGATCTGCCGTTTTCCGACGATCCGAACCGGTAAAATCGAAATCAGCTTTGACCGGGACAAACCGGTTTCCGCCGCGTTATTCTATCTCAGGCAATTTCAATGATCGGAGTGACTACAATGAAAAAGATGTTCAAAACCTGTATGACCCTTGCACTCTGCGTGCTGATTGCGGCCGCATCGTTTTCATGCGCCGCGGCAAAGGAGGATCTGATGACAGCACCCATGTATTTCAATGATGACGGCCGGTTCAAAATACTGCACATCACGGATACGCATCTGCACGAAAACAACGTGCGCGATTCCATGCGGCTGATCGGTCTTGCGTGCGATACGGAGCAGCCCGATCTCGTGATGCTCACCGGCGATCTCGCGCCCGAGGACACCTACGAAGAGACGGTGGAGCGCATAGATTCGCTCATGCAGGCGTTTGAAAGCCGGCATATTCCAGTTGCCGTCTCGTTCGGCAACCACGACTCGGAGAACGGCGCATATACCAGAGAAGAGGTCATGGCGCTGTACAATTCTTACGACTGCTCGATTTCGATTGACGACGGCGATGCGCTGACAGGCTGCGGCACATACCTTGTGCCGTTGTGCCGTGCAGGGGAGGATACGCCGTGCTTCAACCTCTGGGTTTTTGATTCGGGCGACTACGACGGCGAAGGCCACTATGCGAACGTTGCCGAGGATCAGGTCGCATGGTATCGGGCGGTCTCGGAGGCGATGGAGAGAAACAGCGGCAGGAAAATTTACTCGCTGGCATTCCAGCACATCATTGTCCCGCAGATTTATGATGCGCTCGAAAAAGTCAATCACAGAACGCTGTTCTCTTTTCCGCGCATCTATACCGAAGGCGAATACTACCGCTTCTCACCGGACTATACGAATTACGGCATGCTGAACGAATACCCGTGCCCCGGCTACTATGACCACGGCCAGTTTGACGCCATGGTCGAGCGCGGGGATGTGCTGGCGATCTTCACCGGTCACGACCACACCAACGCGTTCGGCGTGCGCTACAAGGGGATCGACATCGTCAATTCTCTGTCCACTCGCTACAACGGCGAAGTGTTCTCCACACAGTACGGCTACAGAGTCGTGGAACTGCGCGAGGATGCGCCGGACAAATACGAGACCCGCGTGGTACGCTGGTACGACTTCGCCCGCGATGCGCGCGTCAAAGCGGCAGCCGACAAGGATGAGCAGCGGATGCTGGCGGGAATCCGTTTTATGGGCATTTTCCAGAAGACGTTTACAGACATTGTCGTGCGCTTCACCGAGCTGTTTACCGGCAGGACGGTACGGTATCCGGATTGATTGAAAGCAAAAAAGACCCTCTTCACGGAATTTTGTGGGATTAGTAAACGTCCCCTTGTTTGTCATTGCGAGCGCCTTTATGGCGCGCGGCAATCCGTTCTCCATCTTATACATCTATGCACTACCGGGGTTACGGATCGCCACGTCGCTTCGTTCCTCGCGATGACACCGCTTTTTATCGATATCTGACCATCCCACAAAAATTCGTGATGAACCAAAAAAGACGCTCATCACGGATTTCCGTGCACCAAATACCAGCAAAGTGTCATCGCGAGCGAAGCGTGGCGATCTCCCGTAGATGCCGGTTGGTTTCCCTGTGTAGGGCACGGATACATCCGTGCCGAAAAGGACGTTCCCTGCACCGCGGCACGCATGTATGCGTGCCCTAC
>JAFSYM010000001.1 GCA_017450005.1 Clostridia bacterium
GACTGCACGTGGACGCAGATCAAGTCCATTGCCGAACACGGTTATCTGAATCGTGCGGGTCAGTGGTGCATCCGCCGAAACAACGAAGAGGAAGTCTGGTTCGAGATCGGCGACGAGAAGACCGTCGCGCTGTCTTCGGGCGAGACGTGGACGGTGCAGATTTGGGATTTCAACCACGACGACTTGGCGGACGGCAGCGGCAAAGCGCCGTTTACATTCGGTATGAGCGGCGTAACTGCCGGCACGTACCGGATTAACGCAATCAACACGACCAATGGCGGCTGGGAAACGTGCAACTTCCGTACAGACACAGTTCCTACAATTCTGACACTGCTTCCGGATGCGCTGCAAAATGTTCTTTCGGAAGTCAGCAAAACGACATGCATTTATAACTGGTACAACAGCTACACAAGCGAAAATACAATATTTGCAACCACCGATGATAGACTGTTCCTGTTGTCGTTGGATGAGATCGGCGGAGTTTCCGGGTTCGATCGCTACGCACTGTTCAATACAACGTCTCCCGGTATCGGGACAGAATATGCACTCAGATCAATCGGGTTCCATGGAACGAGAAAGACGCAGGTATGGGAGACCTACGGAAGTTCAGGGCAGCTTAGCCCGACCAGCTATTATCTCAGAAACAACAGCAATGTTCCGGACACCACAACGCTCGTCAAAATGCGTCTTGCGTTCTGCATTTAAGGAGGGACGGCCATGTACTATAAACTTTTGCAAAACGGACAGGTCGTGCGTGTCGTGGAAAGACAGAGCTTTTTGCGCTGGCAGGAAAAGCATGGGATGCTTGTACCGTGTGACGAAGCGTATGCGAGCGGTATTCTCGGCACGGACGGCGTTGCCTATCATGTGGACGGTCTGACGGAAATTCCGCTGGCCGGAATCGAAACGGTGCAGGAAATCGACCGCGCGGAATATATCGCGCTGGCCGACGCGCTCGGCGTCGAGATCGAACCGAAAATCGAAGACGTGCCGATCCTGCGCGCGCAGTTGCAGGCACAATCCGAACGCAACGACTTTATTGAAGACTGCCTGCTGGAAATGAGCGAGGCCGTTTATGGTTAAAAAATGGAAGGAGGTGCAACGCATGATGGCAATGCTGTGGGCGCAGAAGATCATCCTCGGCAAGAAGAAGTTCTCCGAGGTGCCGAGACTGCTCAAAGATCAGGTGCGTGAAATCCTGATCGAGAGCGGCATGGAGGAATTGATCGAGGCATAAAAAGAACCGCGTCGCTGCTTGACACGGTCGGAAAATGATTGACATTAAACACCCTGTGCGGTATACTGTCCGCGTAAGGTGGAAGCCATACACGGTAGGCGGTTGCCCTCCGATCACGGGAGGGTAGTTCTTCGCCCTCTCAGGAGAGGGGGTGGTGCTATCCAGTACATAGGTCTTGGCGATCTGTTTGAGATTGCCGTCTGGCTCTTTTGTCTGGCAGCTTATGCAGGTTTCGCAACAGCTCGGCACTTAAAAAAGAAATGACCGCCCCGTCCTGAGAAAACGAGCGGTCATTCTTTGACTTAAACGTTCAGGGCAACCGTCTATCGGCTTCCCCTTACGTCTATATTGTATACCACTTCGGCGGATATGTCAACTGTTTTGTTGGCGTATCCGCTTTTTTTATGAAAGGAGGCATGACATGGCCATTGAATGTTCCCGATGGCTGTTTCCGGCGATGCTGTTGAGCCGGTGGCTCTGGCCGCTGGCGTATCTCATAAACCTGATATCGGAGGTGCTGAAATGGCTGTGAAAACATACGCGGCAGGCGAGCAGCTGTCGCCGCATTTCAATTCGTCCGAGTTCAAATGCAAATGCGGCTGCGGCAAGATAATGATCGACAACGGATTGATTACAACGCTGGAGAAGCTGTTCCCGGCGCTCGATCTCGGCAAGATCAACGTAATCTCCGGCTACCGGTGCGCAAAGCACGACAAGGCTGTCGGCGGCAGGGGCGCCGGTTCGCACGTCGAGGGCTTTGCGGCGGACGTGCGCTGCTACTACAAGGACGGCAGCCGCGTTCCGTCGTCGGTCGTTGCGCTCACGCTCGAACGAATGGGGCATACATACGGCATCGGCTATCGCTGCGGGCGTGTCACGGACGAACAGGGCAACATCCACATTGACACAAAACCGCGCAAGTGGTACGGCGACGAATCAAAGTCCATGACCGCGACGGCATGCAGCAGCTTTTTCTATTATCTGCTGCCGTTCGACGTGACCGTGACCGACCGAACCGGCATCAACGTCCGCTCGGCGCCGAACAGCACGGTTGTCGGCAGTCTCAAGTACGGCGAGACCGTGCGGATCAAGCAGACCAACGCCGCGCACACATGGGGCAGAACGGACGACGGCTGGATTTGTCTCAAAGACGGTCTCGTCCGGTTCGGGAGGCGATAAAATGGACTGGAACGCAATCAAGGACTGGATCATCGGTCTTGCCGCCCTGCTGACTGCGCTGGGCGTGATCGGCGGGGTGATCGGTATGTTTTACAAAAAGATCAAATCCATTCTTGACACGGTGCGCGAGGTGCGCACATGCCAGAAAGAGGACTATTTGTGCATCCTTCGTCTAACCATCATGTCGGAGGAAATGCCGCTGGAAGAACGGATCGCCGCCGGCGACAAATACATCAAACACGGCGGCAACGGCGCAGTCAAACACAAATATGAGCAGCTGCTCGCGCAGCTCGACAGGAGGAACACATGAACGAAATCTTCACAACCGTCATTCTGCCGGTGCTCGGTACGGCGCTGATCGGCCTTGCCGGTTTTCTCGGCACGCAGTTGCAGATCGTCTGGAAGCGAATCGCAACGGATAAGACAAAGAAAAGCGTCGCCCGAACGTGCGTCAAGGCCGTGGAGCAACTCTACAAAGACCTGAACGGCGAAGAGAAGAAGAAAAAAGCCATCGGGAACATCACGAAAATGCTCAAAGAAAAGGGCATCAAGATCACCGACCTTGAAATCGAAATGCTTCTCGAATCCGCCGTCGCCGAGTTCAACCGGCAAAGGACGGCGAAAAACGGATAAGACCACCCGCACCTATCGAAAGAAGTGTCCCGGCGGCGGGCAAACAGAACCCCCGATCAGTTCCTACAGGAACCGGTCGGGGGGATTCTTTACTTATCTTACGTTACGACGCCTTGATCAAAGCCGAGCCGAGCGCCATACCGAGCGCGCCGAAGATTACGGCAGCCCAGGACGCGCCGCCGCCGCCGATGATACCCGCGATCGTAAAGATCAGCGAGATCGCAAAAATGAGGATTCCGATCAGTTTCATTTTTCTCTTCCTTTCTGCTTCAAAGTATTTTGCATCCGTCCTTCGGTGCGAGGATTCGGTAGTCCTGCACAAATCTGCATTTCGTGCAATAATACGTACCCATCCGTTTGCCGAGAATCAAACCGCCTTTTCGCGCAATACTGCATAGTTTCCACTCTTTCCCTGCTCCGCAGGCGGGACAAGTATTCGGGGCGATTGCCATACGCGTTGTACCTCCTTTTGTCGGATTTGCTTCGTTTTCCTGACTGACGAGGCCAGTATAGCACACTTTTTTGACAAAAACCGAAACTTGGCACGAACGCAGTATTTTGCGGTACGAACGCGGCAAAAAGAAAAAGTGTGCGGCTCCTATCGAAACCGCACACCGAAAAACACACGGCTCAGAAGTTGTCACACACATTCGCTGCTCTTTGTCAAACACGTAAATGAGCGCTTGTATTTTTGCCAAGTGGTAAAAATACAGGCTTATAAAACAGCAATCTATGTGACGCTGTGTTTATACCATTTTTCCATATCGAGAATCCTTTTTTCTATAATGTTTTTGTCTGCGGACTCTGCAAAGAATTGATTCATATTCGGAATCCTCAGCTCGTCGCTGAGACTCTGCTGCATCCGCCCGGCGAGCTTGCGGGCATCTTTGATGGTCATATAAACTCTTCCTTTTGCAGAAGAAATGCGCAGATGAACAAAACGGCTCTTGACATGAATGAACTTGAGGTATATACTATAGGATATAAATATACTGTAAATAGGTGATAGTTATGATGATTCACAGTGAAACGATCTTTTCCATGACGCAGGCGAACCAGAACTTTTCGCAGGTTGCGCGGACGGTTGATCGGACAGGCAAAGCGGTGATTTTCAAAAACAACAAGCCGAAGTACGTTGTGCTGGATGCGGAAAGCAACGCGTTTCTTCTGAATCTGACCGACGACGAAAAAATCGATATTGCCGCGCAGCAGATTCTCGCCCGGTTTCTGCCGGCGTTTAAGGAGTTGGCGAAATGATACATATTACCAAAGAAAAAGCGTTATGCCTGCATCAGCTGATGGCGGACGCAACAGGCGGGAGTGTCGGCGTGCGGGACAACGGTCTGCTGGAATCGGCATTGGAGGGCTGCTTTGCGACGTTCGGCGGCGTCGACTTATACCCGACCATAGAGGAAAAAGGCGCACGGCTCGGTTATGCGCTCATCTCCAATCATGCGTTCGTGGACGGCAACAAACGCATCGGCGTTTTTATCATGCTGACATTTTTAGAAATGAACGGCATTCACATCGACGCGACCAACGAAGATATTATTCATATCGGCCTGTCCGTCGCAGACGGCTCCATGCGGTACGAAGCGCTGCACGAATGGGTTATGCAGCACAGTACGAAGTAATTCTGACTGCTAAATCATTCCAAGGTGTATTGCCATGCGGGGCAAGAAAACGGTTCGTATAGATTTAACCGGCTGCAAATACTATATGGAAATGTTTGAACGTATTCGTACGGCGTTTGGTATCGATGACGATTTCGGACGAAACAGGGATGCGCTTTGGGTCGCATTACATAATAGACAGCGACGCGGAATAAGTGGAAGTGATCGGCGCTGAAACGGTCGATCAGGATCTTTTAAAACCGGTCGACCGGCTAAAACAAGTGCTTGAAAAAATGAAAAAGTACGTTGACCAAAAAACAGATTTTTTTGATTATTGTTTTCTTCCGGCATCGCAAGTGTAATAGGATCCTATATTGAAGTGTTATCGTATGAACAATAAGGAATGACTCTGAAAAAAGAAATCGGGTTCTCTTTGAAAAACTTGGGAATTAAACTATACAGTTTTTTGTCCATGTATGAAAACAGAACTATTACGAGAGATAGTCTGTTTTCATGGTTGATTAAATGTTTCAGTACAAATATCTCGAAAAAAGAATGTCCTCAAAGCGGCTGTGCTGCTTTGAGGGCTGTTCTTTTTTCTGTCTCTGCCGAGTCTTTGTCGACGTCGAGTTTTACGATGTTCCATTCCCATGCTTTCGGGGACAGGGGGGAATGCGGTGCGCCGCTTTTGGATTACGCAAAGAACGCGATGCCGGAATGCGGGACGCGCAGTGTGTGCAGTCCGGCGGGGAGCGTCTCGTGTGAGAGCTCGCGGCCGGTGCAGTCGCAGACAGTGTATTCACGCGACGCGTCGCTTTCGATCAGCAGCGCATTGTCGGCGGATGCGTTGACGACGGCGCCGCGTGTGCAGCCGGTGATTACCGCGTCGCGTCTGCCGTAGAGTGCGATCACTTTTTCGCCGTCTTTTTCGGCGCTGATGCGCGTGTAGCCTGCGTGCGGTTCGTCAGCGGTGAGCTTGCCGTCCAGCAGTACGTCCCGATGCTCCCGCCAGAAATCCAGATAGAAACGCAGCATGGCCTGCTGATCCTGCGGCAGATTCTCGATGCGCACGGAAACCTGCGGCACGGCAAAGAGGATCGCCGTGAGCTGGTCGGCGGCTGTCTCCGCGGACTCCTGCGGATTCCACATCACCATATCCGAATGCACGGCTGTGCCGCCGCTCGTCAGCCGCAGCGCCGTACAGCTTCGGCGGTTGGTGCCCGCGCTGTAGGGACAGTCGCCCGCGCGCAGCATGTTGCCGTATTGACGCATAACGGGTCCGATATAGCTCTGGCGGAACTCAATCAGAAAATCAGGGTTGTCGGCTTTGAGCGCGCCGCACACTTCGGTCAGCAGCTTCTGCACGGCTTCTTCGAGCGAGATGCAGTCCATCGCGTCAAAATCCGCGCTTGATTCGTCGTCAAGGTGGAACGAGTCGATGAAGTCGAGCTTGAGTCCGTCCAGATGCCACGCCTGCACGGCCTTGCGGTATGTTTCGACCAGGAACGCGCGGCATTCCGGAAAACGCGGGTCGAGCACAGACGTGTTCAGCCACGGAATTTCATAGAGGTACTTGCCGAGAAAGCGCGTGTAGTTTTCGCTGTTTTTGCCGACAAACGGCACCGAGTACCAGATCATGAATTTCATGCCCAGCGCGTGCACGCAGTCGGCCAGCGCGGCCATGTCAGGGATCTTTTTGCGCGCGAGCTGCCAGTCGCCGCAAAACGCGTAGCCGCGGTTGTTGTCGTCGGTCTGCCAGCCGTCGTCGACAATCACAACCTTCATGCCGTACGGCGCGGCAAGCGCGCATTCGCGAACAATGTCTTCCGTCGATACCTGCTGATGCATGCTGTACCAGCACGAATACAACGGTTCGCGCGCGCTGTCCGGTACGCGGCAGGGCGGGTAGAGTGTGTCCCACCACGCACGCGCCGCGTCGAGCGCCGCTTCGTAACGCACAGCACGCATATCCAGTCGGATCTGTGCGGTATAGCGGTCAATCGGCGACGCAAGCTCCGTAAAAAATTCAACGACAAAGAGATAGTTTGCGCGTTCCTCGCTGACGCCGCACCCGATACGGCACGCTTCGCCGGCGTCCGAGAGCGATACGGTCAGGCGGTTTTCGCCGGTCTGCGTATGCAGGCACAGCACGGGCGCGCCGCACGCGCTGCGCGAGTCAATATGGGTCGCGCCCCAGTCGGCACGCAGAAACCGGTCGTCTCCGGCGTTCGGCGTCCACAGCGCAAACGCATCCGGCACAAAGCATTCAAAACTCAGCGAGACTTTTTCCGGCGTGACGGGGGCGTCTGCGCGCAGCGACAGCGTAAGCAGCAGCACGTCGTCCTCCCATACATGCGACAGCGAGGCGTCGAAGCAACCGCTTTCAATCTGTACTTGAAGCAGGCGGTCAATTTGATATTCGTTCATGCAGAACACATCCTTTCCGCTTTTCAGAATACCATATTCCGCGCATGCGGTCAACGGCAAAATATCGGTTCTGTCCTTTCTGTCCATTTTGTCCCGCCCATCGGAAAAAAGAGTTTCATCGGAACCGCACGTCTGCATGATTTCGCTGCGTGCCGCAGGCCGGAAATAATTTTCTTGAATTTATCTTGTTAAGGATGTATAATAAATTATTATACGAGTATAGGAGGGGTCTTTTTGTCCGAACCGCTGCTTATGACGATTGCTGACGGCGTGGAATTGTGCGCCGTGCAGACGGATATGTTCAAAACCTGTAAAATAAACATCATGATGGCATTGCCGCTTGCGGGCGATATTGCAGCCAAGGCGGCGCTGCCGTACCTGCTGCGCAGAAGCTGCCGCGCATACCCGTCTGTTACGTCGCTCAATGGACGGCTCGACACGCTGTACGGCGCGGTGCTCGGCGCATCCGTCATGAAAAAGGGTGAGGCGCAGATTCTGAATCTGTCGCTGAGCGCGATCGACGACCGTTTCGCGCTCGACGGTGAGAGCGTCAGCGGCGAGGCGGTGCGTCTGCTGCTGGATATGCTGTTTGAGCCGAAGTTAGAGGACGGCACATTCCCGCAGGATGACATCGACGCGGAAAAACGTCTGCTGCTTGAGCGTATGCGCGCCGAGGACGACGACAAGCGCACGTATGCGCGCCGGCGCTGCGAGGAAGTGATGTGCGCGGATGAAGCGTACAGCCGCAACCGGTACGGCACGGCGCAGGAGATTGAGTCGCTCACGGGCGCGAGAGTCTACGCCGCTTGGCGCGAGGCGCTTGAGACGGCGGTCATCCGCATCGTGACCGTCAGCAGCGGCACGCCCGACGCGGTGCGCGGACAGCTCAGTGCGCGTTTCGGCACACTCGAAAGGCGCGTTGCCGCCATCGAAACACAGTTTATCCCGGACGCTGCGGGCGAAAAATACGAGCGCGAGACGCAGCCGCTCATGCAGGGCACGCTGGTTATGGGCTTTCGCTGCGGTATGCACGCGAGCGAGGATATGGACCCGGCCATGACGGTCGCCGCAGACATCTTCGGCGGCGGCACGTATTCCAAGCTCTTTACGATTGTGCGCGAGCAGATGAGCCTGTGCTATTTCTGCGCCGCGCGTCTCAACCGGGATAAAGGCATCCTGCTTGTTTCGAGCGGGATCGAAACCGAAAACGAAAGCAAGACGCGCGAGGCGATTTTAGAGCAGCTTCGCGCGGTGCAGAACGGCGAATTTGACGCGGAAATGCTGGAAACGAGTCTGCGCTCGCTGCGAGATTCCGTGCGCAGCTACACCGATTCGCCCGACGTGCTGTGCGCATGGTACGCCAATCAGATTTTCCGCGGCACGGCGAAAACACCGCAGCAGCGCATTGCGGAATACGACGCCGTGACGCTCGAGCAGGTGCAGGCCGCGGCACAAAAAATCACGCCGGACACAGTCTTTATGCTGGCGGGAACGGGGGAAGAACATCATGCGTGACACACTGTATACAGACGTGCTGCTGGGCGAGAGCTACCGCGAGATCCGCCATCCGTCGGGTCTTACCATCCGCGTGCTGCACAAGGACGGCTACAAGAGCAGCTTCGCGCTGTTCGCCACAAAATACGGCTCGATCGACACCAGAATCGAGCAGCCGGACGGTTCGTTCCGCGCCATTCCGGAGGGTACGGCGCACTTCCTCGAGCACAAGCTGTTCGAGAGCGAAGATCTGGACGCGTTCGCCCGCTTTGCCAAGACCGGCGCCAACGCCAACGCGTTCACGTCGTTCGATATGACGGCGTATCTGTTTTCCGGCGCCGCCTGTTTCAGCGAGAATCTGGAGATTCTTCTCGACTTCGTGCAGTCGCCGTACTTCACCGAGCAGACCGTGCGCAAGGAGCAGGGCATCATCGGGCAGGAAATCCGCATGTACCGCGACTCCGCCGACTGGGAGGTGGAGTTCAACCTCCTGCGCGCGCTGTATCACCACCATCCGGTGCGCATCGACATAGCCGGCACCGAGCAGACGATCGCCGAAATCTCGGCAGATCTGCTGTACGACTGCTACCGCAACTTCTATAATCTGCACAACATGGTGCTGGCCGTGGCCGGCAACGCGACGGTTGAGGAAGTGCTGGCCGTGGCGGATAAGGTGCTCAAACCCGCAGTCGGCAAGAGCGCCGTGCGCGAGTTCGTGCCCGAGCCGAAAGCGCCCGCGCAGAGCTATATCGAGGAGCGCATGCCCGTCAACGTGCCGAGTTTTGCGCTCGGCTACAAGGAAGCGATTTCCGCACCCGAACGCACGGGGAAGGAAGTGCTCTGCACCGAGGTTCTGCTCGACGCTGTCGCCGGACGTTCGTCCGCGCTGTATGAGCGGCTGCTGCGCGAGGGACTGATCAACACGGGCTTCGGCGCGCAGTATTTCTACGGATTCGGCTACGCGAACTGTGAGTTTTCCGGCGAGTCCGCCGACCCGAAACGTGCCGCCGCCGAGATCCGCAAGGCCGTCGCTGCCGCGCGGCAGACCGGAATCGACCGCGAGAGCTTCGAGCGCGCGCGCCGCAAGCTGTACGGACGGATCGTCATGGGCTTCAACGACGTGCAGTCCGTCGCGGTGGATATGGTCGAATCGTACTTTGCCGGAGACGACCTGTTCGAGCGCGCGCGTGTGTGCCGCGACATGACGCTTGAGGACGTCAACGCGCGATTGAAGGAAATACTGGACGACGAAACGGCGGCGCTGTCGGTCGTGCTGCCCGCGGACGGAAAGGAAGCGTAAATGGATTTTACGGACGTATATTTCAAAGCGCTGCCGCATGCGTTTAAGGTCAGCTCGATTCTGGCGCAGTTCGATCTGTTCGGTCATACGATCACGATCCGCTGGTACGGTGCAATCATCGCCTTCGGCTTTTTGCTCGCGGCGCTGCTGGGCGGCCGGATTGCGTACACGTGGAAAATGAGTCTGGACAAAATGGTGGACGTGCTCATTTACGGCACGCTTGCCGGTATCGTCTGCGCACGGCTGTACTACTGTGTTTTTGAATGGGAGTATTACGGGCAGCATCCCGCCGAGATCATCAAGATCTGGAACGGCGGACTGGCCATTTACGGCGGCATCATCGGCGGCATCCTCGCCGCGTTCATTACCTGCCGCGTGCGCAAACTCAACTTCCTCAATCTGCTCGACTGCGTGGGGATTTCCCTGCTGGTCGGGCAGGGGATCGGCCGCTGGGGCAACTTTGCCAATCAGGAGGCGTTCGGCGTCAATACGAGCCTGCCGTGGGGTATGTGGAGCGAAAAGACCGCGCAGTACATCCGCTCGCATCAGGCGCAGTTTGCCGCCGAGGGGTTTTCCGTGCAGCCGGGCACGCTCGAAAACAAAGCGTACGTGCATCCGACGTTTTTGTATGAGTCGCTGTGGTGCCTGCTGGGCGTGCTGGTGCTGTATATTCTGTGCCGGAAACTGCGCAAATTCAGCGGGCAGATGTTCCTCGCGTACGGCGTGTGGTACGGCGCGGAGCGCGCGTTCGTCGAGGGGCTGCGCACCGACAGTTTGTACATCGGCGCGTTCCGTGTCTCGCAGCTTGTGAGCATGGCGCTGGCGGCGGTGTGCCTTGTGCTGCTGATTGTGTTCTGGATTCGCGCCGTGCGTCATCCGAAGCCGATTGACGGCATCGACTTCTATTCCGACCCGACGGCCGGATTGAAAAAAGAAAAACGCAGAAAGAAGGAGGCGCAGGCATGATTTTTGACACCATTGATAACATCGCGTCGTATGCGGACGTGCTTCCGGGTCTGCGGGAAGCGGCGGCGTTTGCGCAGGATTTCGCGCGCGCGCCGAAACCGGACGGCCGGTACGAGATTGACGGCGAGCGCATCTTTGCCAACGTCTCTACATATACGACCAAATCCCGCGACGGCGCCGAGTTTGAAGCGCACCGCAGATACGCCGATCTGCAGGTGATGATCCGCGGCACGGAGTGCATCGGCTGGGCGGCGCTGGGCGATACGCTGCGCGAAACGCGCGAGGAATATTCAAAGGGCGGCGACATCGCTTTCTACACGGGGGAGACGGGCATGGATATCCGTCTGTCCGCCGGCACATGCGTGCTGCTGCTGCCGCAGGACGCGCACATGCCGTGTCTGCACGCGGACGGCGCGCCGCAGACCGTGACCAAAATCGTGATCAAAATTGCATTGGCATAAAGGAGAAAAACTATGAAACTTGTTCTGCACAAAATTGTGATCTGGATCGTGACGACGGTTCTGATGACGGCCGGCTCGCTGTTCGGCACCAACCACTGGGACACGCCCGAAAAGTATATGGCGCGGATCGACGCGATCCAGTCCATGTTTGAAAACACGCCGGAAACGGCCGTGCCGCAGACGCGCGTATACAGCCTGATCTGCGACCACTTCCGTTCGCCGCTGCCCGCGGGCAAGACGGAGAAAAAGGCGATCGTGATCGGCTATGACGGCTGCCGCGCCGACATGCTCGGCTTTGCCAAGGATCCGCAGCAGAGCGCCATCCTCACGCTGGGCAAAGAGGGACACACCGTCTTCTCCTACTGCGGCGGCGTGAATTATCCGTACGTCAACACGCAGGCGACGTCGACGGCGCCCGGCTGGTGCTCGATGCTCACCGGCGCATGGGCGGACGTGCACGGCATCCGCCGCAATTATCAGCCGAAATCGAACGATCACCTGACGATGCTCACAACGCTCGTACAGGACGGCACGATCGACAATTCCGCCTTTTACGTATCGTGGCCGGGGCATCTCAACGGCCGCCTGACGACCTATTACCCCGAAAAGCAGTACGTGCAGGAGCAGGGTCTGCCGGTCACCTTCCTGCAGGCCGAGGACGACGACGGTACATTCAGCAACATCATGAACGACCTTGCGCAGAAGGACTGCACGGACTTCATCTTCTTTACGTTTGAATACACCGACCACGTGGGACACACGTCCGGCTTCGATCCGAAGAACCCGAAGTATGAGCAGGCGTTTTACGACGCCGAAGCGCACGGCAAAATGGTGATCGAGCAGATTCAGGCGCGTGATACATACGAAACCGAGGATTGGCTGATCCTCATCACGACCGACCACGGCGGCTATGACCTGAACCACGGCCGCTGCACGATTCACGAGCGCACGACCTTCATGGTCTGCAACAAACCCATTCTCGGCGAATAAGACAGAAAAGAAAGGAACCGACTTATGAACCTGACCAAAGACATCCGCTATATCGGCGTCAACGACCATCAGATCGACCTGTTTGAGGGACAGTACGTTGTCGAAAACGGCATGGCGTACAACTCCTATGTGATCCTCGATCAAAAAGTTGCCGTGTTCGACACGGTGGACGCGCACTTCACGCACGAATGGCTCGACAACCTGCAGGCCGCGCTCGGCGGCAGAACGCCCGACTACCTGATTGTGCAGCACATGGAGCCGGATCATTCGGCCAACATCCGCCAGTTTGCCGCGCTGTATCCGAACGCGACGATCGTCGCCTCGGCCAAGGCGTTCCCGATGATGCAGAACTTCTTCGGCGTCGATTTTGCCGACCGCCGTCTGACGGTGGGCGAGGGCGATACGCTGGAGCTGGGCGCGCACACGCTGCACTTTATTACCGCGCCGATGGTGCACTGGCCGGAGGTCATCATGACGTACGACAGCACGGATAAGGTGCTGTTTTCGGCCGACGGTTTCGGTAAGTTCGGCGCGCTGGACGCGGACGAGGACTGGGCGTGCGAGGCGCGCAGATACTATTTCGGCATCGTTGGCAAATACGGCGCGCAGGTGCAGGCCGTGCTCAAAAAAGCGGCTGCGCTCGACATTCAGATCATCTGTCCGCTGCACGGGCCGATGCTCACGGAGAATCTCGGTTATTACCTTGATCTGTACAACACCTGGTCGTCCTACGGCACCGAGACAGAGGGCGTGATGATCGCCTACACATCGGTTTACGGCAACACGAAGAAGGCCGTGGAGCAGCTCGCCAAGGAGCTGGAGGAGAAGGGCTGCCCGAAGGTCGCAATCAACGACCTTGCGCGCTGCGATATGGCCGAGGCCGTCGAGGACGCGTTCCGCTACGGCAAGATCGTGCTGGCCACGACGACCTACAATGCGGAAATCTTCCCCTTTATGCACACGTTCATCCGTGAGCTGGTCGAGCGCGGATTCAAAAACCGCATCGTCGGCCTGATCGAAAACGGAAGCTGGGCGCCTCTGGCCGCCAAGACCATGCGCAAAATGCTTGAGGGCTGCAAAAACCTGACCTTCACCGAGTCGACCGTGACCATCAAATCCGCGATGAACGACGACAACAAGGCGCAGATCACGGCGATGGCGGACGAGCTGTGCAAGGATTACCTCGCCCAGCATGACGAGACGGCCAACAAGAACGATCTGACCGCGCTGTTCCGCATCGGCTACGGCCTGTATGTCGTCACGTCCAACGACGGCCAGAAGGACAACGGCCTGATCGTCAACACCGTCACGCAGGTAACGAACACGCCCAACCGCATTGCCGTGACCATCAACAAGCAGAATTATTCCCACCACGTGATCCGCCAGACCGGCGTGATGAACGTCAACTGTCTGTCGAAGGACGCGCCGTTCAGTGTGTTTGAGACCTTCGGCTTCCAGAGCGGCCGCAACGCGGATAAGTTTGCCGGCAGCGAAGTGCTGCGTTCGGACAACGGACTTGTGTTCCTGCCGCACTTCATCAATGCGTTTATGTCGCTGAAGGTGGAGCAGTATGTCGACCTCGACACGCACGGCATGTTCATCTGCGCCGTGACCGAAGCGCGCGTGATTTCCGACGTGGAGACGATGACGTATACATACTATCAGGAGAACGTAAAGCCGAAGCCCCAGACCGAGGGCAAGAAGGGCTACGTATGTAAGATCTGCGGATACGTCCACGAGGGCGAGCTGCCGGAGGATTTCGTCTGCCCGCTGTGCAAGCACGGCGTCGCGGACTTTGAACCGATCCAATAACATTCACTGTCCACTGACTACTGACTACTGACCACAGACTACTGAGAAAGGGGTGAACAGAATGCATGAACCGAATACGCGCGCGTGGGTGATCGCAGCGATCGTCGTCGGGGCGTTGCTGGCGCTGTATATTGTGCTTGCGCTGCTGGCGAAGCTGACCGACCGCGACGAAAAGCCTGTGCGGACGCAAAAAGAGACGGCGTATGAAAAATACGTCAAACGCGCGCTGGATCAGGCGTTGTCCTTTTTCGGTCTGATCGTTCTGTCCCCCTTCTTTGCGTTTGCGTCGCTGCTCATCTTTGCGGACGATCCCGGCCCCGTTCTGTTCCGGCAGAAGCGTGTGGGCAAAAACGGCACGTACTTTTCACTGCATAAATTCCGCAGCATGAAGCAGTCCGCGCCGCACGACGTGCCCACGCACATGCTGGAAAATCCGCAGCAGTACATTCTGCGCACGGGGCGGTTCATTCGCCGGTCGAGTCTTGACGAGCTGCCGCAGCTTTGGGACATCTTCCGCGGCAAAATGAGTCTGATCGGACCGCGCCCCGCGCTGTGGAATCAGGACGACCTGATTGCCGAACGCGACAAGTACGGCGCAAACGGCGTGCTGCCGGGTCTGACGGGCTGGGCGCAGGTCAACGGACGGGACGAGCTGGAGATCGAGGTCAAGGCGAAACTCGACGGCGACTATGTGCGCGCGCTGCGCCGCGGCGGTTTTGCGGCATTCTCGATGGACGTGCGCTGTTTTTTGAAAACGATTTTGTCCGTGGCGCGCCGTGACGGCGTACTCGAGGGCGAGCAGAATAAGGAAGAGGACAAATGAACGAGCTGGTTTCCATCATTACGCCGTCGTACAATACGGCGGCTTTTCTGCGGCAGACGATTGAATCTGTCCGCGCGCAGACGTACACGAACTGGGAGATGCTGATTGTCGACGACTGCTCGACGGACGAAACGGACGACGTGGTCGCATCCTTCGATGACGAGCGCATTCGCTATTTCAAAAACGAGCGCAACAGCGGCGCAGCGGTCAGCCGCAACCGTGCGCTGCGCGAGGCGAGGGGAAAGTACGTCGCCTTTCTCGATTCCGACGACCTGTGGACGCCGGATAAACTGGAAAAGCAGGTGCGGTTTATGCAGGAGAACGGCGTCACGTTTTCCTACACGAATTATGAAGAGATGGACGAGCAGGGACGGCGCACGGGCGTTCTCCGGACAGGCCCGCGCCGGATCGGCCGGCTGCGCATGCGCACGTTCAACTATATGGGGTGCCTGACGGTGATGTACGACCGCGAGGCGGTCGGCCTTGTACAGATTGCCGATCTCAAAAAGCGCAATGACTACGCGCTCTGGCTGCGCGTCAGCCGCAAGGCGACCGCCGTACTGCTGCCGGAAACGCTGGCTGTGTACCGCGTGCGCTCCGGCGGCTCGATCACCAACCGAGGGCAGAGTCCGATGCGGCTTGTGCGGTTCCACTACGCGCTCTGGCACGAAGGGGAGGGCATGCGTCCCGTCCCTGCGCTCTGGTGGACCGCGGTCAATCTGGTCTGCGGCTTTCTGAAAAAATACATATATCGAAAGACAAAATGATTTGTTTTTGCGCAATGCCGAAAAAGGTTCTTCCTCCGATCTCACGGAAGAAGAACCTTTCGTTTTTCAATCACCAGGTTTTTGGCGCTGTCCATGAACATCATAGATCAGGCACTGAGGGGCTGTAAATACAGATGCCGTTTTCTCCGGTGCTTTTCTGATGTGCGGGACAGAAAGGACACAAAGGACAGAACCGGTGTTTTTGTTCTTTCGTTTCTGGTTATGCCTTAAACTTTTTCAACCTTCATCAGGTTCGTTGTGCCGGATACGCCCAGCGGCACGCCGGCCGTGATGACAACGACGTCGCCCGTGCGGATGAGGCCTGCCGCTTTCGCCGCGTCGACGGCGGCGGCAAAGAGCGCGTCGGTGTTGTCCTTCTCGCCGATAATCAGCGGCGTGACGCCCCAGCTCAGATTCATCTGGCGGCAGACGCGTTCGGTGAGCGTACAGCAGATGATCGGACAGGCGGGACGATACTTGGAAATCAGTCTGGCAGTCTGTCCCTTGAGCGAAACGGTCAGGATTGCGCGGGCGTTCAGGTCGTGCGCCGTTGTGACCGTCGCGTGCGCGATGGCGTCGGCGATGGTGTCCTGCATTTCGGTGCGGTGCACGGTGAGATCGTGCTTGTAGTCGATGTTGCCTTCCGTCGTTTCGGCGATCAGCGCCATGGTCTGCACGGCCTCGACCGGGAAGCTGCCGGCAGCCGTCTCGCCGGAGAGCATGATCGCGCTCGTGCCGTCATAGATCGCGTTGGCGACGTCGGTGATCTCCGCGCGCGTCGGGCGGGGATTTGAGATCATGCTTTCGAGCATCTGCGTGGCGGTGATAACCTGCTTGCCCGCGATGTAGCCCTTGCGGATGATGCGTTTCTGAATGGCGGGAATCTGCTCGAAGGGGATTTCCACACCCATGTCGCCGCGCGCGACCATAATGCCGTCGGCCGCCTCGATGATTTCGTCGATGTTTTCCACACCGTCGGCATTTTCGATTTTGGCAATGATGCGCACGTCCGTCCAGCCGAGGCTGCGCGTGAATTTGCGCAGATAATTCACGTCCGCCGCAGAGCGCACAAAGCTCGCGGCGATGAAGTCGAACCCGTGCTTTGCGCCGAATTCGAGGTCGTTCATATCGCGCTCGCTCAGATACGGCATGGAGAGCTGCACGCCGGGTACGTTGATGCCCTTGTTGTCGGAGAGCTTGCCGCCGTGGATGACCTCGCACACAATGTCCGTGTCGATCACCTGACGCACGACCAGTTCAATCACGCCGTCGTTGATGAGGATGCGCACGCCGGCGTCGACATCCTGCGGCAGGTTTTTGAAGCTGACGGCGCCGATCTCGGCCGTGCAGGGTACGTCGCGCGTGGTGAGCGTGTATGTGTCGCCGTCGCGGATTTCGACCGGCTTGCCGCCCGCAAATTTGCCCAGACGGATTTCCGGCCCTTTGGTGTCAAGCATGGTGGCCACGGGCAGATCCAGCGCATGGCGCATACGCACGACCTGCTGCAGGCGTGCGAGGTGCGTTTCATAGTCGCCGTGCGAAAAGTTGAACCGCGCCACATTCATGCCCGAAAGCATCAGCGCGCGCATCGTTTCTTCGTTGTCAGTGGCCGGTCCGATTGTACACACGATTTTAGTCTTACGCATGAGTTTTTCTCCTTCAGTATCCTGTAATTACATTTTATATTATAGACCCATTCGTACCAAAAAGCAAGCAGACTGTCTGAAAACTCGCTATATGCAGATTTTTGAGAAGATTTTTCGTCCGATGAAGGCAAAAAATTGAAGGAATACTTGTCGTATTGTAAAATTTTTTGACAAAATCGGGCGGAAAATATGCCAAAAAGATGCGTGTATGGTGTTTTCGGACAGTC